>CAMYJX010000083.1:6024-34792 GCA_947258825.1 uncultured Pseudomonadales bacterium
AGACTCGTCTGTAAGCGCGCTGCTGCTCAAACGCGCGGGCTACGACGTGCAGGGCCTGTTCATGAAGAACTGGGATGAGGACGACGGTACCGAGTACTGCACGGCCATAGCGGACCTGGAGGACGCCGAGCGGGTATGCGGGAAACTGGATATCGAGCTTCACACCGCAAACTTCGCCGCCGAGTATTGGGACAACGTTTTCGAAGAGTTCCTGCGTGAGTATCGTCTGGGCCGAACGCCCAATCCCGATGTTCTGTGCAACCGGGAAATCAAGTTCAAACAATTCGTCGACTATGCGTCCGCCCTGGGAGCCGACCTCATCGCCACCGGTCACTATGCACGCGGCTACTGGGTGGAAAGAGGCGGTGAACGCAGGGACGCGCCCGCTGCAGCAGACGCTTTCGCAGCCCTGAGCCACGATCCGGAGGCGCACGACTTCCGGCTGCTCAAGGGCATCGACAGCAACAAGGACCAAACCTATTTTCTCCAGGCCGTGCCTCGAGCTCAGCTGGCCCGCTGTCTTTTCCCTCTGGGAGAAATGAAAAAAGCTGCCGTGCGTGCCCTGGCGGAGGAAGAAGGTCTTCACAACCATCGGAAGAAGGACAGCACCGGCATCTGCTTCATCGGCGAGCGACGATTCCGTGAGTTCCTGCAACGCTACCTCGGCGCCTCCCCTGGACCCGTCATCGACGTTGAAGGCCGCCGTCTTGGTGAGCACGCAGGACTCGCCTACTACACCCTGGGACAGCGCCAGGGGCTCGGCATCGGCGGCGTGCAGGGCTATGCTGAATCTCCCTGGTACGTGGCTGAAAAAAGACGGCAGGAGAACACCCTGGTGATCACTCAGAACCCCCTGGACCTTCAGTCGAACTGGCTGGCAGCCGGGGACGTTAACTGGCTTCTGAAGCCGGAAGAACTGCCCCTGCATTGCGCGGCTAAAATCCGCTACCGGCAGCAGGATCAGCCCTGCACCATCAGCCCCCGGGCCGATGGGCGTCTGCTGGTAGCCTTCGACTCACCTCAGCGGGCGGCCACCCCCGGGCAGTACGTGTGTTTCTATCATAATGAGGTCTGCCTCGGCGGCGCCCTCATCGAGGCAACGGGCTGATGGCAGACGCGAACAACCAGGCCGACCGAGGAGGACCGCCCTCTTCCGTCGACTACGGCGCCTTGTCCCTGGCGGGCGTATTCCTGGCGGCAACGCTGGTACATCGCATGGCAAGCGGTGACCGGGTAGACCGAGAGCAGCAGGACGACCTGCTCGCAACCATTTCCACTCATCAGGCGACGGAGCTGAGCGAGGTCTTTCCGGAACCCGCGGCCTATCAGCTGGGCGCTCAGATGGCCATGGACGCTCTGTCCGGAAGATCCACGGCACCGGAAATCCTCCGCTACGCCCTCCAACTGGTGGACCTCGCGAAGCTTCTCCGCGGCGTGCCGCAGATCGTCGCAAAGCTCGGAAGGCTCCTGGACGATCTGGAGAGTACGCCAAACAGCACCGCGGATCTGGCAAACATTTACCAGCAGACCATCAGCACGCTGGGCAAGCGCATACAAGTGACGGGTGACCCGCAGATTCTGCAGCGGGAGGAATCGGCGGACACCATTCGCGCCCTGCTGCTGGCAGGCGTTCGCATGGCGTGGCTGTGGCACCAGCTCGGGGGACGGCGATGGCTGCTCATTTTGCGTCGTCAACCACTGCTGTTAGCCTTGCAGCCTATTGCTCAGCCAGAACGACCGGAATGATGCAGGACGCGGAGACACACCCCCTACTCGCCGTGAGCGCGCTCGACGGTCGTTACCGCGCCAAGGTTGGTGATCTTTCCACGGTCGTAAGCGAGTACGGGCTCATGCGCTATCGGGTGCTCGTCGAAGTTCGCTGGTTCGCGCATCTTGCCGAGCAGCCGGGCATTCCCGAGATCGCGCCGCTCAGTTCTCAGCAGGCATCGGCCCTCGGTGGCATAGCGGCGGATTTCACCCTCGTCGACGCCGAGCGGATTAAAGAAATAGAAGGCGTGACCAACCACGACGTGAAGGCGGTGGAGTACTTCGTCAAAGAACGGCTCGCGGGCATCGAAGGCCTCTCGGCAAACCTGGAATTCGTGCACTTCGCCTGCACTTCCGAAGACATCAACAATCTCGCTTACGCGCTCATGACCAGAGAGGCCAGGGATCACGTCTTGATTCCGGCAATGGAAACTCTGATCAGCCGCATCGAGACCATGGCCGTGGCACACGCCGACCTGCCGATGCTCGCTCGAACCCACGGGCAGACGGCCTCCCCCACCACGCTGGGTAAAGAGCTCCGCAACGTCAGCGTGCGGTTGCGGCGCCAGCAGCGTGCCGTAGCGGACAATGAGATCCTCGGCAAGATGAACGGCGCCGTTGGCAACTTCAATGCTCATACGATCGCGTACCCCGACCTCGACTGGCCCGCGATCAGCGAGGACTTCGTTCGAAACCTAGGGCTGCTGCCCAATAAGCACACCACCCAGATCGAACCTCACGACTATCTGGCGGAGCTGTTTCACGCCCTGATGCGGTTCAACCAGGTGCTGCTGGATTTCGACCGGGACCTCTGGAGCTACATTTCCATCGATTACTTCAAGCAACGCAAGGTGGAGGGTGAAACCGGCTCGAGCACCATGCCGCATAAGGTCAACCCCATCGATTTCGAGAACTCGGAGGGCAACCTGGGCATAGCCAACGCGCTCTTTGAACACATGGCTGCGAAGCTTCCTGTATCCCGATGGCAACGTGATCTATCGGACTCCACGGTGCTGCGTAACCTGGGCAGCGCGCTGGGCCACAGCCTGATTGCGTATCAGGCAACGCTCAAGGGGCTGGATCGGCTGGAGGTCAACGCCGCAGCCATTACCGAGGACCTTGCTCGCAGCTGGGAGGTGCTGGCGGAAGCCGTGCAAACGGTCATGCGCCGCTACGGCCTGCCGGAACCGTACGAGCAGCTGAAGAAGGCCACACGGGGGCGGCAATTGGACGCCGCCCTGTACCGGGAGATTCTCCAGGCTCTGGATCTGCCGAAGGCAGTAACGTCTGATCTGGAAGCGCTCACTCCCGCCGACTACACAGGCCTGGCACCGCGCCTTGCCCGACAGCCCGACTGACATGGAAATTCACGTCGTCCCGGTATCCTGGTCAAGCCACAGCCTCCCGCTGCGGAAGGTCAGAGATGCGGTTTTCATAGAGGAGCAGCAGGTCCCCCGGGAACTGGAGTGGGATGGCGAAGATGAATCAGCGCACCATTTTCTGGCCATCAATGAAGCCGGTCAGGCCATCGGGTGCACCCGCCTGCTTGCCTCCGGTCAGATCGGTCGCATGGCCGTGCTGGCCGAATTCCGCGGTACCGGCATCGGAGAACGCCTGCTGGCAGCCGCTGTGGAACAGGCCAAGCAGCTGGGCTTCCGTAAGGTGCACCTGCACGCCCAGACCCAGGCTGAACCCTTCTATCGCAAGAACGGATTTCTGCCAGTAGGAGAGGCTTTCATGGAGGCAGAAATAGCCCACCAGCGCATGGAGCTCGAGCTGCCCATACCCTTCAAGTCGCCCGGCAAGACCCCACGCCCCGTCCTGCGCGAGGAAACACCGGCGGATAGAACCGAACCCGTTGCGGAGCTGCTCAACTATCGCGGCGTCGCGGACTGTGCCGCTGGAATCCTTGAGGCCCTCCACCATCCGCGCCGCAACCTGTACATCTACAGCCAGGCCCTGGATCACGCCCTGTTCGACAACCCCGAAGTCGTTGATGCGCTGTCTTCCTTTGCGCGCAGCGGGCCGCCCGTCGTGCTGCGATTGCTCATAACGGATACCACCCCGATCACCAGCCGGGGTCACCGACTGCTGGAACTTGCACGTAGGCTCGACAGCAAGATCGAAATACGGCGGGTACCCGACGAGCTGGCGGAACCAGAGGCCAGCTTCCTCACCTGGGATGCGGAGGGTTACTGGCTCATGCCCGACTACAGGACGTACTCGGCCCAGGCCAATCATCGCGATCCGGTTCAGGCCAATCGCCTTGCCGAACGTTTCAACTATTTCTGGGAGCGCAGCTCGACAGACCCGGAGCTGCGCCTGCTGCGTTTGTAGTCTGGTCCTCACCGCGGCGGACGAAACCTACCTGCTGTCGTTGTCCGCTGCACCGCCGCCGTGCATGGAGAACCGGGAATTGGCGACAGACACTTCCGGATCCCGTTGCTACGGCACCCAGCCGGCGGTAACCCGACTGGAAATGCCTGCCGACCGTGTCGTCTATCTGGATCGCGGGGCCCGGGTTCCCGTCGAGTGGCTGTACGTCGGGCCGCTGTTCCTGCGACCCGATGACCTGCTGAAACCCGGGGTCGGTTACCGCATCCGCGAGACGGCCAACGGCCTGCGCGTGGAAATTTTCATCGACGATCGCATGCGCAGCGCTGCCGTGAGTCCGAACACCTGGTCAGCGGCGCTGACGCCGGATGAACGGCAGATCTGGGTTCGGGTCAACCGGGTGAACTGATTTCAGAGCGCGGCCGGCCTTTTCCTACCGCGAGGCGTCACAAGGCCAGCAGATCGACGGGGGCGATAATGATCCCGTTGTTGTCAGCATACAGATACTGATCGGGTACAAAACGCAGGCCTGAAAAATCAACTGCGACGTCACGCAGCCCCTGATCGCGTTTGATGCTGCGCAGGGGATGACTGGCCAGCGCCTGGATCCCGACCTCGATGGCAGCAAGCTCGTCAACGTCCCGCACGCAGCCGAAGACCAGCAGGCCGGCCCAGCCGTTATCCATCGCCGCTCTGGCGAGATTGTCACCGACCAGCGCGCAGCGCAACGAACCCCCGCCGTCCACGACCAGCACCGCGCCTTCGCCAGGCTCACGAACACGCTCGGCAACCACAGAGTTGTCCTCGAAGCACTTGATCGTGCGCATGGGTCCCCCGAAAGCGGCAACGCCGCCAAAGCCGGTAAAGATGGGCTCGGCGACGCGCACCAGGTCCGGGTGGGCATCACACAGATCCGGTATGACAAAGGCCGGCTGGCTGCTCATCGGTCATCCAGCAGTTGCTGCAGCGCTTCGTAGCTGTCTGCATGGGGATACTGTGGGAATTCCGCCAGCACGTTTTCCGGTGCGCGATAAAAAAAGCCCGCATCCGCTTCTTCGAGCATGGAAATGTCATTGTAGGAATCTCCAGCCGCCAGAACTCGGTAATTCAACGACTTGAAGGCACGAACCGACTGTCGCTTCGGGTCCTCCTGGCGAATGCGATAGCCGACGATCCTGTCCGTCTCCACGACCAGCTTGTGACACAGAAGCGTGGGAAATCCGAGCTTGGCCATCAACGGCATGGCGAACTGATAAAAGGTGTCAGAGATGATGGCCACCTGATAACGCGGCCGAGCCCAGTCAAGAAACTCAACGGCTCCAGGCAGCGGATCCAGGGTGTCGATGACCTGTTCAATCAGCGAGAGCGGCAGATCGTTTTCGGCAAGCACCCCCAGACGCAGCTGCATCAGCTCATCGTAGACCGGGATGTCCCGGGTGGTCTTGCGCAGGGCCTCTATTCCGGTTCTATCGGCCACGGCCAGCCATATTTCCGGAATCAGCACCCCTTCGAGATCCAAACATAGAACGTCCACCTGTCCTCCCTGCCATTCAGAAGCTTAAAGGCCGCGGGCCTCGCCAGGTGGAAATCTTACCCGGAATTCAGCAACAACCCGAGCGATAAGCGCTCGCCGAGCGCTCATCGCTCGGGCAGGGGTTCGTCTGCAAACAGGGCCTCTCGCTCTGCCCGAGTCGGGCAGGCGATGGCGGCGTCCACGCGCTCCCGGGTCAGATGGGGGGCAAATCGTTCAATGAAGTCGTACATGTACTGGCGCAGAAAAGTTCCCCGGCGAAATCCGATGTGGGTGATGCTGGGTTCGAACAGATGGCCCGCGTCCAGCGCAACCAGATCCGCGTCCTTGTCCTCGTCAAGCGCCATTTTCGCGATGATGCCGATGCCCAGGCCGTTGCGCACGTAGGTCTTGATGACATCGGTATCCGTCGCGGTAAGCACCACGTTCGGCGTCAGTCCCGCCCGGCCGAAGGCGGTGTCCAGACGGGAACGGCCCGTAAAGCCGAACACGTAGGTAACAATGGGTTCCTGGGCCACATCCTCCAGCTGCAACTGAGCGCTGGCCCTGGCTTTCGCTATGAGGGGGTGATCGGCAGGGACAACGACACAGCGATTCCAGCGGTAGCAGGGCATCATCACCAGATCCTGAAACAGTTCCAGGCCCTCTGTGGCGATGGCGAAATCGACGCTGCCCTCGGCCGCCAGCTCTGCAATCTGCGTCGGCGACCCCTGATTCATGTGCAGCACCACATCGGGATAACGGGTCCGAAAGTCACTGATCACTGCGGGTAGTGCGTAGCGGGCTTGAGTGTGCGTCGTCGCGATGGACAGATTGCCTTCTTTCTCGTTGGAGAATTCCTGGGCTACCTGCTTGATGGTGTCCACCTCGCGCAGGATCTGCCCTGCCATCTCGATGATGGTCTCTCCCACGTCGGTAACGTGGGTCAGATGTTTGCCGCTGCGGGCGAATATCTCTACGCCCAGCTCATCTTCGAGCAGCCTTATCTGCTTGCTGATTCCAGGTTGCGACGTGAACAGGCTTTGCGCCGTAGCGGATACGTTCAGGTCGTGGTGCGCCACCTCCCAGATATATCGCAGTTGCTGAAGCTTCATCGCCGCAACCTGGTTATAACGAGAGGCGCGAGTATAACTTAACGACCGGCTGATTAATTGCTTCGATTGACCACGCCGTGCGGCACATGGCCCGCCGTTACGTGGGGACTGGCACGTTCGACGTGCTGACTTTGATCATCGAAGAATACATCCGCGCCGAAAGCGCGAAGAAATTCGGTTTTTTCCATGCCGCCCAGAAACAGGGATTCGTCCAGCCGAATGTCCCAGGCTCTCAGCGTTCGAATAACCCGCTCGTGAGCGGGCGCGCTGCGTGCGGTGACGAGGGCCGTCCGGATGGGGCAGTGTGTCCCCTCGAACTCCTGCTGCAGATAGTGAAGGGCGCCCAGAAAAGCTTTGAATGGCCCCCCTTCCAGCGGTTGCGCCGCAGCGGCGGCTTCCTGCTCGCTGAACGCATCGAGGCCGTGTTCCTGAAACACCTGCTCCGCTTCATCGGAAAACAGCACCGAATCACCATCGAATGCCAGCCGCAACTCTTCACTCTCGACTGGCCGCCTGCCGCTCACGCCAAGCAGGGTCGCTGCGGCTATCCCATGCTCCAGCGCGTGGGCCACGTCGTCGGGATGAGTGGAAAGGAACAGGCTGCAGTGAAAGGCCCGAATGTATCGATAGGGTGATTCACCGCCGCAGAAAGCAGCGCGGGTGATATCCAGATCGTAGGCCTTGATGGAATTGAAGATGCGCAAACCGGTATCGGCTGAATTGCGCGAGAGAAGAATGATTTCAACTCTACGTTTATCAAGCAACTTATTGATATTTAGAAGTTTTTTAACGAAGTTAAACGCTTCTCCAGGCTCGAGAACGTCATCTTCATGAGCAATCTGATACAGACGGTAAGCCTCGAGCCCATCCTGCTCGTAGACGGCATTGCTCTCCACCAGATCGAATAGAGCTCGGGAGCTGATGGCTACGGTCAGGGGTTGATCCGCGCCCATCAGGCGTCCAGATCCGGGATCAGCTCGCTTTCGAGCTTGGCGATCATGTCTTTGAGTTTGAGTTTGCGCTTCTTCAGCCGCTGAATGCGCATGCTGTCACTGTGCCGGGTCTCGATGAGGTGGCGTATGACCTCGTCGAGATCGCGATGCTCTATTCGCATTTCCTCCAACCATTTCTGTGTTTCCGGCTGGTCCATTCAGACCCTCAACGCGTTCAATCGTGGCATCATAAGGGGCTGTCAGTCTTGGTTCCAAGCAGGATTTTATGCGCGTGTCGCCGCGCCGTTCCATATGTTGATCATTCTCGCCACCGTTCTCGCCAGCGTCGCGTTTGTCGTTCTGGTTCGTCTGCTCTGGCTCCGGTCTGAACCGGGACGCTACGGCACCCTGATCACCGTCGCTGCAGCGGTGCTCGTCCTCGGGTTGGCGGTTCTTGCCGCAACGGGACGGCTGAACTGGCTGGCGGCGCTGGCGGCGGCGCTTTTTCCGTTCCTGCGGCGCGCGTTCGGCCTGCTGCGCTTCCTGCCGTTCATCGGCAGCCTGCTGGCCCGCATGCGCTCTTCAGCCCAGCAGGCCGGCCAGGGTGCTGGCCCCAGAAGCCGCAGCGGCGCCATGACCCGCAAGGAGGCCGCCGAGGTTCTCGGACTGGGCAGCCATCCCACCCGGGAGGAAGTCATCTCCGCACATCGCCGCCTGATGCAGAAGGTCCACCCGGATCGGGGGGGATCCACCTACCTCGCGCAGCAGCTCAATGAGGCCAAGCGGGTGCTTCTCAAGCAGGACTGAGAAACAGCACCGCTAGACCAATGTGCGAGCGGCGCTGTGACCGGCATCACGCTGCGCAAGCAAGCACTGCAGTAACCTTTGGCCATGCCGACCAAACGCCCCAATCGAGATCGCAGGGAACTGCCCCGAATCCGGACCGATGAGATTGAGGTTGACGTTCGCCCCCAGGGCAGGCTGGTCAGGCTGCGCGCGCAGGCCGTGGACTTCAATCGCTATGGGGTTGCCGTGCTCACCGACGTCCCGCTGAAGCTGCAGAAGACCGTCTACATCTCGCTGCGCTGCGGCGATCTGCGCCTCGACAACCTGGCGGGCGTGGTGCACAACTGCTGCCCCCAGGAGCACAGCTACAGATCCGGCATCCAATTCCGCATTCATGCAGAGCTGAAGACGGACCGGCCGCAGGTGGAAGCCCTCCTGACGAGCCTGGACTCTTCTTCTACCTCGAAGGCTCCGTCCGCGTAGGAGAGCCGGAGGAGATTGAGGATGGCGATCACACGTGACGGGCGGCTGTCGAAGGTGTGCTCGATGCCGGAGAGCTCCAGATACTCCACCTCAATGGTCGGGCTGAGCTCCATCTCGCGCTTGAACTCATCCAGCATGCCCTCTTCGTTGGGGTCCAGAAGCCCGTCGGAAACGATGACGTTATGTGCCAGACCCAGCAGGGCCTCACGCTGTACCTGATTCAGGGCTGAGAGCCACATGACCGGGAGCGTTTCCGTCAGCCGGTGATAACGCTGGCTATCATGATGATGATCGAAAGCCACCCCCAGCCGACAACGGCCTTCATGACCAGGTTCTGCTCGAAGAAATCCTCAATGAGATACCACATGTAAAAGCAACCTCCTGCTGAAGCGGTCTATTCTAATCCAAATTGATCGGCCGCCCCAGATAGCGCCCGTAAAGATCGTGGATATCGCTGTGGGTGATCTCTGCCAGGACCCTGTCTCCAGCGCGGAGGTCCCCGACATCCTCCAGATGGACCACGCCGTCGATCTCAGGCGCATCACCCCGGCTGCGTGCCTCCGCCCGGGTACCTGTGACGGAATCGACGAGCACCTCCAGCTGCTGGCCGCGTTTCGCAGCGAGCTTGGCCTGGCTGATCTCGGACTGCAGCTCCATCAATCGCTCCTGTCTGTCGAGCTTCTCGGCAGGCTCGACATGCCCTGGCAGCAGATTTGCGGCCGCGCCTTCCACGTCGGAATAAGCAAAGCATCCCACGCGATCCAGCTGGGCTTCCTCCAGAAAATCCAGCAGGTTGCCGAACGCGGCATCGGTTTCGCCGGGAAACCCGACAACAAAGGTGCTGCGCACGACTATGTCAGGACAGATGGAGCGCCAGCTGCGCAGGCGTCGGAGCGTATTCTCTACCGCTGCAGGTCTGCGCATGGCTTTGAGCACACCGGGATCCGCATGCTGCAGCGGCACGTCCAGATAGGGCAACACCAGGCCCTCGGCCATCAGTGGCAGCAGCCGATCGACATGGGGATAAGGATAGACATAGTGCAGGCGCACCCAGGGTAAGATCTGGCCGATTTCGCGACACAGCGTCTCGAGATCGGTGGCCAGGGTTCGGCCCTGGTAGGAAGCTGACTGGTAACGCAGATCCACCCCGTAGGCGCTGGTATCCTGAGCGATCACCATGACCTCCTGCACGCCGGCTGCGGCCAGACGCTCCGCTTCCGCCAGCACATCGTCGATGCGCCGGGACCGGAGCTTGCCGCGCATGCTGGGTATGATGCAGAACGAACAGGCGTGATTGCAGCCCTCGGAGATCTTCAGATAGGCGTAATGCGGTGGGGTCAGCTTGACGCCCGCCGGCCCCATCAGGCGTTCCAGCTCCGGTCCTGCAGGGGCCGCGTCTTCAGGATCCGGAAGGGGCTCGTTCAGGCGGACCGCGTCGACCACCGCATCTGTAGCCTGGGGGCCGGAAACCGCCAGCAGGCCGGGAAACCGGGTCTTCAGTTTCAGCGCGTCGGCACCCAGACAGCCCGTTACGATTACCCGCCCGTTCGCGCCAAGAGCTTCCTCGATGGTTTCCAGAGATTCCTCGACGGCGGCGTCGATGAATCCGCAGGTGTTCACCACCACGACGTCCGCCGCGTCAAAGGTATCGACGGTTTCGTAGCCTTCGATAGCCAGTCGGGTGAGTATCTGTTCTGAATCCACCAGCGCCTTGGGACATCCGAGGCTTACGAATCCCACCTTTCCCGTCATCTCTGCTGTTGAGCTCGCTGGCCGCCGGCAAGAGGCGCATTCTACTCGAATACACACGCTTTGATATGGCGTTCCGAGGTTGGTTACCTTGGAGCGGCCACCCGGGAGTTCGACAGGGAATCCAGGCTAGAATCCACGGGTGCAAGACTTCTCTGTCAGCCTGAACGGCAACTTTGATGAGTACCTGGGGATTTCGCCAGGGGAAACCCTCGCTGAAACCATCGTGCTCACCTCCAACGAGCGTCTTCGACGGGCGCTGGTCAGGGCTTATAACCAATCCATGCTGCATCGAGGGGCGCACAAAGGCGAGCGCGCCTGGCTGGCAGCACGGATATTCAGCATCGATACCTGGCTGGGCCAACAATACGAGCTTGCTCGAACTGCGCATGTCGGGCTTCCCAGGCTTCTCGACGCCGGCTCCGAGCTGCTGCTCTGGAGTACCACGGCGCCTTCCGATCACGAAAACCTGGCGTCCCTGGCGCGAGACGCCTGGCGACTCTGCTGGCAGTGGAAAATCCCCCTCGATGAGCACGCGCTGGGCAAAACGGAGAACGGCCGGCTGTTTCACGACTGGACAGAGCGTTTCTCGGCCCGACTCCAGGCGCTCAACGCGATCACCCGGCCAGAGCTCGCAACCAGGCTCACCACACTGCCGGCGCCATCGCCGGAGCGCGTGCTGCGCTTCGCTCTAGAATCCCCGACCTCCGACCTTGACGACTACCTGGGTTATCTCGCGGCGGGCGGCTGGCAGGTGGCCAGCCGAGACGCGCCACGGCGCAAAGCCAGTGACCGTGTTCGCGTTTCCTTTCAGGATCCAAGACAGGAGCTGAGCGCCGCGGCCCAGTGGTGTCGTCAGGTCCTGCTCAGGCATCCGGAAGCCAGCGTAGGCATCGTGGTACCGGATCTGGACCAGCGTTATCACGCAGTCGGCCGCCAGTTCTCTGCGTGGCTGCAAAGTCCCGACGAACCGGGCGCAACGAAGCTCTTCGACATCGCAGGCGGTACTCCGTTGGGCGAGCAGCCCATCTGGCAGGCGGCAAGTCACTGGTTGCGCTTCTGCTTCGGTCAGCTGACCGCCGAGCAGTTCCGGTGGATGCTGCAATCACCCTATCTCGAGTTGCCCCTGCTGCCATCGCTTCCCAGCACGCTGCCGGAGAATTTCGGAGTCGCCGAACTGCACCGGGTAAGCGACGACACCTTCTGGAGGGCGATCTTTCGCGAAAGTCCGGATCCTGCAAAACAGATCGGCCTGAGCGCCTGGATAGAGCGCTTTCAGCATCTGCTGGCCCTCGGCGGCTGGACAGGACAGAGCGCCCGCAGCGGTCAGTTTCAGGCCTACGAGCTGCTGACGGCGCTGATGCAGGCAGCGCGGCGCGATCCGGTGTTCCCCCGCCACTGCACCGCACACCAAGCGCTGGAAGCCCTTGGCCAGATCATTGACGACAGGCTCTTCGCGCCGGAACAATCACCGGCGAGGGTGCAGATACTGGGCTATCTGGAGACCACGGGGCTGTCCTTCTCTCATCTGTGGGTCCTCGGGATGCAGGATACCGACTGGCCACGAGGGGTGAGCCCGACCCCCCTTGTCCCCCTGTCGACCCAGCTCGAGCGCCAGGTGCCGCGAGTGTCGCCCGACGCGGAACTGGCATTTGCTGAACGCCGCATCCGTCAGTGGCGAGGCTCGGGAGGCCAGGTGGTTTTCAGCTACGCGACCACGGTGGAAGGCGTTGCTCACCGTATCAGCCCGCTGCTGGAGGGCCTGCCGGCGGCAGCACCGGAAGACCTCGTAGAAGGCCTAATCTCCGCGAGCCATCCGGCCCTGATTCAGCGCGACGTACCTCTGGAGCCCCGTCCCGACCCGTGCGGTTCGCCGGTGGACGAGGGGTTGATTCGCGGAGGCAGCAACCTGCTGAAAGATCAGGCGCATTGTCCGTTCCGAGCCTGGGCCATTCATCGTCTGGGCGTTGCAGCCCCGCGCGAACCTCATGCCTACCCGGATGCATTGGACAGGGGCCAGTTGCTGCACGATCTGATGCAGTTCCTGCTGGAACGCGATCACGGAAGTCGGGCCCATCCCCGGGACTTAGATGACGCCCTGTTCACCGGCGCCATCGATCGCGCGCTGCAGCGTACCTACCGACGCTTCCCGGACACCTACGTCGACGCAGAAAGACAGCGACTGCATGATCTGGTGAAGCAATGGCAGGCATATGAGCTGGCAAGGACAAACTACCGAGTGGAAGCCGTAGAGCAGTCCGTGGAACTGGAGTTGGCGGGCTTGGCCCTGAATCTTCGCCTCGACCGCCTGGATCGCCTGCTCGATTCCGAACCAGACCGGGTCAGCGAGAACCTCGGCGACCTGCTGGTGCTGGATTACAAAACGGGCCGGGTCCAGCCAAAGCACCTGCTGGAAGACCGCCTCCTGGAGCCTCAACTCCCCCTCTACGCGATCGCGAACCCGGCCATCAAGGGGGTTCTCTACGTGCAGATGACGGATCGTGAAGTGCGGGCAACCGGCATCGGAGCAGAGCATCTGAATCTCAGCCCTGCCAGGGCCCTCACGCCGCCCGAGGGCGACTGGGAGGGGCTTCGCGCCCGCTGGCTGAATCAGCTCACCGCCCTGGGTGAGGAGTTTCGCCGCGGCATCGCCGCCGTGCTTCCCGCTACCGCAGATAGCTGTCGCTACTGTCATCTGCAAACCTTCTGTCGCATCGGCGAAGGCAGCAACCGGCACCCGGACAGCGAGACGCTCACGGAGGACGGCGAGTGAAGCCACCGCCGGATCAGCAGCAACGGGAGATCGCTACGGACCCCGAAAAATCGGTCATCGTCCAGGCACCGGCGGGCTCCGGCAAGACCACCCTGCTGGTGAATCGCTATCTTCGATTGCTCGGCCACGCCGACAGGCCGGAAGAGGTCCTGGCCATCACCTTTACTCGCAAGGCGGCTGCGGAAATGCGCGAGCGGGTGCTGGACGCGTTGCGAGCCCGGGCGCCAGAAGCCCGCGGGGCTTTGTCCAGAGACGCCGATGCAGGCTGGCAGTTGAGCAGCCAGCCGAACCGCCTGAAGATCCAGACCATCGACAGCTTTGCAAGCGGCCTGGTCAGGCAATTGCCGCTGGCCGCGGAATTTCGCCCGGGCGCTCGCCTGCTGGAGCAGGCTGAAACCGTTTACGGAGAAGCCGTAGACCGCCTGTTTCAGCGCCTGTACCGCAACGACCCCCTGTCCACCGAGCTGGCCTCCGCTCTGGCACTGTTCGACAACCGTTATGCCAGCGCCCGAAGGCTGATGATGAGCATGCTGGGCCGACGCGACCAATGGCTCGAGCTGGTCAGAGACGTCGTCATCAAGGGGCAACGGGACAGCGACTCCATCCGGGCGCTGCTGGAGCTGGGCAACCGCCGTCTCAGCGAACGCATCATCAACGACTTCCCGCGGCCCCTCAGCCCGACCCAGCAGCAGAACCTGCGGGAACTGGTGGAGCACGCGGCAGGCAATCTCGAGCGCGAGCTCACCGACGACGCTGACCTGTTCCGCTTCGCAGGCGGCATCCTGACAACCAAAGAAGGCAACCTGCGGAAGAAACTCACGCGACGGCAAGGCTTTCCTCCCGAGGATCGCGCCGCCAAAGAGGACGCGCACGCGCTCATCGAAGCGCTGGACGACCTCGATCTGGCCGCTCTGGCCGACAACCTGCAAAGCCTGCCGGACATAGAAGTAGAGCCGGACACCGTCGACCGCCTGTCTGCGGTAGCAGTTTCCCTGCTGCTTTGCGCGGTAGAGCTGGAGGCGATCTTCCAGGAGCTGTCGGCGACGGACTTTACGCAGCTGGTCATTGCCGCGCGACGGGCTTTGCACGATTCCCAGGCCCCCACCGAGCTGGCGCTCGCGTTGGACTACCGCATTCGCCACGTGCTGGTCGACGAGTTTCAGGACACTTCCGAAGCGCAATTCCGACTCTTCGAACTGCTGCTGCAGGGTTGGAGCCCGGAAGATGGCAACAGCTTCTTTGCCGTGGGCGATCCCATGCAATCGATCTACCGATTCCGGGATGCGGAAGTGCGTGTTTTCTATGACGCCTGGCAGCACGGTATCGCTGGCCTGCCATTACAGCAGATCCGCCTGATCAGCAACTTCCGGACGCACCAGAAGCTGGTGGGTTGGCAGAACGCAACCTTCAGCCGGGTGCTGGGTCGCAACAGCGATCCGGTTCTGGGACGGGTGGCCTACAGCCCGTCGGAAGCCACACGAGAAGCGACCCGCGATGGCCTGAACTGCAGCATTCTGGCTGTTGATGCGAACCAGGCCGATGCGGTGGTGCAGAGAATCGAGGAGATTCTCGGGGCGAATTCGAAGGCCAGAATCGGCCTGCTGGTACGCAGTCGCCTGCACCTGCAGCCGCTGCTTCCCAGGCTGCGGGCCGCCGGGATCCCGTGGCGAGCCACGGACATCGATCTGCTCGCCACCCGCCCCGTGGTTCAGGATCTGTTGAGCCTCGCCACGGCCATGGCAGACGCCGAGGATCGCCTGGCCTGGTTCGCCGTGCTGAGAGCTCCGTGGATCGGTCTGTCACACCTGGATCTCGAGCCTTTCGCAGCGTTGAGCAACCTGGCCGAGGCGGTGGACAATCGGCTCGCGCACCACGACCTGTCGGAAGACGGACGCGAAAGAGTGGATCGGCTGCACGAGGCGCTGAGCCTTGGCCGGCCGTTGATTCACGAGGCTTCGCCTCGCGCAGCATTGGAAACGGTCTGGCTGGCTGCCGGGGGCGCGGACGCCTATAGCGGCAGCCAGGCCCTGGCCGACGCCGAGCGCTTCTTCGCGCTGGTAGATGAACTCGGCAACGACGCGTGGGATGTTCAACAGTTGAACCAGGCGGCGCGGCAACTGTTTGCAGAGGACGTGGGGCACGCGCAGCTCGAGATCATGACCATTCACAAATCCAAAGGGTTGGAGTTCGACCACGTGATCCTGCCCTTTCTCGAACGCGGCGCTCGCCGGCCGGACCCGGTGATGCTGCACTGGCGTCCGGAAAGCGACGGGCTGATGATGGGCAGCCGGGATGGAAATTCCGTCTACGCGTGGCTGGCCCGAGAGGACAAAGCCCGGGAGCGGCACGAGCTCGAACGTCTGCTGTACGTCGCCTGCACCCGTGCGAAGGACGACCTGCACCTGTTCGGATCCGTCGCGGAAAAGCCCCAATCCGGCTCGCTTCTCCATCTGCTCTGGCCGCAGCTACGGGAATCCATCGACCCTCAGGCAGAATCACTTCCATCGGCGAAAACGCAGACTTCGGCCAGCAAGCAATGTCCTGACCAAGCGGATGCAGCAGATCTGCCAGGTCGACTGCCAAAGGGATATCGCTGGCAGTTCCCTGCGTTGACGCTCCCGCAGCCGCCGGAACCGATGCAACGGTCAGCGGGGGAATCCCCTGCCCCACCGGATCTGCCGGAAGTGGCCCTCGGCACCCTGCTGCACGACGCGCTGCAGGCCCTGAGCACGATGACGCTACCGGACGATCCAGCGCGCTATTGCGAGGCGCGCAACGACCTCTGGAGGGAGAAGCTGACCGACCTTGGCGTGGACGTCCAGGTTCACGACGACCTGATTCGGGAGCTGCACCGTCAACTCTGCCAGACGCTGACAGACGAAGCTGCGCGAAGCATTCTTTCGGCGCGAAAGCACGCCGCATCGGAACTCGCTCTGACCGGCATCGTGAACGGTGAGATGACCAACGTCCTTCTCGACCGCACCTACGTAGACGCGCAGGGACAGCGATGGGTAGTGGACTACAAAACCACGGTTCCCCACGCGGACATGGAACTCGAAGACTTCCTGCGCAAAGAGACCAACCGCTATCGGCCGCAAATGGAAAAGTACGCGCGCCTCGCCAGCACGGCGTTCCCGGAACCACTCAGATTGGCCCTCTACTTTACGGCGCTGCCTCGTCTTGTGGACGTCAGCGACCTTGCTTTCCGTAACGCCTGAGGTACTATGCCGCCCATGAACGCGAAGCTGACAATGCTGTTTACCGCGCCGAACACCAGCCAGGGCTGGCGGTTCGGCTATTTCTATCCTGAAACCTAGCGTTGTTTTGGAATTCGGTTCGAAGGCAGCGCAGGCTGCCTTCGGAGTAAACCCCGTGAGGCGGCCGCCCCGGGGTTTTTTTATGCCCCTCAGAAACCAGAGGAAGTGACCATGGCCACAAGCGCCCTGAACGATGCCAATACGGACGGGCATCGGCAGCTTGAAAATCTGAACATCGAATCTCATCGGCTGCTGACAACGCCTGAGCAGCTGAAGGCCCGGCTTCCGGTTACCGAAGAGGTGCGGGAGTACGTGCAGGAAGCCCGCGAAGCGGTGCGCGCCATCCTCGAACGTCGAGATCACCGGCTGCTGGTGGTGATCGGTCCTTGTTCCATTCACGACGTCGACGCGGCCCGTGAATACGCCCGTCGACTCAAATCGCTTTCCGAACAACCCGGCGGCAAACCCATATTGGCCAATGACCCCCATCTGGACGATACCTTCCACATTGATGAGGGGCTTACCCTTGCAAGGCAGCTTCTACTGGACGTCGCCAGCCTGGGATTGCCGCTTGCGACGGAAGCGCTGGATCCGATTACGCCCCAGTATCTGCAGGATCTCATCGCCTGGTCCGCCATCGGCGCACGGACAACAGAGTCTCAGACCCACCGCGAATTGGCTTCAGGACTGTCATCGGCCGTGGGCTTCAAGAACGGAACCGATGGTTCTCTGGACGTCGCGGTGAACGCGCTGCAGTCCGTCGCGAGCCCGCATCGATTCCTCGGAATCAATCCCGCGGGCCAGGTGGCCGTGCTGCACACCCGCGGCAACCCCTACGCCCATATCGTGCTTCGCGGCGGTACGCAGGGCCCGAACTACGATGCGGCCGGCATAGCCAACTGCGAACAGGCATTGCAGAGCATTCAACCTGATCCGAACATCATGGTGGATTGCAGCCACGCCAACTCCGATAAAGACCACACCCGACAACCGCTGGTGGCTAAGGAGATCTGTCGGCAGATCGTCGCCGGCAATCGCTCGGTCATCGGGCTGATGATCGAGAGCCACCTCCAGGACGGCAACCAGAAGCTGACCCGCGGCGGAGAAGGGCTGGACTATGGCGTTTCCATCACGGACGCCTGTATCGACTGGGACACCACAGTGACGCTACTTCAGGACCTGGCAGACAAGCTGAGCGATTCGTTGCTGCAACGGCTGACGATAAAGAAGGCGGCGGCATCGAGCTGATGCGGAAACGCCAACGGACGCGAACGGCTGTCCGGCAAGCTTACTGGTAGTAAGCGTTCTCGGTTACCGTGTGGTCCGTCGAGTCCCGGATCGCGGTCAGCTCGGGAATCTGCCCGAGCAGGGTCTTTTCGACCCCGTTCTTGAGCGTGATGTCCACCGCGGCGCAGCCCTGGCAGCCCCCGCCAAACTGGAGTACCGCGACGCCGTCCTCGACGACCTCTACGAGGGTGACCATGCCCCCGTGGGAGGCCAGGCCGGGATTGATCTCGTTGTAGAGAATGTAGTTGATGCGGTCTTCAAGCGGCGCATCGGGGCCGACCTTGGGCACCCGGGCATTGGGCGCCTTGATGGTCAACTGCCCGCCCATTCGATCTTCCTGATAGTCGACAACGGCTTCTTCGAGATAGGGCGTGCTGCGTTCCTCGAACCAGGCGGTAAAGCCTTCATAGGCGACGGGGATATCACCTGACTGTTCTTCGCCGGGCCGACAATAGGCAATGCAGGTTTCCGCCTGGGGCGTACCGGGCTGGGCGACAAAGACTCGAATGCCCACATCACCCTCATCCTGCTTGGCGAGCAGGTCGCGAAGATAGCTCTGAGCCGATTCCGAGATGTCAATCATGGCCGTCATCCAAATACCCGACTAATTTGGTCGGGAATACTAGCCATTTGCGTGCCAACAGGCAATCACGCTGCTGCAAAAGCGGAGATGGTCGGCTCCACCCTGCCGAAAGTCTGCTCCCGCCCCCGCCCCCCAATAGAACGAAGTTGAACCGCACTCATCTTTAGTACCCGTTGCTTCAATTGCATTCACGATACTGGCCTCTAGACTAGTAAATGATAATCGCCGCATTGAATTTTTCATGACCAAATCTAGCCAGGCCAGCCCGCTGGCGCTTGCGCTGCGCGAACGCATCCTGCTTCTGGATGGCGCATACGGCACGCTGATGCAATCACTGGAGCTGAACGAGCAGGACTACCGCGGGAATCGCTTTGCCGATCACCCTGCGGCGTTGAAGGGCAATCACGACGTGCTCTCGCTCACCCGACCGGAGATCGTTGCCGACGCGCATCGTCGCTACCTGCGAGCCGGTGCGGACATCATCAAGACCAACAGCTTCACCGCTACCCGGATCACCCAGGCGGACTATCAGCTCGAGGATGAAGCGGAGGCGATCAACGCCGCCGCGGCCCAGGTGGCCCGGGAGACGGCAGACGAGTTTTCCACGTCCGGGCAGCGCCGCTTCGTTGCCGGGGTGCTGGGCCCAACCACGCGAACCGCAAGCCTCTCGCCGGACGTCAACGATCCGGGCTTTCGAAACGTCGACTTTGCCACGCTGTCCGGCGATTATCTCGAGGCCGCGCGGGCGCTGATGGCCAATGGCGCCGACTTCATCCTAATCGAGACTGTCTTCGACACCTTGAACGCCAAAGCGGCCGCCTATGCCATCAGCATGCTCTCGGAAGAACGGGGAGCCCGGGTGCCGCTGATGATATCCGGCACCATCACCGACGCCAGCGGCCGCACCCTTTCCGGGCAGACCTGCGAAGCATTCTGGATCTCGCTGCAGCATGCGGAACCGCTGGTAGTAGGCTTGAACTGCGCGCTGGGCGCCGATCAGCTGCGTCCCTACGTGGAAGCGCTGGGTCGGGTGGCAGACACATTCGTCAGCGTCCACCCCAATGCTGGGTTGCCGAATGCCTTCGGCGGCTATGACGAAGACCCGGATTCCATGGCGGAAAAGCTGCAGGAATTTGCGACCAGCGGGCTGGTCAACATGGTAGGCGGCTGCTGCGGCACCACGCCGGACCACATCGCCGCGATAAGGGAAGCGATAGCGGGGACAGCGCCCCGACGCTGGCAGCCCCAATCGCCAGCGCTTCGGCTCAGCGGGCTCGAGCCCCTGATCGCCGACGAAGACAGCCTGTTCGTGAACGTGGGGGAGCGCACCAACGTCACCGGATCGGCACGGTTTGCGAGGCTCATTCGCGAAGACGACTACGAATCTGCCCTGCAGGTGGCGCGTGATCAGGTAGAGAACGGGGCCCAGCTGATTGATATCAACATGGACGAAGGCATGCTCGACAGCCGCAAGGCCATGGTCCGGTTCTTGAGCCTCGTGGCTTCCGAGCCCGACATCTCCCGCGTACCCATCATGGTGGATTCCAGCAAATGGGACGTCATCGAAGCGGGCCTGCGTTGCATCCAAGGCAAGCCGGTCGTTAACTCCTTGAGCCTGAAGGAAGGCGAAGAAAGCTTCGTGGCGCTTGCCCGCAAATGCCGTCAGTACGGCGCGGCAGTGGTGATCATGGCCTTTGATGAGGAAGGCCAGGCAGACACCCTGCAACGCAAGACGGCCATCTGTGAACGCGCCTATCGAATCCTCACCGAACAGTTGGACTTCCCGCCCGAGGACATCATCTTCGACCCAAACATTTTCGCCATCGGCACGGGAATCGAAGAGCACCGCAATTACGCGGTGGACTTCATAGAGGCCTGCCGTTGGATTCGCGACAACCTGCCGTATGCGAAAACATCCGGCGGCGTCAGCAACGTGTCCTTTTCCTTTCGGGGCAACAATCCCATCCGGGAAGCCATTCACGCCGTGTTTCTGTTTCACGCGGTCAAGGCGGGCCTCACCATGGGCATCGTCAACGCGGGCCAGCTAGCCCTGCTGGAAGAGCTTCCGGCAGAGCTTCGTGAGCGGGTTGAAGATCTGGTGCTCAACCGTACCGCCGATGCCACCGAGCAACTGCTGGCGATTGCCGAGCAGTACGCGGGGCAAGGCGAGAGCAAGACCGTTCAGGATCTTTCCTGGCGGGAAGCTTCGGTGGAAGAAAGGCTTTCCCATTCCCTGGTCAAGGGCATCACCGAATACATCCTGGAAGATACGGAAGAAGCCCGCCTGGCCGCCGACCGCCCCATCGAAGTGATTGAAGGTCCCCTGATGCAGGGCATGAATGTGGTCGGCGACCTGTTCGGCGCCGGCAAGATGTTCCTGCCGCAGGTGGTCAAAAGCGCCAGGGTCATGAAACAGGCGGTCGCGCACCTCATCCCGTACATCGAAGCGGACAAAGGACCCGGCCAGGAGGCCAAAGCCCGGATCGTCATGGCCACCGTAAAGGGCGACGTGCACGATATCGGCAAGAACATCGTCGGCGTGGTTCTGCAATGCAACAACTTCGAAGTGATCGACCTAGGCGTGATGGTGCCTATGGAGAAAATCATCGCCACGGCCAGAGAGGTGAACGCAGACATGATCGGCCTCTCCGGCCTCATCACGCCATCGCTGGATGAAATGGTCTACGTCGCCGCGGAGCTGCAGCGCCAGGAGCTCCAGATACCGCTGCTCATCGGCGGGGCCACCACCTCCAAGGCGCATACGGCGGTTCGGATCGAGCCCGCCTACCAGAACGGGCCCACCGTCTACGTGACCGACGCGTCCCGCAGCGTAAGCGTGGTCAATCATCTCATCAGCGATGAGATGAGGCCTGATTTCACGGCGTCGTTGCGAGAAGAATACGACGCCATTCGGGTTCGCAGCGTTGCCAGAGAAGCCAAGAGAGAGCTCCTTTCGCTGGAAGAGGCCCGCAGCAACCGTTTTCACTGGGAGTGGCAGCGCTACAAACCACCGGTGCCCAAGCAGCTGGGCGTGCAGAGGATCCGTGATCTGCCGCTGTCAGAGCTGGTGCCCTACATCGACTGGACGCCGTTCTTCATGACCTGGGAGCTGGCAGGCAAGTATCCCAAGATCCTGGACGACGAGGTGGTGGGCGAAAGCGCCAGGCAGCTGTTCCAGGACGCAAAGGATATGCTCGACAAGCTGGTCGACGAGGGCCGCCTAAAAGCGCACGGCGTGTTCGGACTGTGGCCCTGCAACCGCCTTGGCGACGATGACATCGTGCTTTTTGAGGATGACACCCGGAACACCGAGCTGGTGCGACTGCATCACCTGCGCCAGCAGGGGCTGAAACCGGAAGGGCAACCCAACTACTGCCTGGCAGACTTCGTGGCGCAGCCGCCCATTCCCGATTATATGGGCGGCTTCGCCGTAACCGCGGGTGATGGCATGGAGGACGTGCTGGCCGACTACCCGAACGACGATTATTCGGAAATCATGATAAAGGCGCTGGCAGACCGGCTAGCAGAAGCCTTCGCCGAGTATCTGCACAAAAAGGTACGCACCGAGTTCTGGGGTTACGCTGCGGACGAGGCGTTGGACAACCAGGCCCTGATCAAAGAGAGCTATCAGGGCATCCGCCCTGCTCCCGGGTACCCGGCCTGTCCCGAGCACAGCGAAAAAAGCACGCTGTTCGAGATCCTAGACGCCACGGCAAACACCGGCATCGCCCTGACCGAAAGCTTCGCGATGACGCCCGCCGCCGCGGTCTCCGGATGGTACCTCTCGCATCCGGAGTCCAGATACTTCGGCGTGGGGAAGATAGACGAAGATCAGCTGGCGGATTACGCCCGGCGCAAAGGTTTAGATGTGGAATCAGCAAGAAACTGGCTTCGGCCGAATCTCCGGGCCTAGGTCCCCCGGGTCATCCGCCTGGACCGCAGGGTGAGCGGGGTTCGAGGCGCTAAGTCTTCAGTAATCGAATGTCCAGCCTGAAACAAAGTACACGGCACCCACAACCAGGGTGGTGAAGATGACCAGTATCGCCTTCAAATCCGCGCTCCTGTCCGCTTCGACCGGGTCCTGATCCTTTGCTGAATGCGCCACTGTTCTGCCTCTCCTGTTTTCTGAATATGGGTCCGAGGCGCCGGACCGCCGTGGTCTTCATGACCAGCAGCCCGCCTGGATCCCGTTTCGCTCCGACTCGCGCGAGCGGAGTTTACTCAATGGCCCTCCTCGGCTCAATCGTGCCCTCAATCTGGGTCTGGGCACCGGCCAGATCTGAGCGCGGGCCGGCTGTCATCGGGCCGCAAGGAGGGGCACTGGCGCTGAAGTCGAGCCGTGGCCTGAGCGTTTCGTTCTAAGTATAGAAACAAGCATTACTTCTCCGAAATGCCACCGCGATGCTAAGGTCGCGCCCTAGCTCTTCGAGCCCGCGCCTCGTCGACCATACACCCCTGTCAATACGGCTTGATCGATACCGCTTATATGTACCAATACGACCAGTTCGACCACCAGTTCGTTGCTGAACGCGTTGCCAATTACAGAGCCCAAACGGCCCGATTTCTGGCAGGCGAATTAGGCGAGGAGCAGTTTCAGCACATCAGGCTGCGCAATGGCCTGTACCTTCAGCGGCTGGCGCCCATGCTCCGGGTAGCGGTACCCTACGGCACGCTTTCGAGCCGCCAGCTGCGTGCGCTGGCGGCCATCGCGCGGGATTTCGACCGCGGTTACGGCCATCTGAGCACCCGCCAGAACATGCAGTACAACTGGCCGGACCTGGCCGACGTGCCTGACATTCTGGAAGCGCTGGCGGCTGTAGAGATGCACGCCATACAGACCAGCGGCAACTGCATCCGAAACGTTACTACCGATCAGTTCGCCGGCGTCGCTGCAGACGAGCTTCTGGACCCGCGGCCCTACTGCGAAATCATCAGGCAGTGGTCGACGTCTCATCCGGAGTTCGACTGGCTGCCGCGCAAATTCAAGATCGCCGTAACCGGAGCCCGCTACGACCGAGCGGCAGTCGACGTGCACGACATCGGCCTGCACGTCTACCTGGACGACAACGGGGAGCGTCTGGTGGATGTGAAGGTAGGTGGCGGTCTCGGCCGGACCCCGGTCATTGGCCGCGTCATTCGCCGTGGTCTCCCCATGACCCATCTCCTCACCTATCTGGAAGCCATCATGCGGGTCTACAACCGCTACGGACGTCGAGATAACAAATTCAAGGCTCGCATCAAAATCCTGGTTCGAGCGATGGGAGAGGAAGGCTTTCGGGAAAAAGTCGACGCGGAATGGTCTGAGCTCGAAGGCTCGCCCAGCACGCTGACCGAAGAAGAGATATCGAGAATAGAGAGCTTCTTCGAGGCCCCCAAGTATCCGGAGCTTGAGGACGGCATTGAGTCGCTGGCGCAACAGCGGCTGGAGAATCCCGCTTTCAGCCGGTGGGTGGAAAACAACGTGGCGCCCCACAAGGTGAGCGGGTATGCGGTTGTGACGCTTTCGACCAAAGTTACCGGCATTCCGCCCGGTGATGTGACCGACCGGCAGATGGAGGACGTTGCGGACTGGGCGGACGACTATGGCTTCGGCGAGATACGCATTGCGCACGAGCAGAATTTCGTTCTGCCCGATGTCCCCGTGAAGTCCCTATTCCCGCTGTGGGAGCGCGCGCTGCAGGCACAACTGGCGGAGCCGAACGTAGGGCTGCTCACAGACATCATCTGCTGCCCAGGCGGCGACTACTGCTCCCTGGCCAACGCAAAATCCATACCGGTCGCGGAAGCCATTCAGCAGCGGTTCGAAGACTACGACTACCTCCACGATCTGGGCCCGATAGACATCAATATTTCAGGCTGCATGAACGCCTGCGGTCACCACCACGTCGGCCATATCGGAATACTCGGCGTCGACAAGAAAGGCGAGGAGTTCTACCAGATTTCCCTGGGCGGAAGCCCCGCGGACGAATCATCCCTGGGGCGGATCGTTGGCCCTTCCTTCTCTCGGGCAGACATGCCCGATGTG
This sequence comes from uncultured Pseudomonadales bacterium, assembly GCA_947258825.1. Classification (GTDB taxonomy): domain Bacteria; phylum Pseudomonadota; class Gammaproteobacteria; order Pseudomonadales; family Azotimanducaceae; genus UBA7803. The sequence goes on from CAMYJX010000083.1 coordinate 30,626, forward strand.
ATTGCAACCATTCTCGACGTCTACGTGGACCTACGCGGCGACGAAGAAACTTTTCTGGAAACCTACAGACGGGTGGGTATAGAACCCTTCAAGGAGCGAATCTATGTCAGCGCTGATTGAGTTTGACCAGGTAAGCGGGCTGGTCCACGGAACGGAGCGGGGACCGGTAGAGTCGACCCTGCTGAGCGCGGCAGAATGGACGCCGGAATCCGAGGCCGGACTGCTGCTCGCAGTGGACGACGAACCCAGGCCCGAGTTCGCCCAGGCCTCTATGATAGCCGTGGAGTTCCCCAACTTTCACGATGGCAGGGGGCTTTCACTTGCCGTGCTGCTGCGAACCCGGTTCGGCTACGCGGGCGAGCTCCGTGCCGTGGGCGATGTTCATCAGGATCTGATTCATTATCTCCGGCGCTGTGGGTTCGACAGCTTCCTCCTGCCCGAAGGCAGGCAGGTGGGCCTGGAGGACGCGGTGCTTGCACCCTACAGCGATTACTATCAAGCTTCGGTCGTGGAGCCGCATCCTGCGTTCCGCCGCAACCGGAGAACCGCGCATCTCGGGGATCGTTGATTCCTTCTTTCTGATCTTCACCGGCGCCGCCGTGCTTGCCACGGCGGCCCTGTATACGCGTCAGCCGCTGCTGGTCGCCTACATCGCCATCGGCTGCCTGTTGGGGCCCCATGGCCTCAAGCTGGTGTCCGACCCGGAGCTGCTCTCAGAAGTCGCTGAAATCGGCATCATCTTCCTGTTGTTCTTGCTGGGATTGGATCTTCAGCCCGCCAAACTCAAGAACATGCTGGGCGAAGGGCTGCTGACCGCGCTGGGAAGCACACTGGTTTTTTTCGGCCTTGGTTTCGCCCTGATGACCAGCTTCGGCTTCACCAGGACCGAAGCCCTGGTTACCGGCATCGCGGTGACTTTTTCCAGCACCATCATCGGCATAAAGCTGCTCCCCACCACCCTTCTGCATCATCGGCATATCGGCGAGATCGTCGTCAGCCTTTTGCTCATTCAGGATCTTGTTGCCATCCTGGCGCTGATTCTGATCACCGGGTATGGCGGGTCGCTGAGCGACACCCTGTCAAATCTGGGCCTGGCGATGCTCGGGCTGCCGCTGGTGATCGGGCTCGCTTTCGCCGGCGTGCGCTGGATCGTTCTCCCCCTCATCGCGCGCTTCGACGCCTTTCATGAGTTCATCTTCCTGCTGGCCCTGGGCTGGTGCCTCGGCATCGCAAGCCTCGCGCAGCTTTGCGGCCTGTCTTACGAGATCGGGGGATTTATCGGCGGCGTAGCACTGGCCACCAGCCCCATTTCCCAGTACATCGCGGAGAGCCTCCGTCCCCTGCGAGATTTCTTCCTCGTCCTGTTCTTTTTCTCTGTGGGTGCCGAACTGAACATCTCGCTGCTCATGCAGGTGATGCTGCCCATGCTGCTGCTGGCCGTGGCGCTGGTTACCGCCAAGCCCGTGGTTTTCGCGCTGCTCTTGAAGTGGCAGGGAGAAACCAGCGAAACAGCCTGGGAGTCAGGCTACCGTCTCGGCCAGGCTTCGGAATTTTCGCTGCTGATGAGCTACGTGGCTGGATCCGCGGGCCTGCTGGGCGTGGAAGCGGCCCATGTTCTGCAGGGGGCGACGGTGCTGACGCTGATCCTTTCGACCTACGCGGTGATTTTCCGCTACCCCAGCCCCATTGCCGTCAGCGCGCGACTGCGGCGCGATTAGCTCAAGCGCTCAGATCCACCACGCCGCGCCCTACCATCTTACCTGCCAGGATCCGGTCGATTGCCGGGGACAGAGTGTCCAGCGTCAGCCGCTCTTCCAGACGCTCGATGCCTTCCAGCCTCCAGGGTCCTGCCAGCTTCTTCCAGATTTCAGCTTTCTGCGCCAGAGGCAGCTGTACCGAGTCGATGCCCAGCAGATTCACGTGACGCAGCAGAAAGGGCAGCACGGTGGCCGGGATCTCGGGTGAATCCACAAGACCGCAGGCGGCGAGGCTGGCGCCGTAGCGCAGGCTCTTCACGGCATTGAACAGGATTTCGCCGCCGACGGTGTCCACGACCCCACCCCAGGTCTCCGCAAGCAATGGTCGATCGGCACCCTGTCTCGCATCGTCACGGGAAATGAGAGTAGCGGCACCAAGACTTCTCAGGAACTCGTGCTGCTCGGTTTTACCGGTTACCGCCGTCACCTCATAACCCAGGGTCGCAAGCAGCATAACCGCAACCGAACCCACGCCCCCGGAGGCACCGGTCACCAGCACAGGGCCGGAAGCGGGCGTCATGCCCACCTGCTCCAACTTGTGAACGGCCAGCGCAGCGGTGAAACCGGCAGTACCCAGCACCATGCTCTGATGCAGGCTCAAACCGTCGGGACAGGCAATTACCCAACCCGCTGGAACCCGAACGCGCTGGCCATAGCCGCCTGGCGTATTCATGCCCAGATCGAATCCGATGCAGATCACCTGATCACCGGGCTTGAACTGGGGAGCGGCGGATTCAATGATCAGACCGGCGGCGTCGATGCCGGGCGTATGGGGAAACGTACGCGTGACGCCCGGGTTACCCGTAGCTGAGAGCCCATCTTTGTAGTTCAGTGAAGAGTAGCGTACGTCGATAAGAACGTCGCCTTCGGGCAACTCTGCCGTATCCCTTTCTACGACCTTGCGGGTGAATCCGCTTTCGGATTTCTCGATCAGCAGCGCTTGATACTTGCTCATGGACTTCCCCTCCAACGGCTCAGTTTGTCGAACATTCGATCAGCCATCGTCTCGATGCCCGATTCCACTTGCGCCATCAGGCGCTCGATGGGACGCCGGTGTTCTACCCACCGCACCTCGTAAACATCTGCCGATTCGCTGGCGGCCAGCAGATACTCATCGCTGGTGCACAGCTCATCTGCCAGATTCAGCGCCACCGCACGCTGACCGTGCCAGGTTTCGCCGGTAGCAACCACCGACAGATCCACCTGGGGACGATGCTCACCAACGAACTCCTGAAACTGATCGTGCACGTCTTCCAGCTCCTCCTGGAATTTCTGGCGACCCTCTTCGGTATTTTCCCCAAGAACGGTGAGAGTACGTTTGTACTTGCCGGCAGTCAGCACTTCCACATCCACGTCGTGCCGCTTGAGCAAACGATGCACATTGGGAACCTGGGCAACCACACCAATGGACCCCAGCACGGCAAATGGCGCCGCAAGGATACGATCGGCAACCACTGCCATCAGATATCCCCCGCTGGCGGCGACCTTGTCTACGGCAACCAGCAGTGGAACGCCGTGCTTCCTGATGCGATCGAGCTGGGAAGCCGCCAGCCCATATCCATGCACCAGCCCGCCAGGGCTCTCCAAACGCACGAGGACCTCGTCGTGAGACGAGGCATTGGTGAGCACCGCGGTGACCTCATTGCGGAGATTCTTCACCTGGTTGGCCTGCAAATCACCGTGGAAATCCAGCACGAACACCCGCTTTCTGATGGTTTCCGCGTCGGTTTCCTGCTTCGCCGCTTTTCTCTTCTCCGCTTTTCTCTTCTCCGCTTTCGCGGCGGCTTTGGCGGCGGCTTCGCGGGCCTTCTGCTCCTGCTTGCGCGCCTTTTTGACTGCGCCGGCAGGCAGCATGGCGGACTCGACCCCGTGCTTCAGGTCAGAGAAATGCTCGTTGAGCTTGCGCACTTCCAAGTGCCCCGTGCTTTGCTGCTGCCGCCTCATGCTGAAAGCCGCGATGCTGGATATCACCAGGAGGAACGCCACCACAACCGTGGCGGCCTGAGCGAGGAAAAGACCGTACTGATAAAGGTAATCCATGGGCGGATGTTTGCATCCAGATTGCGGGCAAGCCGGCTACTTTACTGGATGGACTGGAAGGGCAGCAAGGACTCAAGGCGTCGGTTCGTAAGGTGCGGTTGGGGTGGTGAGTAGGTTCGCCGGGCTGCTCACAATCCCTCCGTGATGCCCGACCCCAGCAGAGTTGCCGCTATCGCGTCAATCTGCGGGGGTCGGTTGCGCTTAAACGCCTCGGCAAACCTGCTCACCCTCCAACCGCTACATCGAGCCGCCGCTATCGCGTTAGCTAAGCCATCATGTTCCAGGGTCAGCGGCTGATGCTACCGGCTGAGGCTGCGCAACAGAAATCTGCAGGCCGTGTAGCGACGCCGAGCCGGGCGAATTGACCCGC
>CAMYJX010000084.1:0-45457 GCA_947258825.1 uncultured Pseudomonadales bacterium
CGCCGGCTTCCGCGTACTGCTTCGCCAGCTGGTAGCCGATACCGCGTGCCGCTCCGGTGATGAGAATGTCCGTCATGTCTCCCGCCTGTTTCCAGTGTTTCGGGATGCCAGATATTTACTCAGCGTCTGATGAAAATGGCGAATTCGAACCTCCTGGTAGTTGCCGAGGGTAGCGCCGGATTTATCGGCCGCCAGCGCGCCCTCGTGGGCAGCCTGCATGTTGGACGTATCCTGGTCGAACACCTCGCCGACGTAGGGGTCCATGCCCGGAACGATGGTGTACGACTCCTCCGCCTTCAGCCAGACGGGCATTGCCGGTTCCACACGGGTGCCGTCCGTCGGCTGCGTTTTCAGCAGTATCAGATCGAAGAGCGCGCGATCTTTCTGCATGCCCAGAGGCCGGAACCGATACACGATGGGAAAGGATACGCCGGAGAAAAACTGCTGGTTGGGAAACACGAAATAGGCGATGGAGTCGACGATCTCCGAATCGCTGACTTCCGAAAGGTCAGGGCCTTTCTTGCCGACGCTGTCTCGGAAATGCTGTGCCATCACCTGTCTGGCGTTGCCCCCTTCCGGGACCACGAGACCCTCGGCCACATCGTCCCGGTCGCCGATCAGAAACAGATCCAGGATCTCCTGCTCGGTGATGGCTTCTTTCAGGGACGCGCTGGGCGAGCCCGCAACGTTGATCAGGCGGCTGACATGATCGCCGTAGAAATCGTACTGAGTGTTGGCGTCGCCGTTGGTTCGCATGAGCTGACTGTGCGTTTCCATCACGTGGTAGGCTTCCAGAAAGGCTTCGGACGCGATCTTCCAGTTGCAGTCCAGCTCTTTCTGAATGTGCTGGGCGACGTAGCGCTCTTCGAACACGCGGCTGTCGATGTGCTCCGGCAGCGGGTGCAGATACTCCAGCAGCGGAGGCGCGTCCGGATCCAGATTGATGAAAACAAAGCCGCCCCACAGACCCAGGCGTACCGGCGTCAGGCTCATATCTTCGGTCTTTACGTGGGGAAAATCCCACTCACAGGGAAACGATTTCAGGGTCCCATCCAGATTCCAGTCCCAGCCGTGGTAGGGACAGCGAATGGAAAAGCTGGTCCCGCTGCTGAACGACGGTTTCAGCTTCGTGCCGCGATGCATGCAGGAGTTTCGATACGCTTTGATCTCGCCGCTTTCCGTCCGCATGACGATCACAGAGTAGGGGCCAACGTCGTAGACGTAGAAGTCGCCCGACTCCGGGATGTGCTCCTCCCGGCAGGCCCATTGCCACGTGCGGGGCCACAGTCGGTCCATTTCCTGATCGAAAAACGCCTGGGACGTGTAGCGTTCATAGGGAATGTCCTCGTCCCCCAGAAACGAATAGTTCTGCGACGTCAAGTACTCGGGTACGGGCCGACTGTCCCTGGCCAGCAGATCCTGAACGCTGATTCCCGAACATCGGCCTTCACCGGGTTTTGAGTTCGCGGTACCCGACATGACTTCGATCTCCCCCTGTCTTCTGGACTCGGTTTCCTCGGACAACTGTACGACTATCCGTGGCTGCTGGCGCCGAGTTCTATCAGCGTGTCGAATCCGGCCAGCAGGTCCGCCGCGTCGCCGCTGGAATAGCTGATGTTCACAAACGCCACGGTGTCCACCACGTTCTCGAATCGGGCCAGCGCGGCTCGACAGTCCGCTAGGGTGCCGCACACGGTGACCGCATCCACAACATCATCGGTGAATGCCTCCAGCGCCTTTTCCATGCGGCCTTCCGGCACGTGCTTTGCCGCAGCGTCCGCCGCCTTGGAAAAACCCTGCTCGCGCAGCACGTAATCGTAGTACGGGTGTGGCAGCGGCGAGTAGAGATGGCAGATGGCCTCTCGCGCCGCCTGGCGCGCCACTTCACGATCCTCGTTGATGGAGACGAAGGGGGCGGTGTTTGCGGTAAGGACGGACGGGTCCCGGTCGGCACCTTCGGCCGCAGCGTGGAACTTCGGCAGAACCTGGTCAGAAATATACTCGGGGGACACCAGCGCGCCCATGGCGATGCCGTCGGCAACCCGGCCTGCGACCTCGATCATCTTCGGAAAAATCGCTGCCAGTGTTACCGGTATGGTTTCCCGCAGCGGCTGCACCGCCGGCGACCAGTGCATGCGGTGCAGCTCGCCTTCCCAATCCAGGGTCTCTCCCAGGCGCGTCGACACGGCCTTGCGCAGCACTGTGACATATTCTTCCATCTTCCGAAGTGGTCGTTCCTGGGCGATGCCCTGCCATTCTTCGTTGATGTGTTTGTTGCCGGTGCCGACCCCGAGCACCAGCCGGCCGCCGCTGAGTTCATCCAGATCCACGGCGCTCATGGCTGTCAGCCACGGCGAGCGGCCGTAGGCGTTCAGAATGCAGGGCCCGAGCTCCACCTTTTCCGTCGCCATGGCGAGGGCGGCCAGACCTACGAACCCGCTGCGCCAGGCCTCGGTCAGATAGATGGCGTCGATGCCGGCGGTCTCGGCTTTGCGGGCGATGTCCAGCATCTGCCGCATGCTGGTGCCGCCTCCGGAAAATATCAGCCCGCAGCGCATAGAGTTTGTCATTTTTTCGTTCCTCTTATCCCATTCCCTAGCATGACGGATCGCTCCGAAACCTCCAGCTGGAAACGCCCTGGCATTCTGCTACGGGCCGTATTGCTCGTACAGTTCCGGCAGAAATCCTGCCAGTTGAGCGTATTCGGTGGCGCAGTGAAAAGCCATGCTGCGGGCGATGCCCGGTTTGAGCACCTGGCGTTTGACAAATGGCCAGTCCAGGGCTGACCCCAGCAATCCGGCCCCTCCGGCCATGGCTTCAATCTTGCGTCCCATCCAGAAGCGGCTGCGCATTTCCACGCCGCCGTCGGCGGGGCGCACGTGATGGATCATGTCGGTGTGCTTGAACCATCCGTCCGCCAGGCCGACCCGTACCGCCAGAATGGTTCCGCCATCTGGTAACCCGTCGAATCCGAACTCCCGCGGGTTTACGAAGTCCAGGCGCATTCGAGTCACCCCGACGCCGATATCCTCGACGGGAAAGCGGCTCATGCCCCAGTAGATCTTGTCACCGGGCTCGCGGACGTATCCCGGGGTGGGCGCCTGCGACATTGAGTAGTGAGCACCGGGGTACCAGATTTTGTAGCGGATTATTTCTTCCTGCTGCGCCCAGTTGAACCACCAGTCGATCATGTCGGCGGTACAATCGGGAAAGTGGGTCCGCACGGCCACGTAACCCGAACCATCACCAAGCATGCAGTAGCCGTTTTCCACCGGCAGGTCGCCTGGATCGGACAATCTGGTCCGATGGCGCCATTCCAGCACGTCAGCGGTCTGCATCGGGCCCCTGCGCAGCGCGTTCAGCACATCGTCGGCGATGAAACCGCGACGGAACCAGTATCTGGCCAGCGGATGCTGCATCTCCTCGTCGGTCAGATAGGCGTGCCAGGTGGAAGGGTCGTCCACCCCGTTGGCATTAGCGTCCGCACGGGGGTAGGCATCGGGTGATGTTGGTGCGCTCGAGGGAACGCTCGCAGCCTCGGCAGTCATCATGGTGATAGCGGGTACGGAGACCGCGCTCTGCAATACCCTGCGGCGAGAGATTCCCCGTTTCTCGATGGGCTCATCTGACACTGGCATGCTCCCTGAAGCTGCTGCAGAGGATTCGATGACCGTTTACTCAGCCGCCGGGCGGCGGGTCGATGGCGATGCGGATTGGCCCTTCGGTGTCGAGGTGTACGTCCCGCTGCGGGAACGCGATCACAATGCCGGCCTCCTCGAAGCGTCGATTGATTTCCTGGCGCATCTCTGTCATCACTTGGAGACGTCCTTCCAACGTATCGATGAACGATCGCGCTGACAGCTCCAGGGCGTTGTCGCCGAAGTTCTCGAAAACGATCAGCGGGGCGGGCTCCCGTACGGTTTTCGGATGGTTCAGGGTTACATCTCTGAGAATTTCCAGCGCCTTCTCCACGTCGCTGCCGTAGGCGATGCCCACGTTGACGGTTAGCCGGGTGTTGGAATCCGAAAGCGTCCAGTTCAGCAGGTGGCCCGTGATGAACTCTTTGTTGGGGACCAGCAGCTCTTTGCCATCCCAGTCACGAATGGTGGTAGCGCGAATGCGGATCTTCGTGACGGTGCCGTCATTGTCGCCGATGGTGACGATGTCACCGACGCGAATGGGCCTCTCGAAGAGAATGATGAGGCCGCTGATGAAGTTGGCAACAATTTCCTGCAGACCGAAACCGATGCCCACGCCCAGGGCCGCCACCAGCCATTGCAGCTGGCCCCACTGCAGACCCAGCGCCGACAATGCGGCAACGACGCCGACGCCGATGATCAGGTAGTTGAGCAAAGTGCTGGCGGTGTAGCGTGCGCCGGGCGAGACGCTGGTGCGGCTGCGCAGTATGATCTCAATCAACGCGGGCAGGTTGTTCGCCGCGAACAGGGTCAATCCGGCCAGCGCGGCGACGGTCAGCAGGGTCGCCAGGGTTATCTCGTTGGTGACGGCTTCGCCCTCCACCATTGAGGTGGATGTCCAGAGTATCACCTTACGGAGCGCATCGAATGCGGGAAGCAGAGGTGACCAGCTGTACAGCAGCGCGACCGCTGCAGTTGCCAGCGTCGAGGCGGTGACCAGTTGCCGGGTTTCCGCACTGATATCGCCAAGATCCGGTGCCTGTTCTTCGACGCTGGCGCCGTCTTCCGATGTCGCCTGTACCTGACGTTTTGCCAGTAGTTCGTTCAGGCGCAGATGCCGTTGTGCGACCCGCAGCCAGCGCAGCAGCAGCGCGTGAATGAGCAGCAGGCTGATCCCGATCCATACGGTCTCCATCATGCATTGCGCAACCACGGTGACCGTAAACACCTGGCCGTACACGGTCTGGATGACCAGCAGGGTCAGCGCTGCTGTCAGCAGCACAGCAGGGCCAGGACGATGAGAGCCCTCGCCGCCGCTTCATTCCCGGTGGTTGGCGCCAGTCGATTGGCAAGCGAGGCGATGGCGGCAAGCGGTATCCACCACCGGATCATGAAGGTCAGCTGTCGATGCACCCTTTCGGTGGTAGCGGCGCGCCAGTTGAAGTGGGCACGTCCAATCCCTGAAGGTTCGAGGACGATGCGCATCAGATTGACGAAAAACAGCAGCGCCGCAAGGTTGACGAACAGCAGAGTCATGTAACGACCTGCCGACGAGGCTGCTGCGTCGAAACTTCCTGCCAGACCCAGGAATAGAATGGGGACCGGTGCCGCGCGCAGAGCGGCGGCGCAGACGGCGAGCAGGGTAAAGCGGATTGAGTCCTCCCGGGGCCGCAGGATTCTTCCGGCAAGGTCTTTCTGAAGGCCAACCAGTCGCCGGCGATACAGCAGCAGCACCAGGGCGGCCAGCAGCGCAACGATCGATCCGGTTGCAGGCTCGAACTTGAGCGTTTCGATATTCGCCAGGATGTGTTCTTTTGAGGCGTTCATCGTGGTGCCTACCGAAGCGGGATCGATTTTCCATAGCGGCGGGTGGTTGGGGATCCACAGGATGCGCCCTTCGAGAAAACCCCGATACTCGCGGACCTTGTCGGCGAGCGACGAGTAGCCGAGTTGCAGCGCGCTTACGCTGTCGATGTAGTCCGACTCATCAGCGATGACGCTCCGCAGACGTTGCCGGTAAGCCCGGGTCAGGTCGAGCAGCGCCGATTGCGTCGCCGGCTGGATCGAATCCGGATCGATACCCGCCTCGAGCAGGCGTTGATTGACGAATCCCGACGCGCTGATCAGCTGAGAGAGGGCCTCTTCGTGCTTGATGCGACGAATAACAGCGCTACCCGCCTCCTGCGACCGCTGCGTGGACGTGTCCTTCAAAGTAAAGGTATGAATTTCCTCCCAGTAGGTCAGCAGTACCTGTCCCTGGGCGTCGCTGTCGCCGGCGAAAGCGGCGATTCGGCGTGCGGTTGCGAAGCGATCGTCCAGCGTCTTCGTGATTCGGTCGATTTCGTCTGTCTTCTGGCGACTCTCGGCGAGCCGCTGATTGATGGAGATCTGCTGCTCGTGCAGCTCTTTACTGACGTCGATCAGAGTCAGCGCAACCGTATAGGCTGGGTCGGTCTCCGGAATGTCGAGCTCGCTGATGTCCACGACCGGCTGCACGTTGTCGACGTTGAGCGTTTCCAGTAGTTGGGTCAGTGATGTCAGCCGCTGCGCCTTGAACGCCAATTCCGCCCGCTGGGCGGCCATGAGGGCGTAACGAACGGGTTGGCTCGAGAGCTGCGCCTCTCCGGCGCGACGTTCTGCACTTAGAGATAGTGCCTCAGCCCTATCGCGCCACTGATTTGCTTCTGCCAGCGAAGGCGCAGCTGCGCTGTTTACTGTCAGCGCGGTACCAGGCAACGCGCCTGCCCGCTGCGAGATCTCGAGCAGGCGCTGTCGAATGTCGGAGGCGTTGGTTTCCCGCGCCGACAGGCGCCCGTCCAGATTGTTGATCTGGGCGCCCAGGTCGCTCTGTTCAGCGCGAGCCAGAGCAAGTCGGGTAGTCGCTTCCTGAGGTGTGAAGTCGGCAACTTCCGATGCCGGGTCGTAGGCTCTGTCGAGTCTGTCGATGCGTGTCTGGATTTCGGCCTGCTGCTTGGGCGCGCTGGTCAGCGCGTCGACATAGCCGGCTTCCTCGCGGCTGAAGGCCTCCGCCTGATTGAGGAAGACCTTTGCCTGGCTGTAAGCCTGCAATGTCTGATCATCTTCGGCGGCGCCCGCGTCTTTGAGAGCGGTGATGCGCTGGTCGATCAGCCCGACGCTGAGGCCATCGGACTGTTGCCCCAGGAGCGTCGGTGAAATTCCCAGCAACAGCGCGATTAGGACGAAGTTTGATCGGATGCTTCTACTCAATGTGGTTCTCTTATGGTCCGGGTAGTGTATCGGCAGCGGTGACCGCGGCACCAGCGGCGGAGACCCTGGACCTGTAGCATCGGCTGGTGGCAGGATTGACGGGAGGGTGGCGGTTCGGAGGGAGCAATGTCAACGATCAATCGCATGGAAAATCCCGTGCGCCCCGAGCATCTTGAGGATGCCACCCTGGCGGACGTGGAAGTAGGGAGCAGGCGCCCGTCTGGCAGGACCCGATCACGGGCCTGTTTGTCATCACCCGGTACGAAGACCTGCGGCGGATCTGTCTGGATACGGAGCGGTTCAGCAATTTCCGCCCGTCCAACGACCATGCCAACCTCACGGGCAACGCGCGCAAGGCCTACAAGCTCTTCAAGGAGAAAGGTTGGGTGCCGGGTGAATCCCTGGCTGCCCGGGACGACCCGGAGCACAAGCAGATGCGCGCCATCTTCGATGCCGCGTTCCGGCCTGGACGGATCAACGAGCTGGATTCCCAGGTGCAGGCTTTGGCCTACGAGCTCCTCGACGCCTTCGTCGATGACGGCCACTGCAACTTCGTCAAGCAATACGCGGTGCCTCTGCCCCTCATCATCATCTGCAGGCAGATGGGCGCCAGGCAGGAAGACATCTGGCAGATCAAGGAGTGGACCGATGCCTGGTTCAAGGGCGTCGGCTTCGGCCTCACGGAGGAAGAGGTTATCTGGGCCACGGAGAAGGAGATCGAAGCGCAGCATTATTTCCAGGCCATCTTCGAGCGCCTGCGCGAGGCGCCGGACGGCACCCTGCTCTCGGATCTGGTGAACACGGTGATCCCCGAGTGGGGCCGCACCCTCACCGACAACGAACTGCACGCGGAAATGATGCAGGACACCTTCGTCGGCGGATCGGAAACCACCACCAACGCGTTGTCCGCCGGCATCATGCTGCTGTCGCAGAACCCCAGGGTCTGGGAGAAGCTCAAGTCCGACCCGGACAGATACCTCAAGACCTTCTGCGAGGAGGTGGTCCGGTTGGAAAGCCCGGTTCAGGGCCTTACCCGCACCGCCAAGATAGACATCGAGCTGCACGGCGTGAAGATTCCCAGGGGCGCGACCCTGGATGTACGCTTTGCTGCAGGTAACCGGGATCCAGAACGCTTCGAGTGCCCTAATGACATCGACCTGGAGCGTCCCAACGCGGCCTCGCACCTGGGTTTCAGCTCCGGCACCCACTACTGCCTGGGCGCGCCGCTGGCCCGACGCGAGCTCTACTGGGGCTTCAAGGCCTTTATCGACCGCATCGAAAATTTTCGATTGAGCCCCGGCAGGAACAAGCTGCGTCACCACCCCAACTACGGGTTGCGGGCGCTAAAGTCGCTCTACATCGACTTCACGGCCAGATAGCCGGCTCGTCCTTTGCCGGACGTCCCGCGCCAGGGAGTACAGTGAGGGGACGAGAAACAGCGTTACCAGGGTCGAGAGCGCCAGCCCCCAGCCGATGGCCAGCGAGATGATGCTGATGATGGGGTCGTAACCACCGATGCCGTAGGCGGTTGGCAGGACGCCTCCCAGCGTCGTCAGAGCTGTCACCAGGATCGGCCGCAGCCGTTCCACCACGGCGTCGGTGATCTGCTCCGTTGCGTCGGCGTCCGCCGCGTCCGCTGCGCTCTCCTTTACGCGCCGGTGAATGGAATCCACCATGACGATGGAGGCGTTGACCACCACGCCAGCCAGACCGACCGCGCCCATCATGGCGAACATGGACAGCGGCTTGCCGTGCAGGAAGAAGGTCAGAAATACCCCGGCTACTGCGAAGGGAATCACCAGCATGACGAACAGGGCTTCGAGAAAGGAACCCAGCATCAGCCAGATCACCACGCCGATGCCGATCACGGCCAGCAGCGCGGCAGTTCCGATCTCTCCCGTGATCTCCTGAGTCTTCACCGCCTCGCCGCCGTTGATGACGAACAGATCCGGGATACCCTTGAAACGCGGGAACAGCTCTTTTTCCATCTGCTGGGCAAATGCGAGCGCCGTGAGGCCGCTGGCCTCGGAGAAGCTGGCCCGGATGGTGGACGAGCGGAAGCCGTCCCGATGGTAGATGCGGGTGACGGACGGGGTTTCCATGGGCTCGACCACGTCGCGCAGGCGTACCAGTTCCCCCGTGAGCGAGCGTACCGGCGTTTCCAGCAGCGCATCCAGGTTCATGCGAGCAGCGGGATCGAACTGCACCCGCAGCTCGGTGGTGTCGTCCAGATCGCGATGCTCGCTGGCTTCTACGCCGTAGAACGCGGCCGCCAGGGTGATGCCGACGGTCTGAGCATCCAGCCCGCGCAGCGCGAGCTTCTCGTAGTTGAGGTTCAGCTCCAGCTGCGGGGTTCCGGGACGCTCGTCGATTTCCACCTCGATGAGCCCCGGCGTGTTGAGCAGATAGTTCTCGATTTCGAAAGCGACGCCGCGTCGGACCTCGTTATCATTGGACAGCACGTGCACGGTAACCGGCTGGTCGGTGGGCGGGCCGAAATACTCGGACTGATAGACGAGCTTCACGTCTTCGGGTACCCGCAGCTGCTGGGGCAGCAGCTCCATCCACTGGGCGTTGGTATGCTCGCGGCCGAAGCGCCGGAATTGAATGATGATCAGGGCTTCGTTGTCGGCGTCGCCGAAGGTCTTGTCCAGGGAGCCGGTGTTCTGGTGACCGACCCGGGCCATCACCGCGTCCAGATCCGCGCGGGTGATGTGCATGATCTGACGCTCCAGGTCGGCGGTGATGCCCTCGGTCTGTTCCAGCGGCGTGCCGGCCGGCGTTGTGATCTTGATGAACAGCCGATCGGCGTCGTCCTGGGGAAACAGGATGAACGGTACCAGCGGCCGTATGACGATCATGATGGTGAAGAACGCGGCCATCGCGATCAGCACGATCCACAGGCGATGGTGCAGAGACCAGGTCAGGGCCCGACGGTAGCCGTTTTCCAGCACCTGCATGAACCTGCGCTTATCCAGTCGGGCCGTTGTCTTTATGCTGGACAGGTGGGCGGGCAGGATGCAGAAAGATTCCAGCAGCGAGAAAAACAGGACAATGACCACAACGGCGGGAATCTGCCAGACGATTTTCCCCGGCTCGCCGCCAAGAGCAATCAGCGGGATGAACGCCAGCATGGTGGTCAGCGCCGCTGCGGTTACCGGCGGCACCATCTCGCGGACGCCCTCGACCGCCGCGTGCCTGGGGCTCAGGCCCTGGGACTGCTTGAAGATGATGCGCTCGGATACCACCACCGCATCATCCACCACCATGCCCAGCACGATGACGAAGCCGGTCAGGGACATCATGTTCAGGGTCATGCCAAGTTGGCCGAAAAAAGCCACCGCGCCGAGAAACACGATGGGAATCCCCACCAGTATCCACAGCGCCGGTTGCGGTCGCACGAACGCGAACAATATCAGCGCAACCAGCACGGCACCGATGAGGCCGTTGTTGCGGATCAGGTCGAGCCGGTTTCTGACGATGACGGATTCGTCGTTGACCAGCTTCAGGTTGACGGATTCGGGGATCGGCGCGTCGGCGATGGCGTCGCGGACCGATTCCACCGCGTCGATGATATCGGCGGTTTCCCGCTTCTGAATCAGCAGCGTCACGCTGCGCCGTGCGTCCGTATGGGCCAGGAGCCCGGTGTCTTCACGGCTGCTCTCGATGCGGGCAATGTCCCGAATACGCAGGGCGCCGCCGCCGGGCTCGAAGCGGAGAATGGTATCTCCCACCTCCATGGGATCGGCGAAGCGACTCCACATCACCACCTGGCGGCGATCGGCGGCACTCTCCAGCATGCCGCCAGTGCTGGACACGTTGCGGCGCTGCACCGTATTGATGACGTCGGCCAGGGTGATGCCGTGCTCTCTGGCCCGAACAGGATCGACAAGAATACGCACTTCCGGATCCGGCAATCCCACCCGCTTCGCGCTGGCGATGAGGTCGAGTTGTTCCAGTCGATCCTCCAGGTACTCAGCGGTATCGATCATCGGTCCTGTGGGCCCGGTAAGAGACACTTCGATCACCGTCGAGCGGGCCGGGTTGAACTGCCTGAGCACCGGCTCGTCTTCCATCTCGTCCGGAAAATCGGTGATATCGTTTATCGCTGCGCGGATGTCCGCCTCGCCTTCCACGATCTGCGCAGGGGTGTAGTCACTGTAGAGCTCGACCGTGGTAAACGACGTGTTGTCGGAGACGATGGTGGTGAGCTCGTCGATACCTTCCACTTCCTCCAGCGCGTCCTCGATGGGAATGGTGACCTTGGTCTCGACGTCCCGGGCTGATGCGCCGGGCAGCATGGCCGTGATCCAGAACAGGGGCACGCTCACGCTGGGCAGGAACTCCCGCATCAGATTGCTGGCGGACTGCAGGCCGAGCACGATCATCGCGCCTGCGAGGACGTTGATCAGCAGGTGGCGGTCGACGAAGAACTTCAGGAAAGCGTGCATCTGACCGCGCCTAGCCGCGCCTTTCGATGCGAACCATGGCCCCGTCCCGCAACGCAAACTGACCTTCGGTCACCACGGCCTCACCTTCTGCCAGACCTTCGAGCACCTCCACCTGAATCGCGTCGGATCTTCCGGTGCGCACGGGCCTCAGCTCCGCGCGATCGTCCGTCACCACGAACGTGTGCATGGTGCCGTTGCGCCTGAAGACCGCGGACATGGGTACCGTCAGGTGTTGCTCCTGGGATGCATAGGGCAGGTAGACGGTGGCGAGCATGCCTTCGCGCACCAGCTGCCTGTCATCGTCGAGCCAGATCTCCACGGTGTAGGTGCCGGTGTTGGGATCGGCGATCCGCGCGACGCTGTGGACACGGCCGGTCAGCGACTGCGCCCCAAGTGCTTCCAGGGTCAGGCTGGCGGTTGCGGTGCCGGCCAGCAGGGTCGCCTCACGGGCGGTAACGCCGGCGCGAATCCTGATGCTGGAAAAGTCGGCGATGGTCGCGATGGGCAGGCCCGGGTTCAGGTAGTCACCCTCCTGAACGTGAACCAGCTCGGCGCTCCCGTCGAAGGGTGCGCGGATGGTGGTGTCCTTCAGCGCTCTGGACGCGGCCGCCAGCGAAGCGTTGGCGGCAGCCAGCTCAGAGATTCCCCGTTGTACCGCGAAACGCAGGCTGTCCAGCGTGCCCTCGCTTATGAACTCTCTCGCGTACAGGTTTTCGCCGCGTTTCAGCTCGCTGCGGGCTTCCGCCAGGTTCACCTCGGCGGATTGCGCCCGGGCTTCGGCTTCGCTCTTGGCGATGCCGGCGCGTTCGCTGTCCAGCAGGATCAGCTTCTGCCCCTTTGTTACCTGATCGCCCGGTTCTACCAGACGAGAGATAACCCGGCCGCTGACCTCGGCAGCGACCGTGGATTTCCGGAAGGCCTCGGCCATGCCGGATACCGCCGCCTGTTGCTGAACGTCGGCAAAAATCGCCTGGGCTACTTTCACCCGCACGGCTGTGCTGAGCGCGGATGCCAGCTGATCTCCACCTGCGGCTTCGGCAGCTTCTTCGAGTGTCGCGCTGCCGTCGCAGCCGCACAGGACCAGCATGAAAACAGCAGCACCCAGGAGTCTCGCTGTTGAGTGCCTGTCGGCCATGTTGATCTCGCTCCGAATGCCCATTCAATCCGTATCTTTTGCGCGCAGCGCGTCGATCACACTCTGGAACTCCTCCCGGTTCTCCTCGCTCAGGGAGGCCAGGACCTCATGCGCTTTAAGCAGCCGCTGACGCTGTCGCGCAAGGCTTTGTTCGGAACGCTCAATGGGCTGCCAATTCTCAGGCAGAGGCAACGGTTGCGCTGCAATCCGGGTGAGCACGGGCTTCATGCTGAGCTCTTCCAAGGACGCTCTGAGCGGGTCGGAAACGTTCTGCAGCACGATATCCAGGGCTGATCCACGCTCGAACAGCTCGTGAAGGGTGCCGAGCAGGGTGCTGTCCAGTTGCTCGCAGGCACCCAGATCGATCACCAGGCGACGCCCGGAATCCAGCACCGCGGAGCCGTTTTCCAGCAGCGCGTCGGCGAAGGTCCAGGTAACCCGACCCGACAGCGCGATGAACGTTGCGCCCTCGGTTTCGGCAAACGTCATTTCTGGCGCTGCCTTACCTGCTTCGGGTTCGATGGCGAGCTCACCACCGGGTTCGAAGAAATAGCTCTCCCCGGCACGGGCTTCAATCTGCAGCAGAGTAACGTCGTCTCGATCCTCGCGCTCCTGACCGTGGGATACGACCTCCAGAAACTGACCGAGGCTGCGCCGATCGGTGCCCGATTTTCGCAGGGCCTCGGCGAGATCGTTCATTGTCGGCGGCTCGTTGCCTCCCAGGTCCAGCAGGCCGTCGGTATACAGCAGCAGGCGGTCACCATCGTCCAGGTGAACAGACCGCTCCCCATATTCGGCGTCGGCACATAGGCCCAGCGGCGGGCCGGTATGCGTCAGCAGCTTGAAGCTGCCGTCGGTGTGAACCTGCAGCGCCGGCGGGTGACCGGCAGACGCCAGGATCACCTCGTGACCTTCCAGATCCAGCAGGCAGACCAGGGCGGTCACGAAAGCGCCGGGAAGGGTGACGTCGCTGCGCATCGCATCGTTCAGCTTCGACAGCGCCTCAGATGGACGAAGTGGCTGCCCTGTCTGCTCGTCCAGCACCCGCATGCGATGCTTGAACAGCACCGAGAGCATCGCCGCGCTGACGCCATGCCCCGATGCATCGGCGATCACCAGCGCAAGGTAGCGCTCGCTGATGGAAACCACATCGAAAAGATCGCCGCCCACATTGCGGCCGGGGCGATACAGCGAGCGAACGCAGAAGTCCTTCAGCCGCGGCGCGTCATGTGGCAGAAGCGAGCGCTGGATGATTTCGGCCCGGTGCAGATCCTGCTCGATGACGTCCGCCTGCTGTTCCAGCATCTGGCACATGTCGGCAAGCTCGTCTCTCGAGCGCTCTACCTGCCGGGCACGCATCTGCAGAGCGTCGTAGGATTGCTGCAGCGCTTTGCCGCCGGTTTCCAGACGCTGAATCGATTTCCGCAGCTCCAGCTGGGCAACCACCTGGCGGGATAAAGCCTTCAGCGCCTGCAGTTGCGCTTCGGTCATCGTGCGCGGCTGGCGATCGATGACGCACAGGGTCCCCAGAGCGATACCATCTCGCGCAACCAGCGGAGCGCCCGCGTAAAAGCGGACGTGGGGCTCCTGCGTCACCAGCGGGTTGTCTTCGAATCGCTCGTCCTTAGTCGCATCTTCCACGACGAACAGCGAATCCGGCTGCAGGATCGCATGGGCACAGAAGGCAAGCTTGCGAGGCGTCTCCTCTGCGTCCAAGCCATGTCTGGATTTGAACCATTGCCGACCTTCGTCCACCAGGCTGACCAGGGCGATGGGGGTATTGCAGATCTGAGCGGCAATGAAGGTGATATCGTCGTACGCCTGCTCGGGAAGCGTATCCATGATCCGATAGCCGTTCAGGGTATCGATTCGCTCTCGCTCGTTGTCTGGAAGTGGCGCGGACCGCATGTGTTGCCTCTGTTCAGGTCTGCGAAGGTTCAGATCAGTATCGGTCAGCCGGGGCCGGATTTGAAGCGCCCACCAACGCTGATCACCTATGCGCTTTCATCGGCGCCGAGATCCAGCTCCTCCATGCCGAGCGCTTCGCACAGTCGAGCCACGGTTCTTTGCTCTTCGGTACTGAACCGGGCATCGGCCTTGGCGATCGCCACCGCAGCCCGCAGCAGCATCTGGGCGGCTTCGGCGTCGTTGCCGAAACGGCTTACCGCTGCCAGCGCCCGCCTAGCGCCCGCTTTCGGGTCAGCGCTAATGTCGGCAACGAATCGTTCGAAGCTGCGGACTGCAACGCTGGAATCAAGGGCCTGCAGCGCGTCGACTCTCTCCAGCACGGTGTCCCGACTCAGCAGCTCGGGGAGGCTCACCTCGCCGTCGGCGGTAGCAACGAGGGCGACCGCCGCCATCACCGCGTCCAGAAACTGGCGTCCGCGAATACGCTCGCCACGCTTGGCCAACAAGGTTCTGGCTCTGGTCACAAGTCCTGTCATGCTCGCTCCTTCTGCGGCAGCTGCTCAGGTTTCACCTGCAGCGATCGGTAACCCTGGAGATGGCCGCAGACGAGCCGGACAGGGGAACT
Source organism: uncultured Pseudomonadales bacterium (assembly GCA_947258825.1). Lineage (GTDB taxonomy): Bacteria > Pseudomonadota > Gammaproteobacteria > Pseudomonadales > Azotimanducaceae > UBA7803. The sequence goes on from CAMYJX010000084.1 coordinate 14,986, forward strand.
TCGAGCAGGGTATCGTCACCATCTGTGCTGGTGATTGTCAGGTACAGGAAATTGTAAGCCTTCAACTGGCTCACAAAGCGGTCTCTCGACTGGCTCGGAAGAATGAGCGAGCGACCGTTGGAGCTGCGCGACCATTTATCCGATCTGCTCCGCGTGCCGTCGAACTGCCAGCGCACGCTGTCGAAGCTTTCGAGTCGATCCCGACTCATAAAAAAGCGAACCTCAATCCGCGGGTTGATCGACGAGCAGCGCAGCGACGCTCGGATTTCGGGAAGCTCCGCCTGGGCCCGATAAATGGTCCCACCGTTCAACGGGTCGTGTTCCTGACTGAAGTACCAGGCTTTTTCGTCCTCCGTCGCAAAGACTGCTGCAGTGACCGTGCTGGAGGTTAGAAGGACGATCAGGATAGTGCCGACGAGGCTGTTTTTTCCGGGCATTGCGAGCATCCGCTGATCCGCGATCCATCCCTATGAATACGGCGAAAATGAGCCCGATAGCGTCGTGTTGCAATGGTGCGTTTGTAAGCGCGTGGCCCTCCTGCCGTTCCGGAAGGAGTTACAGATCTCGGCACGGTGAAGTTCTGTTATTCTGCCCGCGTTCTTCGAAAGAATTCCCATTGTTTCCGATTCCTGGAGTCACCATGCTCAAGCCAACGTCTATGCTTCTGATCACTGTTTTGCTTCTCAACGGGGCGGGCTTCGCCGGCGCGGACACCATCGCCGATATCAGAGAGACCGGCGTCTACAAGGTCGGCTATCGGGACGACGTTCCGCCTTTTTCCTCAGCCGAAGAACCCGGCAAGCCCCAGGGTTTCTCCATCGACATCTGCCGGTCGCTTGCGGGGAAGTTGAAAACGCAGCTGGGAATGGAAGACCTGGCGGTGGAGTACGTTCCGGTCACCGCTGCGAATCGGCTCGAAGCGGTTGCTCGGGGTGATGTCCACATCGTCTGCGGAGCGACCACCGTGACCCTGTCCCGGCAGGAAACGGTGGACTTCTCGAACCTCTTTTATGTCACCGGGGCCAGCTTCATCACCACAGCGGCGCTGGGTGTCGAGCGCCTTGATCAGGTGGCCGGAAAGCGTATCGCCGTGGTCGAGAATACCACCACGCTCACTGTCCTGCGGCAGCGCCTGGCCGCCGCAGGGCTCGAGGCCGAGCTCTCCATCGTCAAAGATCACCGCCAGGCGCTGAAGCTGCTGGAAGAGGGCGAGGTGGATGCGCTGGCCGGCGACCGGGCGACCCTGCTGGCGCTTGGATTCACCAGCAAGCGGCTGCGGGCGCTGCGGCTTTCCGCGCTGATGCTGTCCTTCGAGCCCTACGCCTTCCCGGTGCCACGCAACGATGCCGACTACCGGCTGGCCGTGAACCGTGCCTTGTCCTCTGTCTATAACAGTGGTGAGGTCGGCAGGCTATGGCAGCAGTGGTTTGCCGACTACAACGTCAAGCCGACTCAGCTGCTGCTGACCCTTTATCAGCTGAACGCGTTCTCCGAGTAGACGCAGAAGCTCGCGACCCTGAGGTACAGGGGGTCGGCGGCGGGCGGGTCTCAGTTCATCTGTTGATCTGGTTCGCGCCATTCGAGATCGAGATTTGCGACCTCGGCGAAAGTCCTGCGTAACACAATTGATCGCGCGAGGATCCGATAGGTGTTCAGCATCATGGACAAGAATGGCCATGGATCCTGGCGGCACCAGGTGACGTCACGCGATCGGCGCAGACACTGGAGCCTGCGGGAGAATTCCGGGCCGCGAAAAATGGCGCCGAGCGTCGCTGTATAGCAGGAGTAGGATTCGGCCAGCAGCGGATCCTCTTTCAGCAGGCCGGTTGTTGCGGCCGATCCTGCCACAGACTCAGCGGTGGGACCTGTGATAAGCCCCGCCAGGGCGTCTGCGTCGATGAAGTGGATCCCGCTCGTTGCCCGGGGATTGCACTCGATCGCCGCCGGCTGGCCGGCGGAGTTCACGATGAAGTCGAAGGCGATGAAGCCCGTGTGCCCCGAAGCCTCGATGAACGCCTCTACCCAACGCTCGACCGTCGGCGCGTCTGAAATTCGCGTGAAGCAGACGGCGACGCTGCCAGACATGACAACGCCCTGATAGACCACGGTAGCCAGCGTGCGGCCGTCACGGGCGATGGAGAAACTGCTGAGCAGCTGGCCTTGGAGGCGCTGCTGAATCAGGCTTGCTCCGCGGGTCGGGGGGCGGCTTCCCCTGCTGTGCAGGGTGACCCCGCGGCCGGAGCATGAATATCGTGGCTTTACGACATAGTCGTGATCACGGATCAGCGTCGCCACCTGCGTATCGTCGGCCAGGAACGTTCTGGGCACCTGCAGACCAAACGACTCAGCCAGGCGAACGAAGCGATATTTATCGTGCAGCGCCAGCATTCCCGGTTGCGGCATACCGAAGAACCGGGCGCGGCCGTGAAGGTGCGCGGTCAGCCCCGCCGCATGTATGGACTCTTCTGAGATCGGCACAACCAGCGTGACCTGTTCGCTATCGATTATCCTCTGCAGATCTTCTAGGTACCGCGTCGGGCTGCGGGCAGGTGCGGTAACCGGGTAGCAGCGCGCGACCGTTTTTGAGGTGCGGCACAGATGGAAGGCGAAGGGCTCGGCAACGACCACCCGCCAACCTGCCGCGTGAAAGCTGCGGGCGACGTCCAGCGCCACCGGCAGGCGCCCCAGCGTCAGCAGCACGGTACGTGTCGATGGGTCCGTCAACTGGGCGGCCTCCTGGAATGTCGCGCTGCCGATGATACTCGCTCCGGTTGCCGCGGCGATTGCGGGTCACCTCAGCCATAGCCCTTGCCGCCGTGACTTGTGGGTATACTGTTTCGCCTGCCTGTCAGGGCGCAAGCAACCTAGTCCGGGAACATGACCAGCCTCTATCGCCCACCTGCGCCGCAGCCCACGACCCCCATCCGCTCGCTGATCCGCGTCATCAAACGGGGGGAGGGTGACCTGCTGAGCCTGTTGCCCATCGAGGCTTACACCCGGCCAATGACCCACCTGGGCTATTCCCGACGGTCTATCGTGCTGATCAACGATCCGGAAACAGCCCGGGACGTGCTGACGGATCCTCTGGAAATCTTTCCCAAGAACGACCTCATGGTTGGTGCGCTGGCACCGCTGGTTGGAGACTCGATTTTTGTCTCCAGCGGTGAAACCTGGCGCCGCCAGCGGGCCATGATCGATCCGGCTTTCTCTCACATGCGTATCAACCGGGCTTTTGTGTCCATGGTGGCCGCGGTCGACGATTACGAGACCGTTCTCGATCGGCGTGCCGGCGCTGGCGACGTGTTCTCGCTGGATCTGGCCATGAGCGAGCTGACGGCGGACATCATCTGCCGCACCATTTTTTCCAAATCGCTGGGGTCGCAAACGGCCCGGGATGTTTTCGACGCGTTCAGCGAGTTCGAGCGCAGCGTTGCCAGCGTCAATCTGTCTCAGCTGATATTCGGCCGGCCCTGGGCCGATGTGCGCCAGCCGGCCAGCGTGCTGGCGGCCTGTGAGCGCATTCGCCGGCCCGCGATCCTGTCAACGGTGAGGCTTTCAGCCGTACGGAGCTGATCGATCAGATCGGCGTCTTCTTCCTGGCCGGCCATGAAACCACGGCCAGCGTCCTCACCTGGATTTTTTACATCCTGTCGGTGCGTCCGGAGCTGACCGCGCGGATGCGAGCGGAGATCGAAGCCGTGGTCGGCGAGGAGCCGGTGTGTTTCGAGCACGTGAAGAGCCTGCGCCTGCTGCGTAACGTGTTCCGCGAGGCGCTGCGTCTCTATCCGCCGATTACTTTCATCCCGCGGGTAGCGGCCGAGGCCACGCGAATTGGCGAATTCCGGATCAAGAAAGGCGCCATGATCATGGTCTCACCGTGGACCGCGCACCGTAACCGGCTGCTCTGGAAGGACGCCGAGTACTTCGACCCGGACCGTTTCGACCGGGGACACGACGATGACGATGGTCGTGGCGCTTTCATGTCGTTCGGCCTGGGGCCACGGGTTTGCGTCGGCGCCGCTTTTGCCACGGTGGAGAGCGGGCTCATTCTCGCCCGGCTGGTGCGCCGCTACGACTTCGAAACCCTCGACGCCGACAGCGTCAGGCCTGTGGCAAGGCTGACAACGCGTCCGGCCCGCGAGGTGAGGTGTCGTGTTCGCCTTCGTGCTCCGGCACGCGATCGAGGCGTCCGGTGACCGGAAAGCACGTGGTCGTCATCGGCGCCGGCATGGGTGGGCTGAGCGCGGCGCTCGATCTCGCTGCAAGCGGCATCGGTGTAACGTTGCTCGAGCGGCATGCGGCACCCGGGGGCAAAATGCGTCAGGTCTCGATTGGCGATGCGCGCATCGATTCCGGACCTACGGTGTTTACCATGCGCTGGGTTTTCGAGGATCTGTTCGAGGCGGCGGGGACGAGCCTGTCCTCCCATGTGGAGCTCAGCGCCGCCGAGGTGCTGGCCAGACACTCCTGGCTGGACGGCACCCGCCTGGATCTGTTTGCCGATGTCGAGCGCTCCGTCGACGCCATCGCCACCCTGGCAGGCGCCCGCGAGGCTGCCGCCTATCGGGATTTCGCGAGCCAGTCGCAGCGCATCTTCGAAACGCTAGATCATACTTTCATGCGCCGCGAGCGACCGAGCGCGGCTGGCCTCACGGTTTCGCTGGGGTTTCGCGGGCTGCCGCGGCTTTACGCCACTAAACCATTCGCCACGCTGTGGCGGGAGCTTGGCCGCGTATTCCGCGATCCCCGGCTGCGCCAGCTGTTCGGTCGGTATGCGACCTATTGCGGCTCTTCCCCGTTCGCCGCGCCGGCAACCCTGATGCTGATCGCCCATGCGGAGCGGGCTGGGGTGTGGCTGGTGGAAGGCGGCATGCAGGGCCTGGCCAGCGCGCTGCTGCGTATCGTCGAGCGTGCCGGAGCGAGCATCCGGCTCGGCACCGAGGCGGTCGGGTTGCGGATCGATGGCGGCAGGGTCAGCGGTGTCGATATCGCCGGTGGGGATCCGATCCAGGCGGACGCGGTGATATTCAACGGTGACGTTGCCGCGCTGACGGCCGGACTGCTCGGCGATGGGGCCGTGGGAGCCGTTGCGCGGCGCCCGGGGGAGCCGCGTTCGCTGTCCGCCCTCACCTGGAGCACGGTTGCCGTTGCCGATGGATTTCCACTGGAGCATCACAGCGTATTTTTCGGCGGCGACTATGCGGACGAGTTTGCAAGCATTTTTTCGCGGCAGGCTGTTTGCGCAGAGCCCACCGTTTACGTCTGTGCCCAGGGCCGTTCGGTGGGAAACAGGTTTTCCGCCGGCACCGCGGAGCCCCTGTTCGTGCTGATCAACGCCCCGCCCCGGGCTTTCGACGACCGGGAGATCGGGCAGCTGCAAGCGCGCGTGCGGGAGCTGCTCGCCAGGCATGGCCTGCGGCTGACCCACCAGCCCGGCGGGCCGGTGGTAACCACGCCGGCGGATTTTGACCGGCTTTTTCCGGGCAGCGGCGGGTCCATCTACGGCTGGCCGACGCACGGGGCCATGGGCACCTTTCGCCGCTCCGGCTCGCGGGCGAAGATCCCCGGTCTGTATCTGGCCGGCGGCACCGTCCATCCCGGCCCGGGGGTGCCCATGGCCGCGCTGTCCGGCCGAATCGCCGCCGCCAGCGTCCGCGCCGACCTCGCGGGTTGACGCTTCTCAGCGCCCCGCTTCGGTGCTGGAGCGCAACGCTCGCGGTGTCGACGAGTTTGCTGTGGCCGGCTGCGCGAGGATTTCGTCCATCACCTTGGCGGACGAGATCACCCCGGGCAGGCCGGCGCCCGGATGGGTCCCTGCGCCGACCAGGAACAGTCCCTCCAGCTCTTCGCTGCGATTGTTCGGTCGAAACCAGGCGGTCTGGGTGAGGATCGGCTCCATGCCGAACGCGGCGCCCTTGAGCGATTGCAGGCGATCCTGGAAGTCCGCCGGGGTGAGCAGACGCGAGCTGACTACGTGCTTCGGCAGGTCCGGCAGCACTGTGCCCGCCAGGCTCCGTTCGATCGCCGCGCGGTAGCGTTCGCCGGTTTCCGCCCAGTCGATGCCGCTGTCCATGTGCGGAACGGGCGACAGCACGTAGAAGGCGTCGCATCCGTCGGGTGCAAGCGAAGGGTCGGTGGCCGTCGGCCGATGCAGGTACAGGCTGAAGTCGTCGGCCAGGGTTTTGCGGTTGAAGATGTCTGCAAGCAGCTGGCGATAGCGATTGCCGAGCAGAATCATGTGGTGGGGGACGTCCGGGTACTGTCGGTTTGTACCGAAGTACCAGACGAAGAGACTCATCGAGTAACGTGCCCGGGCCAGTTTGCGATTGGTCCAGCGTTTGCGCGCATGCTCAGGGACCAGGTCGCGATAGGTAGTGGCCGAGTCCGCGTTGGAAACCACGATGTCCGATCTGACTTCTTCTCCGGACGCCAGCGCCACGCCGACGGCCCGGCCGTCCTGCACCAGGATCTGCTGCACTGCGGTGTTGCAGACGATCTCGCTGCCCTGACTCTGGATCAACGACGTCAGACCGCGTACCAGGCTGCCGGTTCCACCCATGGCGAAGTGCACGCCGTGACGGCGTTCGAGCTGGGCGATGAGCGTGTATACGGCCGTGGTGCTGAAAGGGTTGCCACCCACCAGAAGCGGGTGAAAGCTGAAAACCATGCGCAGCTTGGGATGCTTGATGTAGCGGGCGACAAGGCCGTGCACGGAACGGTAGAACTGTACTTGAATCAGCCGCGGCAGCGCGCGCAGCATTTTCCAGGGCGAATCGAACGACGCATACAGCAGCTGGTCGAAGCCCACTTCGTAGACCCGCGCGCTCGCCTCCAGGAAGCGTTCGTAGCCCGCAATGTCCGCCGCGCTGAAACGCGCGATCTCGGCTTTCATGGCCTCGTGGTCGCCGCTGTAGTCGAAGTGATCGCCGTCGGCGAAGCGGATCCGGTAGTACGGGTGGATCTCGCGCAGGTCGATGTCGTCGGCCATGTGCCTGCCGCACAGGGCCCAGAGCTCTTCGAGTAGAAAGGGCGCGGTGATGATGGTCGGCCCGGCGTCAAAGGTGAACCCGTCCTGGCGGTAGACGTAGGCGCGTCCACCCGGCGCGTCGAGCCGTTCGAAGACGGTGGTCCGGTAGCCGCGCGCGCCGAGCCGCACAGCAGCCGCAAGGCCGCCGAAGCCACTGCCGATCACTATTGCCGTTTTCTGCCTTGCTTGGTCGCTTTGTGTCATCCGACTGGCTGAGCTCCGCCTGCGCCTGGTGTGCCCTCGCGCCTGTTGAGGCGCCCCTGCGCAGCATTCTAAACTACTGTTCGGGCGTCGGTCCCCGGTGCTTTGCCGGCGGTCGATGCTCCGCTGGATGTGCGCGGCTCGGAAGCGTGGCGAGGGAAATTTCGACACATGGCAGTGACTCTGTTTCATCAGCTCGTGATCGCGCATATCGTTACCGGTTCGGTAGGCCTGATCTGCATCTGGGTGCCGATTGTCAGTCGCAAGGGGGGCGTCAATCACAAGCGCTGGGGCAAGGTTTTCGCCTATTCGATGCTGCTGACCGGCGGCCTTGCGATCGGCATCAGCCTCTGCACCCTGGCGGCTCCGCTGGAAACCCACGAGTTTTCCGACGACGCCGCGTTCGTGCGGGGGATCTTCGGCTGGATGATGCTGTATCTCGCCATTATGACCATCATGCTCGCCTGGTACGGGTTGCTGTGCATTCGGAACCGGCGCCGCCATCAGCGGAATCGCAACCCGCTCAACCTCGTGCTGCAGCTCGCTACCTTTGCGGCCGCCGAGTGGCTGATTCAGCACACGCGCGGCCTGGTTGGCGCAGGGATATCCGTCTACACGGCGTTTCTTGCATTCGGCGCCGTTAACCTGCTGCCTGCCTATGCGTTCAATCCCTTTGTCTGGGCTGCGCCGACGGTGCTCGGCGTGAGCCTGCTGCTCTATCATCAGTTCCGCATTACCGCACAACGCTAGCGCGGGTCGGCCGTCACGATGGCGACCAGCGCTGGCGCAGGTCCGCGATGTGGAACACCAGAGCGGAGATCAGAAACGGGGCGATCCAGGTCCAGCCCGCATCTGCTAGCGCCATTCGCAGGGCCAGCATGAGGCTCCCGCCGGCGCCGATGTTGATCAGCAGCGGCACCATTGCCAAGCCGCCGCCGGTCCGTTTGCGATAGATTGCGATGGCGGTGACCTCCAGAGCGACGAAGCCCAGCATCAGATCGACGATGTGGCCGCTGGTGATCAGGTCCTGCAAGAGGTTCATGGGTTGCTCCCGCGGTTGCGCTTCCTCGACACCGGCCACCGCTGTGTTGCGGCCGGTGTCGATAAGCGTCAACTTTTGTTGACGACAATAAGATGTTACAGTTTTCGGCGGATCCGGTCCCGTCGGGAGGATGGCGATGTTGGGTTTAAGCGGGATGGCAGTATATCTGCCTTCTTATCGCGTGCAGCTGCGCCACTGGTGTGACTGGACGGGGAACAGCTGGGACAAGACCCGAGCCGTGGTGGGCTCGGGTTTCCGCATGCGCGGTGCCGACGAGAACGCGTACACCATGGCAGCGACGGCCGTTCTGCGGCTGATCGACCGTTACGACATCGACCCCGGGCAGATCGGTTTTCTGGGGCTCGGTACCGAATCCAGCACCGACAATTCGGCGGGCGCCGTCATCGTTCGCGGCATGCTGGACCATGCCCTGGTAGGGCGGGGGCTGGCGCCGATCAGCCGGGCCTGCGAGGTGCCCGAATTCAAACATGCGTGCCTCGGTGGCTTCTATGCCATGAAAGCGGCCGCCCGCTATCTGGCCACCGACGGCGCAGACCGGCTGGCCATCGTCGTCTGCTCGGACGTGGCCGAGTACGAGCGCTTCAGCTCCGGTGAGCCGACGCAGGGGGCCGGTGCGGTCGCGATGCTGTTGGAACCCCGGGCGCGCCTGCTGGAAATCGAGCTGGGGCTTTCCGGCTCCTCTTCGGCGTATCGGGGCCTGGACTTCCGCAAGCCGCTGTCGAGATTCATGGGGCAGACGGGCAGTGATTTTCTTCAGCCTCGGGACTTTCCGATTTTCAACGGCAAGTACTCGACTACCTGCTACCTGGATGCCGTGCTCTCGGCCTTCAGGGATTTTTACCTGCGCCTGGATGCGGCGCCGAGCGCGTTTTTCGACGAGGTCGCGATGACGTTTCTGCATCGTCCGTACCAGCGCATGGCGGAGTCGGGCCTCGCATTCGCCTACCTTCTGGGTCTGGCCCTGGGCGCCGACGACGACCGTGCGCGTCTCGGCGCGCTTGCGGCCCGTGTCGACGTGTCCCTGGACGCCCTGATCGAGGAGCTGACCGGCGCCCGCGATCTGCAGCAGTTGGTCGACGAAGGAAACGTGTCGACCGACCTTTTTCCACTGACCTCGGCGGTGGCGCGCGGTTTCCGAGAGTCTCCGGAGTTCGCCGCCATCACGACCTCTTTCGGTACCGAACGCATGCAGGACGTTGGCAATCTCTACACGGCCGCGCTGCCGGCCTGGATGGCTGCGGCTCTGGATGAGGCAGCGGGCACCGATTACGATCTCGCCGGTCGTAGGGTCCTGAGCGTGGGGTACGGCAGCGGCGACGCGGCGGAGGTCATGGTGATGCGTGGCGCGCCCGACTGGCGCGACGCGGCTCGCCGTATCGAGTTCGCGGCTGCGCTGCATCACGTGCGGGATCTCGACGCGGAGGCCTACGGCGCCCTGCATGAGGGTCGACTTTGTGGCCCGCGGGTGGCTCAGCCCGGCGTCTTCTACATCGATTCGGTAGGCGACGGCGCGGCGGAGTTCGATGATCGAGGCATAGAGTACTACCGGCTGCAGACCTAGATGCCCCGGGTTTATCCGTTCACCGCCCTCGTTGGCCAGCAGGACATGCAGCTGGCCCTGATCATCGCCGCCATCGATCCGAGCATTGGTGGCGTCCTCATCTACGGCGATCGCGGCACCGGGAAATCCACAGCCGTGCGGGGCCTGGCCGACGTGCTGCCGAAGATCAGAGCGGTAGTGGGCTGCCCATATCAGTGCGATCCCGAAGGCGCGCTCTGTGACCACTGTCGGGCGCAGTCGGAAAAGGCAAAGCTCAAGACCCGTGCCGTCGCCGTTCCCGTGGTCGATCTGCCGCTGGGTGCCACCGAAGATCGGGTGGTGGGTGCCCTAGACCTCGAGCGCGCGCTTACCCATGGCGAGCGCGTGTTCGAGCCGGGGCTGCTGGCCCGGGCCAATCGGGGATTTCTGTACATCGACGAGATCAACCTGCTTGAAGACCATCTGGTGGACCTGTTGCTGGATGTCGCCGCGTCGGGAGAAAATCTGGTGGAGCGTGAGGGCCTGAGCATCAGGCACCCGGCGCGTTTCGTGCTGGTGGGCAGCGGCAACCCCGAGGAGGGTGAGCTGCGTCCTCAGCTGCTGGACCGTTTCGGCATGTGCGTTGATGTGGCAACGCCGACAGATCTCGACGAACGCGTCTCGGTGGTTCAGCGGCGCGACGCATTTGAACGTGATCCGGACGGCTACATTGCCCGCTGGAAGCGCAAGCAGAGCCAGCTGCGAGGCCGGATCGGCCGCGCGCGGACACGGCTGGCTGAGTTGAACGTCCCGGATTCGCTTTTGGGCCGTGCTGCCGCCATCTGCATGCAGCTCGGTACCGACGGTCTGCGCGGCGAGCTCACCCTGCTGCGCGCCTGTCGGGCGCTGGCCGCTTTCGAGGGCTCGCAGGAAGCGACGTCGGCGCATTTGCGACGCGTGGCCGGATTTGCGTTGGGTCACCGGCTACGCCGCGATCCGCTCGATGATGCTCGCGCGTCGGTGCGCGTGGAGCGGGCGGTCGCCGAGGTGCTTGGGCCATGAAGACCAACACCCTGTATGGTGTCGCGCCAGACGGGGTTGCCCTGAACAGGGTCGCGCCGGCAGCGGTTTCCGAGTCTGAGCTGCAATCGTGGCAGGATGCCGTGACGGCGGCGGCCCTGCTGGCGATCGATCCCGGCGGGCTGGCTGGTGTCCTCGTCAGGGCCATGGCCGGACCCGTCAGGGACCGCTGGGTCCAGACCTTTCTAGACCTGCTGCCTGAGGGAACGCCGGTCGGGCGCGCGCACCCCAACGTAGATGACGCGCGGCTGGTAGGTGGGCTGGATCTTGCCCGTACTCTGCAGACCGGGCGTCCTGAGCTGCAGACCGGGCTGCTTGCCGAGTCCCATGGCGGCGTGCTGATCATGAGCATGAGCGAGCGCCTGCCGGCGTCGATGGTGAGCGAGCTGTGTGGCGCTCTGGATAACGGTCAGGTCCTGCTGGAGCGGGAGGGATTTTCCCGCCGTCTGCCCGCCCGCTTCGGCGCCGTGATGCTGGATGAAGGGATGACCCCCGACGAAGGCTGCGCGCCCGCGCTCGCGGACAGGCTTGCGTTGCATGTCGATCTTGCTCCGATTCCCTGGAGCGCAACCGCTACCTGCCCATTCCGTGCTTCGGATGTGGCTGCTGCCCGTGACCGTCTGGCGGCGGTCGATCAGGGGGATGATCTTGCTGCAGCGCTGTGCCGGGCGGCTGCGGAATTGGGCGTGTCTTCTTTGCGTGCCGTTCTGCTGGCGCTGCGTGCCGCGCGCGCGGCGGCCGCGCTATTCGGTGCGGACGCGATAGCGCCCGTGCACGCGCAGGTCGCCGCCCGCCTGGTGCTCGGCCCGCGAGCCCGTCAGACGCCACCCCAGCCCGCGCCGGCCGGGCAGCAACAGCAGCCGGATGGTCCCGATCAAGGCGACGGTCCTGCCGAATCGGACGTGGCTGATGAGCAGCCCGCGCCGGATCTCGATGACCTGACCGAATTGCTGGTTCACGCTGCTCGGGCCACGCTGCCCGAGGACCCCTTCGCCGCGGCTCGCCGGCCGCGCCTGCTGCGCGGGTCTGCAGGCGGGGCCCGTGGCGGCAGGGTTGGCCCGGTGCAGCGGCAAGGGCGGAGAGGTCGTCAGGCTGGGAGCCTGCCCGGCGCGCTTCGCAGCGGCGATCGTCTCGATCTGCTGGCGACCCTGCGGGCAGCCGCGCCCTGGCAGCGCCTGCGTCGGAACCAGGACGAGGGAGTTGGCGACGGGCTGCGTGTGCGGGCCGAGGATCTGAGGATCAAACGTTACCAGCAGCGGGCGGCTACCGTGACTATCTTTGTCGTGGATGCATCGGGCTCTGCGGCGATGCAGCGGCTGGCAGAGGCCAAGGGCGCGGTAGAGCTGTTGCTGGCGGACTGCTATGTGCGCCGCGACGAAGTCGCGCTGATCGCCTTTCGCGGTCGTGGCGCCGAGCTGCTGCTGCCGCCAACCCGCTCTCTGGTGCGGGCCAAGCGCAACCTCGCGCGACTGGTCGGCGGCGGAGCGACACCGCTTGCGGCCGGTATCGCCGGCGCGGCGGAGCTTGCCGGGCAGGTGCTACGGCGCGGTTCGGTGCCCTTTGTGGTGCTCCTGACCGACGCCAGGCCGAACGTGACCTTGAGCGGCGAAGCCGATCGTCGGGTCGCAGCGCACGAGGCGCTGGCCGAGGGCAGGCGTCTGCGGGCGCTGGACATCGGGGTTGTCCTCATCGATACCTCGCCGCGGGGCCAGGCGTTTGCTGGTGAGCTTGCCGATGCCATGAACGGTGGGTATCAGCGCTTGCCGTTTGCGGATGCCAGGCATCTGTCGCGGCAGATTCAGGCCCTGACTGGAGACCGGAATCGTGTTCGCTAGCGCTGGGGAGGATTCGCGCAGGGGAGCGTCAGCCGGGCCTGCTCTGCCTGGCGCGGCTGCCGATGACTCGCCTTTTGGCTGGCCCGCAGACTCCTGCGTTGCAGCTGCGCTTCCTGCAGACTGGCCGCATCGAGCCTGCAGCCGCATGGTGCGGGCTGGCGGTCTCGAGCTGCACGTTCAGCTCATGGGTCGGGGTCCGCTCCTGCTGTGCCTGCACGGTAGCGGCGCATCGACCCACACCTGGCGCGGCCTTGCACCGCTTCTGGCTGACCGCTTTACGCTGCTGGCGCTGGATCTCCCCGGGCACGGCTACAGCGCCGCGCCGGGTCGGGGGCGCTTCGGCATGGAGGCCATGGCGGACGTGATCTTGGACCTGCTGGCCCGCCTCGAGCTGTGTCCCGAGCTGGCGATCGGACATTCCGCGGGCGCCGCGCTGGCTTGCCGGCTGTCCCTCGATGGGGCGCTGCCGTTGAGGGGCATCGTTGCCATCAACCCGGCGCTGCGGGCGCCGCGCGGGCTGCAGGGGCTGCTGTTCACGACGGCGGCGCGTGGTTTGGTGGCGACGCCTCTAGTGGCCGGTCTGGTGGCTGGCCGGGCGCGCAGGCGCGGCGCCATCGAACGGCTGCTGCGGAGCATTGGCAGCCGGATCGATGCGGACGGGCTGCAGCAGTATCGGCATCTCTTCAGTAATCCACGCCATGTGGCCTCCGTCATAGCAATGATGTCGGAATGGGACCTGCATCGCCTGGAGCCCCGTCTGAGTCTGCTCCGACCGCCGATGCTGATCCTGTCCGGCGCCCGGGACGGTGCCGTGCCACCCACCGACATCCGCTACCTGCGCCGACGCCTGCCCGATGTCCAAATCCTGGAGCTCGAAGCGGTGGGGCACCTGGCGCACGAAGAGATGCCGGTCCGGGTTGCCGAAGAGATCGACCGTTGGATCGGTTCGCTGCAGGGCGGCTCGGCGGCTGCGGCGACCGTGGGAGGGCCTGTGTCATGAATCTGCCTGCGGAACACGCCCTGCGAGAGGTGCTGAACGACGAGATACACGCCCGACCGCCGGAGGCCATGAGGGCCCCGCTGTCGATCTCATATCTGGTGATGTTGTCGCCGCCCACGGCGGTGGAGCAGGAGCGGGCCTACGTTGAGACGCTTGTCGGGGAACTGGCCGGGGCCAGCGACATCCCGCCGCTCAACGCGAGCAACAACCTCTACAGCATTGAGTTGCCCACCTGTCATTTTAAAGTTGAATGGCACACGGAGTTCACCCGCTACACGATCACGGTCGAGGGTGGGCGCAAGGGGTGGGAGCCCGGCAGCGCGCTGGCCGCGCTGCCGCCCGGCTGGATAGGCGGTCTTCCCGGCGAGCTGGTCTACGCTACGCACTGCAGCGTGCTGCCGGCGCAGGCGGGCGTGGATGAGCTGGCCATGGCGCGGGCATATTTCGGCGACTCCTATGTTGGCGCAGGCGTCTCCGGCGGCGCGGCTACCGCGTATACGGATTTCGAGCTGCAAACCGATCGCTTCAATCTGTTTCTCGTCTTCGCCCATGGCACTAACGCGCAGCAGCTTGGCCGCATCGTGCAGCGGTTGCTGGAAATCAATACCTACTGGATACTCGCACTGCTCGCGTTGCCGGCAGCGCGTGAACTCGGCCCCGCGCTCAGCGCGCAGGAGGAACGTCTGCAGCAGGTCAGCAGATCTCTGGCGCTGGGCAAGTCCAGTCGCGACGACCCCATGCTGCTGCGCGCGCTGACCGACCTCGAGGCCGAGGTCGGCAATCAGGCGACCGAGCACGCCTATCGATTCAGCGCTTCTCGTGCCTATTACGCGCTGGTTACGCAGCGCGTGCACGATCTGCGTGAGACGCGCATTCCGCACCTGCAGACGTTTGCCGAGTTCACTGACCGACGCCTTGCACCGGCCATGGCCACCTGTCAGAACGTCGAGGCGCGCCAGGCTGCGCTGGTGGAGGGTGCGTCCCGTGCCACTCGGCTGCTCGCGACCCGGGTGAGCGTCAATCAGGAGCTGCAGAATCAGGCCTTGCTGGCGTCGATGGACAGCCGGGCCCGTTTGCAGCTGCGTCTTCAGCAGACGGTTGAGGGACTGTCTGTCGCTGCCATCACCTATTACGTGGCCGGTCTGGTGAGCTACGTCGCGTCGGGCTTCGATGACGCTGGCTATCCCGTCGATGCGACCCTGGTTACGGCGCTCAGCGTTCCACTGGTGCTGGTGACGGTTGCCCTCGGCGTGCGCCACGTGCGCATGCGGGTGGCCGGTGGTGATGAGTGAGGGCGACGCAGCTGCATGACGCACGGGGATGATAAATGACGGCACCCACGGCTCTACCTTTGCACCGGGCGCGCGTGATACCGTCGAGAGAGATGGCTTCCGCGAATATCTCTCGAGTCGATCTGCAGGCCTGTCAGGCGCGCCTGGCGGGCGGCTCGCGCAGTTTCCTGCTGGCGTCCCGGTTGCTGCCAGCGAGGGTCGCTGAGTCGGCAACCGTGTTCTATGCGTTCTGCCGGGTGGCCGATGATGCCATCGACGACGCCCGCGGCGACGCGCGGACGGCTGCCCGGTTGCGCCGGCGTCTCGAGGCGATCTATCGAGGTGCCCCTGAGGATCATCCCGAGGACAGGGCGCTGGCCGTGGTCCAGTGGGATGCGGACGGTCGTCGCTATGCCACGCTGGGCGAGCTGGAGGATTACGGGGCCCGGGTCGCCGGCAGCGTTGGCGCCGTCATGGCCCTGTTCATGGGCGAGCGCAGGCCAAGGCAGCTGGCGCGAGCGTGCGAGCTTGGGGTCGCCATGCAGCTGACGAACATCTGTCGCGATGTTGCCGAGGACGCGGCCATAGGCCGGCTCTACCTGCCGGAAGATGCGCTGCGCCGCGCCGGTATCGATCCGGCGGGCTGGCTGAAGTCGCCGCAGCCCGGACCGCAGCTGAATTCGGTCGTGGCGCTTGTGCTGGCACGCGCGGAGGCGCTTTACCGCCAGGCGGGGCAGGGTATCCGCCGGCTGCCTCGACGCGTGCGCCCAGGCATCACCGCGGCGGCCCTCCTGTACGAGGCCATCGGCGGCGCGCTGGAGTCCCAGGGTGCCGATCCGTTCCGCGGTCGCGCGCGGGTTCCCCGTTGGCGGCAGTCGGCGTTGCTGATACGCAGCCTCCTGCCGCTGCCGAACGATCGTCAGACCTGGTTGCGGCCGCCGATTGCGGCGGTGCAGTTTCTGGTCGATGAGGCAGTAGCCGCCGACCCCACACCTCCGGTCACCCCGTCGTCCACTCGTCTGGAACTGCTCATCGACCTCTTCATCCGGTTGGAGGAAAGGTCCGGCGCGCTGCGGCGCGACGGCGAGCATTGAGAGCCGGGCTGGGGCGTCCGCCGCGTCGCGGCATTCGGAATGGCAGCAGCAGCTGCACCCAACGGCTCGCGAACCGGTCAAGGTCGAGGGCTTCGTGCATCAGAAGGCTGTCCGTTCTGTCAGCGGAGCTCTGCTTCGCACGTAGCAGGGATCGGGCATAGAACGGTGTGTCCTCCAGCGTGCGAGCGACCTCAGCGTGGCCCTTGTCGGCGCGCACCGTCCGTCTTACGCGCCAGCCGGTGGGTGGCAGGCGGACGATCGAGCCGGGCGCCGTGGGTTTGAGCTCGCCGTGCTCCCCCGCCAGCGACAGCAGGGTGGTGGCACCATCGCGGCAAAGCGCCTCGTACTGAATGTGGGTTCCGGCAGCGCCGTGCGAACGCGACCACCACCAGTAAGAGAAACCGTTTTCCAGCGGCTCCTCCCCGCGGTTCGCGTCGATGTAGGCGTCGCCCTGCCACTTCAGCGCTGGCGCCTCGAAGTCGACCTCGACCCGGCAGCTGGGGGCCAGCGGGTGCCAGAGATGGCGCCGTGCAGGATCGAGGTACCAGGCCGTAGCGTTCAGTGCTTGGGGTATCAGTCGTATGTGTCCTCGCAGGCGTCTTGGCCACGGCACCGTCAACTCGTCGATGTCGAGATGCAGCTCACCATTCCGCCAGATCAGCGAGCTCGGGCCGATCTGCAGGCTGTCCGCTCCTCTGCGCAACGCGTGCCTATTTCGCTCGGTCATACTCCAGCGTTTGCCGTTGGGCAGGTACAGAATGGCATTGATGCTGACGTGATCCTCTGCGAGCGCTGGCGTTCCGGCACGCCGGCGGCTCGCGTAGTACGGCGAAAATACGCTGCCGATGAAAGCGATGACGGTCAGCCCCTGCCGGCCATCGTCGCTCAGCGCGTCGACGTACCACCAAGCGTAGCCACCATCCGGCACGCTGCAGGAAAAATCAGGCTCGGCGTCAATCCGGCGAGCGGGCGCGCTTGCGTCGAGGTCGCCAGGAGGCGCTGCGTTTGGCATGCTATGTTGACCTGGTTCGGCACAGTGTCTATTGTACATGACATTGCAGGTGACAACCTAGATTGACACTTGCGGTTTGAACGTTACAGCCTGCAGCGGAGCCGGAGAAAAGAGCGGGGAGTGGCCATGGATCTATCACGCAGGATCGAGCGGAGTCTCTCCAGGGCGCTGGCGCTTTCGTGCGACGGTGGCATGCCGCCTGGTCTGCGGCAGGCCGTTTGCGATGCCGTGTTCCCGGGAGGCGCGCGGATTCGGCCAAGGCTCTGTCTGGCGGTTGCCCTGGCCAACGGCGATCCCGCACCCGCGACGGCGGACGCCGCGGCTGCCGCTATCGAGCTGCTGCACTGCGCGTCCTTGGTGCACGATGACATGCCCTGCTTCGACGACGCCGACGTGCGGCGCGGCAAACCTTCCGTGCATCGGGCCCACGGTGAACCCCTGGCGCTGTTGTGCGGCGACTCCCTCATCATTCGAGCCTTCGAAGCCCTTGCCACCGGCGCGACGGATCATCCGACGGCGCTGGCGCCTCTGGTAGCCGAGCTGAGCCGGGCTGCCGGTATGGTTTCGGGCCTCTGTGCGGGCCAGGCTTGGGAGTGCGAGCCGAACGTGGAATTGACCCAGTATCACCGGGCCAAGACCGGCGCGCTGTTCGTGGCTTCCGCCGTTGCGGGTGCCATCGCGGCCGGGGTCGCGCCAGAGCCCTGGCGCCTGCTCGGCGAGCGTCTCGGAGAGGCTTACCAGGTTGCTGACGACCTGCGCGACGCCCTGTCGACGCCGGAGGAGCTCGGCAAGCCGGTGGGTCGTGACGTGGCCCTCGATCGCCCAAGCGTCGTCCGCGAGCTGGGTTTGCCCTGCGCGGTGCGTCGGCTGCGCGACCTCATCGCCGAAGCGCTGGATGCCATCCCGGACTGTCCCGGCGCGATCGCGCTGCGCGCCCAGATCGAGGAGGAAGCTTCCCGATTGCTGCCTCGGCAGGCTCAGCGCGTCGCCTGACGCCGCGCTCGCCATCCTTCGGCGTTTTCGATCCTTCCCGTGCAGGGTTCATCGATGCTGATTTCACGGATCGAGCGGCTCACCCTGCGGATACGCCAGGCGCTGGTGACATGGGTCGCGGGGTCCCGCTTTCAGCAACGGGCGGCAGCTTCCCTGCTGACCCGCCCCGTAGCCCGGCGTGAAGCCCGCAAGCTGTTCGATCTGGCGGCGGGCTTCGTCTACTCGCAGGTGCTGGCCGGCTGCGTCCGCTCGGGTCTGCTGGAGCGACTGCTCGAGGGCCCGGCGTCTGTAAAGGATCTGGCCGCAGCCCTTAATCTGCCTGAAGAGCGCCTGGGGCGTCTGCTGGATGCCGCCGCTGCTGGATGCCGCCGCGGCGTTGCAGTTGGTGCACCATAGAGCTGGCGTGGTGCAGCTGGGCCTGTCCGGTGCGTCGCTGCTCGGCAACCCCGGGGTCCTGGCCATGATCCGGCACAACCAGTCGCTTTACGACGATCTGCGCGATCCGCTGGTGCTGCTTGGTACGCCGGGACAGCCGAGCCCTGCCACTGTGCTCGGCCGTTTCTGGTCCTATGCGCAGCCGGGTGCAGTGGTCGATAGCACTGTCGCCGCGTCGCCTGAAGCTGCCGATGCAAGCGCCGGCGGGCCGGACGAGGCTGCCGGGGTGGCCGACTATGCGTCTCTGATGAGTCGGTCGCAGGCCTTCATCGCAGCTCAAATTCTCGCTGCCTTCCGTTTCAGCGATTGCCGGCACGTGCTCGACGTCGGCGGAGGCGAGGGCGTGTTCGCCGAGGCGGTGGCGCGTCAATACCCGCATCTGTCGCTGGTTGTGTTCGACCTGCCGGAAGTTGCCGAGAGGGCGCGGCACCGGATCGAAGCCGAGCAGCTCGGCGGGCAGATCAGCACCGTGGCGGGCAACTTTCTCACCGACGCACTACCGGCAGGAGCGGACCTGGTGACCCTGGTGCGCGTGCTGCACGACCATGATGAGCCGGCTGCGCTGCAGATCCTGGACCGTGTTCGCGAAGCGCTCCCTCTCGGAGGCCGAATCCTCGTTGCCGAGCCCATGGCGTCGGGCAGCGCCACCCGCGGCGTCGAAGCCTATTTCGCCTGCTACTTCCTGGCCATGGGGCAGGGGCGGCTGCGCACGCCGGCAGAGATCACCCGACTGCTCGAACAATCGGGGTTCGAGCAGCAGCGGCAGCTGCGAACGAATCTGCCGCTGCTGACCGGGGCCGTGACGGCGCGCCGGGCGGCCTGATTTCCAGCCGGCGCGCGGTTGGTGTTAATTTAGGTTGACACCAAAAGTAGTAAGCATAAACTGACACATTATGACCGTAGCCGAAACAGCCCAAACGGGTGCGGCAGCAGTTTCGCTGCCCACCGCCGGTCGCGCACTGGTTCTGCGCAGCCCGGGCGAGATCGACGTGCAGACGCTCGACCTCAACCCGCCCGGGGCTGGCGACGTCGTTGTCGACGTGCAGTGGAGCGGGGTGAGTTCCGGAACCGAGAAACTGCTGTATACCGGCGAGATGCCCCCTTTCCCGGGTATGGGTTACCCGCTGGTCCCCGGTTACGAGTCGGTGGGGTCAATTGCCTGGGCGGGGGCCGAGTCGGGACGCCGGAAGGGCGAGCGGGTCTTTGTTCCCGGTGCCAACTGTTACGCGCGGGCTCGCGGCCTCTTCGGAGCTTCTGCGGAGCGTCTGGTGGTACCCGCTGAACGGGCTGTGCGGATCGACGCGGAGCTTGGAGCCGATGCCGTGCTGCTGGCGCTGGCAGCAACAGCGCAACATATTTATTCGATCAGCTGCGCACGCAGCGGAGCGCCGGAGCTGATCGTTGGCCATGGCGTGCTTGGCAGGCTATTGGCACGTCTTTGTCTCGCTCATGGCCAGCCGGCACCAACCGTGTGGGAGACCGAACCGCTGCGACGAGCGGGCGGGACGGGCTATCAGGTGCTCGACAGCGAGCAGGATACCCGCGCCGACTACGGGACCATCATCGACGTCAGCGGTGCGGCAGGCCTGTTGGACACGCTGGTGGCGCGGCTCAGGCGCGGTGGAGAGCTTGTGCTGGGTGGTTTCTATGCCCAACCGCTGCATTTCGACTTTCCAGCCGCCTTCATGCGTGAGGCGCGCATCGGCGTTGCGGCCGAATGGCAGCCCCAGGATCTGGCCGTGGTGCTCGAGATGGTCGAATCCCGGAGGTTGGCGTTGAACGGTCTGATCACGCACCGCCTGCCTGCCGATGACGCGGCTACCGGGTACCCGCTGGCGTTTGCGGACCCCGCCTGTTTGAAACTGGTTCTCGATTGGAGGAAGCATGGCTGAAAGTGTGGCGGCAGAACCGGTTCGGCTCGATCAGGCGATGGTCGACGCGCTGCGAGCCGAAGCGGCGGAGGGGCCGGAACCGGCGCACACCGGCACGGCCACCAAGGAGACCCAGGTCATTGCCATCTACGGCAAAGGCGGTATCGGCAAGAGCTTCACGCTGGCCAACCTCTCTTACATGATGTCGCAGCAGGGCAAACGGGTGCTCCTCATCGGCTGCGATCCGAAGAGCGATACCACGTCGCTGCTGTTCGGTGGCAAGGCCTGCCCTACGATCATTGAAACGTCCGCGCGCAAGAAGGACGCCGGCGAGCCGGTGCAGATCGGCGATGTCTGCTTCAAGCGGGACGGCGTATTCGCCATGGAGCTCGGCGGCCCCGAGGTGGGGCGCGGATGCGGTGGCCGGGGCATCATTCACGGCTTCGAGCTGCTGGAAAAGCTGGGCTTCCACGACTGGGGTTTCGACTACGTCCTGCTGGATTTTCTCGGTGACGTGGTTTGCGGCGGCTTCGGCCTGCCGATCGCCCGGGACATGTGCCAGAAGGTCATCGTCGTCGGCTCGAATGATCTGCAGTCGCTGTACGTGGCCAACAACGTCTGCTCTGCGGTCCAGTACTTCCGCAAGCTCGGCGGCAACGTCGGCGTCGCCGGTTTGGTGGTCAACAAAGACGACGGTACCGGAGAAGCCGAAGCCTTTGCGGAAGCCGTCGGCATTCCGCTGTTGGCGGCGATCCCCGCTGACGAAGACATCCGCCGCAAGAGCGCCAACTACCAGATTGTCGGCCGTCCCGAAGATCGTTGGGGGCCGTTGTTCGAGCGTCTTGGTGATGCGGTGGCCGGCGCGCCTCCGGTGCTGCCCAACCCGCTGACCCAGGACGAGCTGCTCGGGCTGTTCTCCAGCGAAGAAACGGGTCGTGACTTCGTGCTCGAACCGGCGTCGCTGGAAGACATGTGCGGCGGCGAGGTGTCGACGCGTGCCTCCCTGGAGGTGGTTTACGACGATGTCTGAGACACCCGTTCAGCAGCGCTTGCAGCCCGACGGCGGGGAATCGATTCCGCTGCGCGAGCTTGGCGGGCCGGCAGCGGATGGCTCGGCCTGTCACGGCGGGGGCCAGACGCTAAGGGATGCCGCGGCTGCGGCGGGCAAGTCGGAAACCCTTGAGCGTTACGCGCGTGATTATCCCGCCGGACCGCACGATCAACCGCAGAGCATGTGCCCCGCCTTCGGGTCGCTGCGGGTCGGGCTGCGCATGCGCCGCACGGCCACAGTGCTTTCCGGTTCCGCCTGCTGTGTCTATGGGCTGACTTTCACCTCGCACTTTTATGGCGCCAAACGCTCGGTCGGGTACGTGCCCTTTGATTCTGAATCCCTGGTGACGGGCAAGTTGTTCGAGGATATTCGCGAATCGGCCTTCCAGCTGGCAGACCCGGCGCTTTACGACGCTATCGTGATCATTAACCTGTGCGTGCCCACCGCCTCGGGGGTGCCACTGGATCTGTTGCCCGACGAGATCAACGGCGTGCGCGTCATCGGCATAGACGTTCCCGGGTTCGGGGTGCCGACCCATGCCGAGGCGAAAGACATCCTTGCCGGCGCGATGCTCCGTTACGCCCGCACGGAGGCGGAGCAGGGTCCCGTGGCGAAGCCGCGTGAAGCGGCCAAGACGTTGCCGGCAGTGACGCTGCTCGGCGAGCTGTTTCCCGTGGATCCCATGACCATCGGCGCGATGCTGGAGCCCATGGGGCTTGCCGCCGGACCCGCGGTGCCGACTCGCGAGTGGCGCGAGCTCTATCAGGCGCTGGACTGCGCCGTCGTCGCGGCCATTCATCCTTTCTATGTGGCGAGCTGCCGCGAATTCGACCGCGCCGGTCGCAGCATCGTAGGGTCCGCACCGGTCGGTCGTGACGGCACGGCCGACTGGCTCAAAGCGATCGGCGAGGCGACCGGAATTGCCCGTTCGAAAACCGACGCTGCGGTAAACGCAGCGCTGAAAGCCATACAGGGGGCGCTTTCCGCGGCGCCCATCAAAGGCCGCATCACGCTGTCCGGCTATGAAGGATCGGAGCTGCTGGTTGCGCGGCTGCTGATCGAGAGCGGTGCCGACGTACGCTACGTGGGCACCGCCTGCCCGCGCACCCCACACTCGGAAGCCGACCGGGATTGGCTAGAAAGCCGCGGCGTCGACGTCCGTTACCGCGCTTCGCTGGAACAGGATCTGGCGGCCATGGAAGCCTTCGAGCCGGATCTTGCCGTCGGCACCACGCCGGTGGTTCAGGCGGCCAAGGAACGGGCGATTCCCGGGCTCTACTTCACTAATCTTATTTCCGCACGGCCACTCATGGGCCCGGCGGGTGCCGGGTCGCTGGCGCCTGTGGTCAACGCAGCCATTGCCAACCGTTCGCGCTTCGAGGCGATGAACGCGTTCTTCGCCGGCGTTGGCAAGGACCACGCCGCCGGCGTCTGGGAAAGCTTGCCGCAGGACGATGCGGGGTATCGCGCGCGCTATGCGAAGCAGCTGGCCAAGCAGCGCAGCCGCTCCGAGGCCGTGGGCTGATGCTGGTCGTGGACCATGATCGGGCTGGCGGCTACTGGGGAGCCGTCTACGTGTTCACCGCCGTCAAGGGGCTGCAGGTCATCATCGATGGTCCCGTGGGCTGCGAGAATCTGCCCGTGACCTCGGTGCTGCATTACACGGACGCGCTGCCGCCCCACGAGTTGCCCATCGTCGTTACCGGGCTGGGTGAGGAAGAGCTCGGGCAGCACGGCACGGAAGGCGCCATGAAGCGCGCGCACGGAACGCTGCAGCCGGACCTGCCGAGCGTGGTGGTCACCGGGTCCATCGCGGAGATGATCGGCGGTGGGGTTACCCCGGAGGGTACCAATATCCGCCGCTTTCTTCCCCGAACCATCGACGAGGATCAGTGGCAGAGCGCTGATCGAGCCCTGCTCTGGCTGTGGGCCGAGTACGGGCGCAAACGCGTTCCGCCGCCAAAACCGCGCAAACCTGGCGCCAGACCGAAGGTCAACATCGTCGGTCCCAGCTACGGCTACTTCAACATGCCCTCCGACCTCGCGGAGATCCGCCGCCTGATAGAGGGCGTTGGCGCCGAAGTGAACATGGTCTTTCCGCTCGGCAGTCATCTTGCCGACGTGCCGAAGCTGGTAGATGCCGAGGTCAACGTCTGCATGTACCGCGAGTTCGGGCGTCAGCTGTGCGAGGCGCTGGAACGGCCTTACCTGCAGGCGCCCATTGGTCTGCAGAGCACCACGCGATTTCTGCGCAAGCTCGGCGAGCTGCTGGACATCGACGTCGAGCCGTTCATCGAGCAGGAAAAACACACCACCATCAAGCCGTTGTGGGACCTGTGGCGCTCGGTGACCCAGGATTTCTTCAGCAGCTCCAGCTTCGCCATCGTCGCCAACGAAACCTATGCCCGCGGCGTCCGACATTTCCTCGAGGACGATCTCGGCCTGCCCTGCAGCTTTTGTCAAGCCGGACAACGAAGCCATCCGCCAGGCCATAGCCGAGAAGGGACCCCTCGTGGTTTTCGGCAGCGTCAACGAGCGCATGTATATCGCCGAGCAGGGCGGGCGTAATCGTTACATTCCCGCGTCGTTCCCCGGTGCCGTGATTCGTCGCCACACGGGAACGCCGTTCATGGGGTACTCGGGTGCCACCTATCTCACTCAGGAGGTTTGCAACGCGCTGTTCGACGCGTTGTTCGACATTCTGCCGCTGGGCGCACAGATCGACGATATCGAGGCGACCCCAGCCGCGGGCGTCGTTTCCGATCGGCGTGACGATCTGCCGGTGGAGGCCGGCATGCTGCCCTGGGATGAAGATGCGAAGCAGCTGCTCGAGGAACTGCTCGAACGCCAGCCCGTGCTGGTGCGCATCTCGGCGGCCAAGCGCATGCGGGATGCGGCCGAGCGGCTGGCGGCGCATGCCGGCGAGCAGAGAGTTTCCGTCGCCGCGGTGCGTCGCGCTGTCAACGGATCGGAGCAGGCAGCTTGAGCCGCTCTGCCGACAGCCCGCAGCGCCGCGACTTCGGCCCGTCACCCCGCGGTGACGGTCAACGGATTCGTCGCGCTTCGGCGCGGCGGATAGGGTGCTGGCGGCACGTAGGTGCTGTCAGCAATAGTCCGCGCGTGAGCGCGGTAAGCCGCCGTTAAGGCAAACCAGAGGATTGGCTAATGAGCGAATCTAGCGCCCCTTCGGGGTTTACGGATGATGAGGCCAAAGAGTTCCACAGTTGGTTCATGATGGGATTCATCGGCTTCACTATCATCGCAATCATTGCCCACGTCCTGGTATGGATGTGGCGTCCCTGGTTCCCGGGACCGGATGGTTACGCGCTGATCGAGAAAGGTCAGGCCGTCGCAGGCTCGATCATTCCTTACTTGTCATAGGAGGATATTCGTATGTGGCGAATTTGGCTGTTGTTCGATCCGAGAAGGATTTTGATCGCTTTGTCGGTCTTTCTCTTCTCACTCGCAATCCTGATCCACTTCATTCTGTTAAGCACCGATCGATTCAACTGGATCGAAGGCCCTCGGGCCAGCGCTGCCGTGCAGGAGATGTCGATCGGGGCAGACCAACTGGCCCGTGTGGCCCGGGGCTCGCCGACTATCGGCTAGCCCCATCAGGCGCGGGCGTCCGAATCCCGCAGGGAGGACTTGCCTCCTCCCGAGGAAGAACGGCGCCCGCTGCCTGATTTTCGATAACTGGGAAAGGCCGCTCGCGCGGCTGGATGAGAGAGAGCCGCCATGTCGATGCTAAGTTTCGAACGCAAATACCGGGTCCGTGGGGGCACCCTGATCGGTGGGGACCTGTTCGACTTCTGGGTCGGGCCCTTCTACGTCGGGTTTTTCGGCGTTACGACCATATTTTTCTCCATAGTGGGTACCGGTCTGATCATCTGGGGCGCAGCCCTGGGACCAACCTGGAACCTCTGGCAGATCAACATCGCGCCGCCTGACCTGAAGTACGGGCTGGGACTGGCGCCGCTTCAGGAAGGTGGGCTGTGGCAGATCATCACCATGTGCGCGCTGGGCGCCTTCGGTTCCTGGGCGCTTCGAGAGGTGGAAATCTGTCGCAAGCTGGGGATGGGTTACCACGTCCCCATTGCTTTCGGCGTTGCCATCTTCGCCTATTTCACCCTGGTGGTGATCCGACCGGTGCTGCTCGGGGCCTGGGGACATGGTTTTCCATACGGCATTCTCAGTCACCTCGACTGGGTCTCCAACGTCGGTTACCAGTATCTGCACTTCCACTACAACCCGGCGCACATGCTGGCAGTGACCTTCTTTTTCACCACCACGCTAGCCCTGTCGCTGCACGGCGCGCTCATCCTGTCTGCGGTGAACCCTAAGAAAGGTGAGGTGGTCAAGACCGCCGAACACGAGAACACGTTCTTCCGCGACGTGCTCGGCTATTCCGTCGGTGCGCTCGGCATTCATCGTCTGGGTCTGTTCCTGGCGCTTTCCGCCGGCTTCTGGAGCGCAGTCTGCATCGTGATCAGCGGGCCGTTCTGGACCCGCGGCTGGCCGGAATGGTGGAACTGGTGGCTCGAACTGCCGATCTGGCCTTAGGGGGGAAACACCATGGCTGAGTATCAAAGTATTTATACCCGGGTACAGATCCGGCCGCCGCTTTACGACGGCGTGCCGGTGGATGAAGGCCCGTTCACCCGCCAGGGCAAGCCGTTCTTCTCGTGGCTGGCGGGCAAGCTTGGCGATGCGCAGATCGGCCCCTTCTATCTGGGACGGACCGGACTGGCCGCGCTCGTATGCGGCATCATCGCGTTCGAGATCATCGGCCTCAATATGTGGGCGTCGGTGAACTGGAATCCGATCGAGTTCGTCCGGCAGCTGTTCTGGTTGGCGCTGGAGCCACCGAGAGCCGAGTACGGCCTCAGCATCCCGCCGATGAACGAAGGTGGGTGGTGGCTGCTGGCCGGATTCTTTCTGACTACATCCATCATTCTCTGGTGGGTACGCGTCTACACCCGGGCGCGCGCCTTGGGGCTGGGTACCCATACCGCCTGGGCCTTTGCCGCGGCGATCTGGCTTTATCTGGTGCTGGGCTTCATCCGCCCGGTGCTGATGGGCAGCTGGGCCGAAGCGGTGCCTTTCGGCATATTTCCACATCTCGACTGGACAGCCGCATTCTCGATCCGCTATGGCAACCTGTTCTACAACCCGTTCCACATGCTTTCCATCGTCTTTCTGTACGGCTCTGTACTGCTGTTCGCCATGCACGGCGCCACCATTCTGGCCGTCATGCGCTTCGGCGGTGATCGAGAGCTGGAGCAGATCGTCGATCGTGGCACCGCCTCGGAACGCGCCGCGCTGTTCTGGCGCTGGACCATGGGCTTCAACGCCAGCATGGAATCCATTCACCGCTGGGCCTGGTGGTTTGCGGTGCTCTGCCCGCTGACCGGCGGCATTGGCATCCTGCTTACCGGCGCCGTGGCGGACAACTGGTTCCTGTGGGCCGTCAAGCACGGCGTGGCGCCGATGTACCCCATTGACGTGCCGCTCACAGATCCTGCCGCCATGGGAGTGCAGCAATGAACAAGGTCACGACAACAACAGCGAGTCTGCTACTGGTCGCGGTGCTGGTGGCTGGCGGATGCGAACGGCCGCCGGTGGACTCTGAGCAGCTCGGCTACCGCGGCACCGGCATGGTGCAGATCACCAACCCGCGGCTGGCAGCCACGCCGGTGTCGATTCCTGAGCCCATCCCTGCGGTGTCCAGCGCGGGTCCGAAAGCCGGCGACATCTATCAGAACGTGCAGGTGCTCGGCGACCTCTCGGTGGCAGAGTTCACCCGACTGATGACCGCGATTACCGAGTGGGTCTCCCCCGAGCAGGGGTGCAACTACTGCCATAATCCGGCCAACCTCGCTTCCGATGACATCTATACCAAGGTGGTTTCGCGGCGGATGCTGCAGATGACGCAGCACGTCAACGCCAGCTATCAGAGTCACGTCGGCGCAACGGGCGTCACCTGCTACACGTGCCATCGCGGCGAGAACGTGCCGGCGATGATCTGGACGGAACAGCCTGCGCCCCGCGCGGCGGCTCAGTTCGCCGGCTGGAGAGACGGCCAGAACCTGGCGGGTCAGCCGGGTGTGGCGTATGCCTCCCTGCCGTACGACCCGTTCACGCGCTATCTGAATGATACCGAGACGGTGCGGGCCGATGTCCGGGTCAACGCCACGACGGCGCTGCCGGCGGGCACCAGCGACAAGGACATCAAGGACGCCGAAGCGACCTACGCGCTGATGATGCACATGTCCGACGGGCTGGGCGTCAACTGCACCTATTGCCACAACAGCCGCGCGTTTGCCAGCTGGGAGGAGAGCACTCCCCAACGGGTGACCGCCTGGCACGGGCTCGGGATGGTCGCAGACATGAACGACGTTTATCTGGCGCCGCTCGCCAGCACTCTGCCCGAGAATCGTCGGGGTCCGTTGGGAGATGCCCCGAAAGCTTACTGCGCCACCTGCCATCAGGGCGCCGCGAAGCCGCTCAACGGCGCGCAGATGCTGGTCGACTATCCGAGCCTGTCGGGAAGATAGGGTCGGGAACCCGCCGGCACTCCCCATCGGGGGAGCGCCGTTTCCCACGTTCGCTTGTTTTGCTGGTCAGGCGCTCGCCAGGCCCGTCAGATGACCGACATTCTTGAAAAAGATCCTGGCGTGGGCCAACGGCTTCGCCCTGACCAGGCGCTTGTTCATATAGGCCTTCCAGGTGAGATCCTGGACGTCCCGGTCGCGGCAGATCGCCACGAAGCGCTCCCGCCTGTCGTCGGTGGTGTACCAGTAGCGCTGCATCATCCCCAGGATGCGGAAAACCTGCCCGTGCTCACGCATGAAGCGCTTGTGGGCTCTGGCGAGCTTCCGGGGATCGGCTAGGCGGATGCTTTCGGCGGCGGCCTCAGCAGCGAGTTGGCCGCTGGTCATCGCGTAGTAGATGCCCTCTCCGGAAGCAGGGGCAACCACACCTGCAGCGTCTCCGGCCAGCACGACGTTGCGGCCGTCGTCCCAGCGGCGCAGAACGCGCAGAGGAATGGGCGCGCCTTCACGGCGGACGGTCTCGGCCCTGTCCAGACCGGTCTGCTGGCGCAGGCGGGTGACCGCATTACGCCGGTCGAAACCGCGTTGGGCGCTGCCTACACCGATGCTGATGGTGTCGCCGTGGGGAAACACCCAGGCGTAGAAGTCGGGGGACAGCTCACTGTTGTAGATCACGTCGCAGCGCGATCCGTTCTCGCTGGCGTAGCCGGGTGGCGCGGCCACGATTTCGTGGTAGGCGGTGACGTGAGCCATGGGGTTGTCGCCGGGCACAAAGCGCCGGATTTCATTGCGCGCCTGCACCAGCGACATGCGCGGCGCATCGTAGATCGCCTGGCTGGCAACCTTGGAATTGGCGCCGTCGGCGCCGACGACCACCCGCGCCACCGCGCTTTCGATGGGCTTGCCCGGCTGCTCGAGGTCGGCAAACTCCACGTGAATGCGGCCGTCCTTGAGATGATGCAGACGCTCGAAGTCACCGGTGCGGCGTTCTGCGCCGAGTTGCTCCGCACGCTGGCGCAGCCACTCGTCGAACGTCTCCCGATCGACCATGCCTACGTAGCCGTCCCGGATGGGCATATCCACCGTGCAATTTTTCGGTGAGATGATCCGCGCCGTATTGATGTGCGCCACGATCAGGTGATCGGGAATGGCAAACTCCTCGATGAGTCGTGGTGGCACCGCACCGCCGCAGGGCTTGATGCGGGTATTTCTTTCCAGCAACAGCACGGACAGTCCGGAGCGACGGAGCTCGCTGGCCGCGGTGGCGCCAGCCGGGCCGCCGCCGACGACAATCGCATCGTAGATTTTTGCTTCTTTCATGAGACTTTCCCTCCGCTCAATGTTGATGCCCGGATCGGCACCATTGGCCGCGTGGGCGCTCCCCGTTCGCTGATATGCATCGCCATGCGGCTTGCCAGCAGGAACAGCAGTGCCTCTGCAGTAAAAACCAGTGTGTAGGCAAGCGCGGGCACGTCGAGCAGCCAGCGCAGAATGTCTATTGCCATGGTGCCGAGGAAGCCGCCCAGCGCGAAGGCGATGGCCTGCGCTGCCCCCCACAGACCCATGCGAACCCCTTCGCGACCTGATGGTCCGGCACCTGCCAGAGCCATCATGGAGGCGATGGCCGCAACCGCGAACGCGCCGTTCGCCAGCCCCAACAGAAAAACCGAGGTGCCCAGGGGCCAGCCTGGACCGGCGATGCCGGCAACGCCGAGACCGGCCAGCGCCGCAGCGGACGCCAGGCAGCCGCCAGCTGTCCACAGCCGCAGAGAGCCCAGAGAGCGGCCGGCAAACAAGGTGCCGCAAAGGGCGACCAGCAACATGCCGAGCAGCACTCCGGCGTTCTGGACACCGGCCAGCTGCGTAGACTCTCCGGGCGTCATGCCGAAAATGGTGCCGGCGAACGGTTCGAGAATCAGATCCTGGGTGCTGTAGGCCAGCATGGAGACCAGAACGAAGAGGGTGAACTGCCGGGCCTCGTCGTCCGCCCACACTTCCCGGAGGGCGCTTTGAAACGAAATTTCTGCGGGCTCGGCTGCCGATGCCGCGGCCACTCCGCTCCGCGCCCGGGCAGGCGCTTGGGTCCCAGGGGGCCACTCCACGCCGTAAACGGACGCCGTGGCGACCACAAGAGCCAGGGCGGCGACGGTGGATGTGACCGTGACCAGGCGCTCCGGCGTAAACGGATCCAGATAATGACCAGCGATGCCGGCCGTGATGACGAAGCCGAGGATCATCATCATCCAGACCAGGGCGCCGGCGGCGGCTCGGCGATCCGGCTGAACCTGCCTGGCCAGCAGGGCCAGCAGCGAGGTGCCGGACGCGCCGACGCCCATGCCGATGCCGAGAAAGGCGACCACGGCGAGAATGATGCCGCCCGCCACGTTGGTGCCCATCCACGCGGTGGCGATGGCTGCCAGCACGCCGCCCAGAGCCAGCAGCGTCATGCCGCCAATGATCCACGGG
>CAMYJX010000084.1:45497-46451 GCA_947258825.1 uncultured Pseudomonadales bacterium
CACGCCGCCCAGAGCCAGCAGCGTCATGCCGCCAATGATCCACGGGGTGCGTCGGCCCCGGCGATCAGACTCGTGGCCCAGGCGCGGACGTGACAGCTGAACGACGTAGTGCAGCGCGACCAGAAGGCCGGGCAGCATTGCGGGCAGCATGTGTTCGACCACCATGACCCGGTTCATGGTGGAGGTGGTCAGCACCACGATGGAGCCGAGGGCCGTCTGTACCAGGCCGAGACGGACGATGCCTGCCCAGCTCAACCAGCCTGAGCCCTGGTTGAGCTGCCCTCCGGGTGGATACGCTGCGCCGCCGGCCGAACTCATCCGACGCTACCGCCGGTTCTCAAGGCAAACGCGGTGGCCAGCATGCCGACAACGTAGAGGGTAGTGCCTGTGGCGTTGTACCAGGGGGCTCTGCGGGCGGGATCCCGAAGCAGTTGCGACATCAGCGCCAGCTGGATGGCGAGCAGCGCGGTGACGGTGAGGGCGGCCCACGGGTGCTGCCAGAATGCCAGCAGCGCAACGACGACGATCTGCGGTACCAGCATCACCAGGCAGGCAACACGCACGGCCGTGCCCGCTCCCAGCTGGACGGGTAATGTCCTGATCCCCATTGCCCGATCGCCGGCCATGGATTTGAAATCATTCAGGGTCATGATGCCGTGGGCGCCGACGCTGTAGAGCAGGGCAATGCTGGTAATCCGCCAGTCCGGCAGCACGGCGGCAACGATGATGGCGCCGGTGAGCCACGGTAGCCCTTCGTAGCAGAGCGCGCACGCGGTGTTGCCCCACCAGCCATTCTGCTTGAGGCGCAGCGGCGGCGCGCTGTAGATCCAGGCGAACAGCAGCCCCACGCTGGCGGCGGCCAGTACCCAGACGCCCAGGCTGGCGGCCACAGCCAGCGACAACAGCGTCCAGCCGATGCCGATGTAGAGTCCCCACCGGCCCGGAACACGGCCG
>CAMYJX010000085.1:0-14841 GCA_947258825.1 uncultured Pseudomonadales bacterium
GGTCCGGCTGCCGGTGCATCCAGAAACAGCTGCGCCCAGACCCGGGTCAGTCGGGACAGGGTGGCCAGCAGCAGCAGAAAGAAGCCCAGGGGCAACATGGCTTTGATGAGCCAGCGCATCGGCAGGCCGCCGGGCGCCTGAGAAACCTCGGCGTACTGAAAGCTCTGCCACACGAAGGGCACGGAGTAGATCAGCACCAGCGCGATGAACGGCAGCAGAAACAGAATAATGCCATAGAGCTCGATCCAGGCCTTGAGCGCGGGCGAAAAGCGCTCGTGCAGCACGTCCACCCGAATGTGGGTGTCCGCCTGGTACGCGTAGGACAGGCCGAGCAGGAACCCGGTGGCGTAGAGATGCCACTGAATCTCTTCGAACTCGATACGACCCTCGCCGAAGACGTAGCGCAGGGTGACGTTGGCGACGATGATCGCCAGCAGAGCTACCCACAGCCACGAGATCCAGTGACCGATCCGTATCAGCATCGGCTCCACCCGGCGCGAGAAACGGGTATGGGGCAGCATCAGAAGTCGCGCGGCAGGTAGGCGCGGGATTTCCAATTGGCATATTCGGCCCGGAATCGGCGCTGGGATTCAAGAATGACGCGGAAATCCTCGTCTCCCGCTGCCTCTTCCTCGAGCACCTGATCAGTCACCCGCTGCAGCTCTCTGAGCACCTCCATAGGCAGCGTCTCGGCGCTGACGCCCTTGGCCGGGAACCCGGCTATCACGGCCCCCTGCAGCCCTTCGGATCGGGCCATGTTTCGGGTCACGCCGGCGGTGCAAACGGTTTCCAGTAAGGCGCGGGTCGAGTCCGGCAGGCTGCGCCACAGCGGCAGGTTCACCACCAGGTGGGCGGCAGTGGATGGCTGGTGCCAGCCGGGGTAATAGTTGTAGGGCGCGATTCGGTTGAAGCCCAGCAGCTGGTCTACCACCGGCAGGGCATATTCGGTCGCGTCGATGGCGCCTTTTTCCAGCGCCTGAAAGATTTCCCCACCCGGGAGCATGGTCACGGACGCGCCCACCTGCTCGATGACTTTGCCGCCGAGGCCGGCAAACCGGATCTTCAGACCCTGGAGATCTTCCAGGGAGCTGATGCGCTTGCGGAACCAGCCCGCGGTTTCGGGGCCAGTCATGCCGCAGAACAGCGGGTGCACGTTGTGTTTTTCGTACAGCGCTTCGCCCAGCTCCCGTCCGCCGGCTTCGAACCACCAGGCCGAGAACTCCCAGGGCTCCATGCCGAAGGGTACGGCACCGATTAAAGGCGATGCGGGAATCTTGCCCTGATCGTAGCCCAGCCAGGTGTAGCCGGCCTCGACTTTGCCGTCCCGAACGGCATCCGTGATGCTGAAGGGCGGCACGATCTCCCCGGGCTCGTAGATGTCCACCCGTGCCGATCCGCCGCTCACATCGCGCAGCGCCTGGCTGACGTAGAGGGCGTTGTCTCCGAGTGCCGGCAGGTTGGTGGCAAAGGCGACCGGCATCCGCCATTGCAGCACCGCGGAAGATTCGGCGTCCGTACGCGCCTCGGCCACGGGTGCGGTGCCTGGCGCGCCGGAACCCGGCGGCCGCACGGCGAGGCTGCCGACAACGCCTATGGCAAACGCCACCGCTACCGCGACAAGCATCGCCCGCTGGCTGATTCCGCCCTGGCTCATCATTTCCTCCCCATTGCTGCGCCCGCGCTGCGCCCGCGCTGCCCATAAGCCCCTGTGCGCTCGGGATTGTGGAAAGACTAGAAGATGGATGCAAGGAACCCCGATGTGCGCTTACACTGGAACGTGGAGTGAATCTGCTCTGAATCTTGTGTTGCGGGCGACAATTCGATATTTTGTCGCGTTTTGCGCGAATCAAGATCGCGCGTTCTGAGCGAAAATGGGGGATTGGATGCTCATAGGTGTGCCGAAAGAAACCTGGCCGGGGGAACTTCGCGCAGCGCTTGTGCCTCAAGGGGTCAAGAAGCTGGTCAACGCGGGTTTCGAGGTTGCCGTAGAATCGGGTGTCGGGCTGCCATCAGGCTTTACCGACCATGCTTATACGGAGGCCGGTGCAAAGATCAGCGAACGATCAGCCCTGCTTCAGAATTCAGACCTCGTGCTGAGGGTGCGCAAGCCCGATGCTGACGAGGTCGGCCAGCTCAAGTCCGGCTCCCTGCATATCAGCTTTCTCGACCCGTTCAATGAGAAGGCGCTGGTGGAGAGCCTGGCTGCCCAGAAAGTCACCTCGATTTCCATGGAGATGATCCCCCGCAGCACGCGGGCCCAGAAGATGGATGCGCTGTCGTCTCAGGCAAACCTGGCGGGCTATGTGACGATCATCCAGGCGGCGTTCCACTCGCCGAAGATTCTGCCCATGATGATGACCCCTGCGGGAACCATCGCTCCGGCTCGCGTGTTCGTCATTGGCGCCGGCGTGGCCGGCCTGCAGGCAATTGCAACAGCCAAGCGCCTGGGCGCGCGAGTGGACGCGTTCGACACGCGTCCCGTCGTTGCGGAGCAGGTGCAGTCTCTGGGGGGTAAGTTTATCGAGATCGATCTGGGTGACACCGGGCAGACGGATCAGGGCTATGCCAAAGAGCTTACGCCGGAACAGATCGAGCTGCAGAAGCAGGGACAGAAAGAGGTCATTGCCCGGTCCGACGTGGTGGTTACCACGGCTCAGCTGTTCGGTCGTCCAGCGCCCAGAATCGTTTCCATGGACATGGTAGAGGCCATGCAGCCAGGCAGCGTCATCGTTGACATGGCAGTGGAAACCGGCGGCAACGTCGAAGGCTCTGAGCTCAATAAAGTAGTTGACGTGAACGGGGTGAAGATCATCGGCCAGGGCAACCTGCCTTCGGAAGTGGCCCGTAACGCCAGCGAGATGTACTCGAACAACCTGTTCAACCTTCTGGACGAATTCTGGGATGCCGAGGAAAAGACGCTGAACCTCGATCCGGAAGACGAAATCGTCAAGAGCTGCGTCATCACGCGCGATGGCAGCATCGTCAACGAAACCATCAAGAATCTCTAAGGGGCGATAGTCATGGAAGCGGTATTTCTCGCATTTGTACTGATGCTGTCCATCTTTCTGGGCTTCGAGCTCATTTCCAAGGTGCCGGCAACCCTGCATACGCCTCTCATGTCGGGGGCCAACGCTATCTCAGGCGTTACCCTGGTAGGCGCCCTGGGCTCCGCGGGCGCCGGCATGGAAGGCATGGCAACTGCCCTCGGCACGATGGCCGTGGCCTTTGCCACCATTAACGTGGTGGGTGGCTACATGGTCACCGATCGCATGTTGAGCATGTTCAAGAAGAAAGACACCTCCGGGTCTGCAGGGGGCCGGTCATGAGCGAGGCACTGATCAATGCGACCTACATCATTGCTGCGGCGCTGTTCATCTTTGGCCTGAAGCAGCTTGGCTCGCCGGCAACCGCGGTGCGGGGTAACCTGCTTTCTGCGGTCGGCATGTTCATCGCCGTGGTTGTCACCCTGTTCTCGCGTCAGATACTCGAGTTTCAGTGGATCATCGCCGGAGTTTTCATCGGTTCCGCCATTGGCGCCGTCGCGGCTAAGAAGGTTGCCATGACCAGCATGCCGGAAATGGTGGCCCTGTTTAACGGCTCCGGCGGCCTCGCGAGCCTCCTGGTGGGCTGGGCAGCCCTTTACAATACGGGCAACACCACGTTTACGGTGGTGACCATTCTGCTGTCCGTGCTGATTGGCGGTGTGACCCTCTCGGGAAGCATCATTGCCTGGGGCAAGCTCTCCGAGGTGATGACCAGCGCCGCCATCGTCTTTGACGCGCAACGCATCGTCAACGGCGTGCTGCTTGCGGTTCTGGTGATCTGCGGCGTGCTGTTCGCCATGGATCCGGCGCTGAATTCCCCCTATCTGTATGCGGTCATCGTGTTGTCGCTGGCGTTCGGCGTCATGGCCGTGATCGTCGCCGGCTCTCTGGTTGGCGCCGCAGGCATCATCCTTACCAACATCATGTGCAAGGCCATGAACCGCTCGCTTGCCAACGTGCTCTTCTCGGGCTTCGGCGCGGTCAAGACCGCCACCAAGGTAGAGGGCGAAGTCAAACCCATCAACACCGAAGATGCGTTTCTCATCCTCGAGGCGGCTTCCAACGTCACTTTCGTCCCCGGCTATGGCATGGCGGTGGCCCAGGCCCAGCATGTGGTGCGCGAGCTGGGTGAGCTGCTGGAAGAGAATGGTTGCGAGGTGACCTACGCGATTCATCCGGTGGCGGGGCGCATGCCCGGACACATGAACGTGCTGCTGGCGGAAGCCAACGTTCCGTACGACCAGCTCATCGAGATGGACGACATCAACCCGCGCATCAGCAATGTGGATGTTGCCGTGGTGATCGGCGCCAACGACGTGGTCAATCCAGCAGCTCGTGAAGACGAGAACAGCCCGATTTACGGCATGCCCATCATCAACGTCGACCAGGCGCGAACCGTGTTCGTGCTCAAGCGCTCCATGGCTTCCGGCTTCTCGGGCGTCGATAACCCGCTGTTTTTCGGGGAGAACACGCGCATGCTGTTCGGCGATGCCAAGGCGTCGCTGTCCTCAGTTATCGGAGAGTTCAAGGGCTGAAGCTGCCTGGCGACCGCGCCTCAAAAGGTTAAAGGTTAACGAGCGGCACCCGTTACAAGGTTAACGAGCGGCACCCGTTATTCGTGGCGCAGGGCGTCGATGGGGTCGAGTCTAGCTGCTCGCTGGGCGGGAACGTAGCCGAAGATCACACCTACGGCGGCGGAAAACCCGAAGGCAAGCAGGATGACCCACAGCTCGAGAACCAGCGGAATGTTCATCAGGGAAGTCAACACGGACGAAACTACCAGCGCCAGCCCGATACCGAGCAGACCGCCAAACGACGACAGCACCACGGCTTCTACCAGAAACTGACCTAAGACCTCCCGCTCGAGCGCGCCGATGGCGAGACGAATGCCCACTTCCCGGGTTCGCTCGGTCACGGAAACCAGCATGATGTTCATGATCCCGATGCCGCCCACCAGCAGGCTGACGCCGGCAACGGCGCTTAGAAGCATGGTCAGAATTCTGGTGGCTCCGGTCAGCGTCTCAGCGATCTGCTTGGTATCGAACACGTTGAAGTCGTCTTCTTCGTTGCTGTTGATGTGCCGGCGCTGGCGCAGCACCTGCTCGATTTCCCGTTGGGCGTCTTCGGTGGCGGCCCCATCGCGGACGGAGACGATCAGTGAGCCCACGTCGGTATTGCCGGAGATCCGTCGCTGAAACGCCCGAATGGGTAGGACGATGATGTCATCCTGGTCCGTGCCCATGGCCGACTGACCTTTGGCCTGCAGCAGTCCGACAATCTGGCACGACAGCTTGTTCAATCGAAGCTTGCTGCCTACCGGGTTCTGCAGGCCGAACAGCTCGCGTCGCGCCGTCTCGCCGAGTATGCATACCGAGCGGCCCGCTCGGAGCTCGCTGGCCGTGAAGTAGCGCCCGTCGGCGAGGGACCAGTTGCCCGCGACGAAGTAGTCGTTGGTCGTACCGTTCACCATCGTCTGCCAGTTGCGGTTGCCAAAGATGGCCGTGGAGCGGGTCGAAGAGGTGGGCGCCACGGCTCGCAGGGACCGCACCTGCTGCGCTATGACCTCCGCGTCCCTTGTCTCGAAGGGTCGGGACGCGCCCAGGCTGCGGCCGGGGCCGAAGCCCTGACCGGGACGGACCATCAGAATATTGCTGCCCAGGCTGGCGATCTGCGCCGAGACGGCGGCCGTCGCGCCGGCGCCGATCGTCACCATGGTGATTACTGCGGCGACCCCGATGACGATGCCGAGCGCAGTCAAAGAAGAGCGCAGGACGTTGCGGCGGATCTCGCGCATGGCCAGTCGCAACGCGTTCCAGAGCATCATGGTTCGCTTCCTCCCGTCGGCACGTCTCTGCTTACACGCCCGTCCACGAAGTGGACGATGCGCTTTGCGTAGCTCGCCATCTCCAGCTCATGGGTAACCATGACGATGGTTATTTCCTGCTGACTATTGAGATCGCACAGCAGCGTCATGATCTCGAGGCTTCGGGCCGTATCCAGATTGCCGGTTGGCTCGTCCGCCAGCAGCACGGCCGGGCGCGTAACCATGGCGCGCGCAATGGCCACACGCTGCATCTGGCCGCCCGACAGCTCCCCCGGCGTATGGTTCTCCCACCCCGCCAGGCCGACCTCATGCAGTGCGCCGCTTGCGCGCCTGCGCCGCTCCGCAGCCGGCACGCCCTGATAGATGAGTGGCAACTCGACGTTTTCCTGCGCGGTGGTTCGGTTGAGCAGGTTGTAGCCCTGAAACACAAACCCCAGATAGTGGCGCCTCAGCAGGGCTCGCTGGTTGCGGTCCAGGCCTCCAACGTCCACGCCCCGGAAGCGGTAGGTGCCGCTGTCGGGCGTGTCCAGGCAGCCGATCATGTTCATGCAGGTAGATTTACCTGAGCCGCTGGGACCCATGACGGCGACGAACTCTCCCTGCGAGATATCCAGGTCGATGCCGCGTAACGCCCAGGTCTGCGCCGCGCCCGCGCCGTACGTCCTGGTTACGCCGCGCAGGGAGATCAGCAGCTGATCACTGGGTGGCCCGTCTTCGAGGACCGACATCAGGGTTGTCCGGGATCGATCCCGGTAACCAGGACATCTCCGGCAGTCAGCTCGCCGCCGACGATTTCGGTTTGCATGCCGTCGGTCAGACCTGTCTGCACCGGTACGGCCACGGGCTCGCCGTCGCGCAGCGTCCACAGCACCGGGCTGTCACTGCGGATGGTTGTGGAATTCCGATGGGACGCGTTTCCGCCTGACGAATGTGGCCATGCGCCATTGAAAGGGCCGCCGTTGTCTGCTGCCTGGTCCGAATCCAAAGGCGGCCGATAACGCAAGGCGGCGTTGGGTACCAGCAGCGCGTCGGGAATCTCGGCGACCAGGATCTCCGCCGTCGCCGTCATTCCAGGGCGCAGCAGCAGTTCTTGGTTATCCACCTGAAGAACCGTCTCGTAGGTCACCACGCCACCTTCGGTTTCGGGTGCAAACCGGACCTGAGTAATGATTGCTGGAAACAGCCGTTCGGGGTACGCGTCTACCGTGAAGGTGGCCGTCTGGCGTTCTCTGACGAGTCCCACATCCGCTTCGTCCACGTCGATGTGCAGCTCCATGTCTGCCAGATCTTCGGCAAGCACGAATAGCACCGGCGTCTGCAGGGAAGCGGCGACGGTCTGCCCGGGCTCGATGAGCCGGGCCAGCACCAGGCCATCGATGGGCGAGCGAATCTCCGCTTTCTCGAGTCGCGTTTCGTGCGCGTCCAGTGCGGCCCGAGCCACCTCTACCTGGGCTTCGGCGCTGGCGACGTCCGCCTCCGCTCGCAGATAGCTGGCCTGTGCGGTGTCGAGATCCTCCTGGGTACACATGGCTTTGCGCGCGAGTTCCAGGCACCGCTCACGTTTCAGGCGGGATTCTTCGACCGTAGCTCTGGTCTGCGCCACTCCGGCGTCGGCGGCTTTGAGAGAGGCTCTGGCCTGAAGTACCTGCGCCTCCAACTCGTCAGTGTCCAGTCGAGCCAGAATCTGGCCCTGGCTGACGCGGTCGTTGAAATTGACGGGCACGGTGCGGATGGTGCCGGAAACCTCGGTACCGACGTCGACCTGATTGACCGGTTCCAGCTCCCCCGTAGCAGACACGCTGATTCTCAGCGCTCCCCGTTCCGCAGTTGCGGTGACGAATCGGGTCGCTTCCTGGCCCCGCGACAGCAGGAAGAAAACGGCGCCAATGACGACCACCAGAGCCGCAAGCATAAACAGCCAGCCGAAACGCCGCCGACGGGTCGACCGATCCGACGAAAGCTTGAGCCGGTCTTGCAGTTCACGCTCAGCGATCCCGTTTGAATCGCCGCTCATCCGAACTCGCCGGCGTGTTTGCGCGATTGATAACGACGGGTTGACACCTCAGCCAACGATGACGGTGGCGCCAGCTACGACCTTTCCTGACGACAGCACGCGGACCCTCAGGCCGCCGCTGTTCAGGAAAACCAGGACGATTTCCCTGGCGCTCACGGTTTCCGTCGACAGCCTGGCGCCCAGAGTCGCGCAGGGTTCGCAGAGCTCGACGCCTTCCACCAGCACGTCGCCGATTTGAAACTTCTTGCCCACGAGAGGGTTCAGCGTCACGCCTCGAGTCACCATGTTGCGTCCAGTGTGCTCGGGTGCGATGTTCAATCCGGTTGCGTCGTTGAACCTCTGCACCGCTTCGGCCTCTATCAGCGAGACCACGCCGCTGCCCGCGTAGCGATCACCGTCCAAACCCGAGCCCGCGGTGAGCATAGCCTCATCGACGGCGTGTTGAGGCACCCCGTGTCGCGGTGATAGAGAGATGGATTCGAGTATGCCGCTCACGGTGTTGGGCTCCGGTTGACTGCTTTGCTGGAGTCTCGGTGGCTGGGCCGGTTGGGTCAAGGCACGGGGCAGACGCGGAAACGGGCCGCTGCGTTGCTGCAGATAAAAATCTACACTGGTCGTTGCGTGTCACGGACGGTTTCCTCGAGGAGCGGGCGTCATGAAATTCAGCATTGTCGACGTGTTTGCCGAGCACCCGCTCCAGGGCAACCAGCTGGCGGTAGTCGAGGACGCGGCGGCGCTATCGACGCAGCAGATGCAGGACATTGCCCGCGAGATGAACTATTCGGAGACCACCTTTGTCACCGAAGCGGACGAAGAGACGGCCCGGGTCCGTATCTTCACGCCGGAGTGGGAACTGCCGTTCGCCGGCCACCCGACGCTAGGCACGGCCTGGGTCCTTGGCCGGGGTCGTGACGTTTACACACTGGAGCTCGATGTCGGGCGGGTGCAGGTCACGTTCGAAAAAGAAATGGTCTGGATGATGCCGCCGCCGGTGAAGCTCGACGGCACGTTCCCCGCGGAACGGGCGGCTGCGCTCGTTGGCCTTGGTGAGGACCAGCTGGACGGCAGCTTCCCGGTGCGGCTGGCGGAGGTGGGCCCCAGGTTCGTGCTCATTGGCGTTCGA
The DNA here is from genome assembly GCA_947258825.1 of uncultured Pseudomonadales bacterium. GTDB lineage: Bacteria > Pseudomonadota > Gammaproteobacteria > Pseudomonadales > Azotimanducaceae > UBA7803. The sequence continues at coordinate 9,006 of CAMYJX010000085.1, forward strand.
GATCTGGCCGCGCTTAAAGCCGCACGCCTCGACGAGACCAGGCATCAGGCGTACCTGGCCGCGGGGGAACCGGTCCAGTGCGTCTTCGTGTTCAGTGCCGAGCCCTACGCCTCGGATGCTCAGTTCGCGGCCCGCATGTTCTTCGAATCAGGCGGCGTCAGGGAAGATCCGGCTACGGGCAGCGCTAATTCCGCGTTCGCTGCCTACCTCGAGGATCTTGGTTGGCATGGTCGCCAGGTGGTGGTGGACCAGGGGGTGGAAATCAGACGCCCGTCCCGGCTCTACCTCGATCTGAGAGACCCCCTGCGGGTGGGTGGCAAAGTGCACCCGGTGGCCGTGGGCACGCTGACGCTCTGACGGCTCAGCCGATACCCAGGCGCTCGAACTGATCCCTGGGGGCTTCCATCTGGGTTAGTGCCGCGTGCAGCAGATCCAGCATCATCCGTTCTTCGGCTCCGCCCATCCTGTTATCGACCTCCTGCGGATCGTTGTCGAGGTCGTACAGGCAGTGCCAGTCCGCTTTCTGGCCGACACACCAGTAGGGCAGCATGTCGCCCGGCTGAAACTGTTGGCGCAGTACCGGTACGTCGCTGCCTGGCATGAAGTCGATGCGGGCCCGTCTGTCGGGGCGTGGCAGCTTGAGCTGGGGCATGCCGTGAACGGGCATGGTGCTCCAGCGGTTTGACCACATGGACAGCGGCAGGTTGCTGTCCTGCACGGGACCTCGGGCGTACTTGTGCCTGCCGTTCAGCACGTGAACCCAGCGCCCGTACACGCCGCTCAACGCCCAATCGCGGATGCGCGTTGCGGTTCCGTCCAGCAACGGTTGCAGCGAGTGGCCGTGGGTTCTGTGCCGCGGGGTCAGGGCGAACAAATCGTAGAGGGTGGCGTTGATGTCGACGTTCGTGGTCAGAGCGTCACTTACCCCCGGCTCGATACCCGGCTGATAGATCATCAGGGGCGTGTGCCCGAGGGGTTCGTAGTGGGGCACACCCGGCTTGCCGAAGATGTCCCGTTCCCCAAGGTAGTGACCATGGTCGGTACAGAGAATGATCGTGGTGTCCTGCCAGAGCCCGTTGGCGTCCACGGCGTCCAGAAGATGACCGAACCAGTGGTCGATCATGGAAAGCTTGGACCCGTAGTTGGCTCGCACGTGTCTTGCTTCCCGCTCGCTGAGGATGCCCCGAGCGACGGTTTTCACGGCGTAAGGTGGCCAGATCAGCAGATCGTCATTCCAGTCTGGATCGTAGCGGTTCGCCCAGGGGGTTGGGGTATCGAAGGGTTCGTGGGGGTCGAACTCGTCGATCAGCAGCAGAAAGCGGTCGTGCTGACCGGCATTCTCGTTCAGCCATCGGGCAGCGGTGGCCATGGTGCGGGGGCCCGGAAAGTCGGCCTCTTCGCGAAACCAGGTGCGCGAGACGTTGTAGAGCTGGTCGTTCCCGCTGCTCGCGGGCAGTGCCGGCACGCCGAGCCAGCTTGGGTCCGGGCGCGTTTTCCAGGGGTCATTTTCGTGGCCGCGGACGTATTCCCAGCCGCGGAACTCGGTGTGATAGTTCTCGCCGCCGGTTTCAAAAAGATGCGGATGATCGCTCACCAGCATGGTTGTGATTCCGGCTTCACGCAGGGGCTGTGTTATCGGTTCTTCCCACAGCTCGATGGACCCCCAGGGCCGCCAGAGAAAATCCAGCGAGCCCACCAGGATGTCGTGCCGGGCGGGCATGCAGGGCAGCGAGCCCGCGTAATGCCGGTCGAAGCGCACGGCACGCGCAGCGAAGCGATCGATGTTCGGTGTTTCGAATTCGCGGCCGCCGTAAGCGCCCAGCATGTGGCGGTTCAAACTGTCCAGCAGCACGACGATGACGTTGTTCAAGGCGGATCGCTCGGTAAAGAAGGCAGCGATCTCGACTCTACGCACTCGGCAGCTCGGCGGCCAGCGGCGTAGAATGCGGAGGTGCTTCCTCAATCGAATGCTCAGGGCGAATTGAAAAGGGGTTTTTCTGATCATGCAGATTCTGACGATCATCGGCGAGATTGTTCTGTTTCTTCTGGCGGCGCTGCTGATTGCCGTGGCCGTGATGTACGTGGTGGACGTTACCCAGACCAAGCACGCGGTGCGTCGCAACTTCCCCGTCATTGGCCGATTCCGCTATCTGTTTGAGAAGCTGGGCGAGTTTTTCCGCCAGTATTTTTTCGCCATGGACCGGGAGGAGATGCCCTTCAACCGGGCTGAACGCGCCTGGGTATACCGGGCCGCCAAGGGCGATGACACCACGATCGCATTCGGTTCCACTCGAGATCTGCGGCCGACGGGCACGGTGCTGTTCGTAAACTGCCCTTACCCCACCATGGAAAAGGACGCGGTGGAACCCGGGCCGGTTGTCGTTGGCCCCTACTGCGATCAACCCTATGAAACCGACAGCTTCTTCAATATTTCCGCGATGAGCTACGGAGCCATATCGAAGCCGGCGGTTCTGGCGCTTTCCAACGGCGCCCGCCGTGCGGGGATCTGGTTGAATACCGGGGAAGGGGGGTTGTCTCCGTATCATCTGGAAGGCGGCGCGGACATAGTGTTTCAGATCGGCACCGCGAAGTATGGGGTGCGAAATGCCGATGGCAGCCTTTCGGCAGATCGCCTGCAAGAGGTGGCCGCTCACGAGCAGGTGAAGATGTTCGAGATCAAGCTGAGCCAGGGGGCCAAACCCGGCAAAGGGGGCATTCTTCCCGGGGAGAAGGTCAGTCAGGAGGTCGCGAGGATCCGTTCCATCGACGTGGGCCAGGATTCCATCAGCCCGAATCGTCATCCGGAGATCGATTCCAATGCAGATCTGCTGGACATGATCGACAGAGTCCGTTCCCTTACCGGCAAACCCACCGGCTTCAAATGCGTTATCGGGGCTTACGCCTGGTTGGAAGAGCTGTGCCAGGAGATTCTCGAACGCGGCATCGAAAGCGCGCCGGACTTCATTACGATCGACAGCAAAGACGGCGGCACCGGCGCTGCGCCCCAGAGTCTGATGGACTACGTGGGCCTGCCGGTTCGCGAAAGCCTGCCGCTGGTGGTGGACATTCTGGCCAAATATCGGCTCCGGGATCGGATCCGGGTGATTGCCAGCGGCAAGCTGATCACGCCGGGACAGGTTGCCTGGGCGCTTTGCGCAGGGGCCGACTTCGTCAACAGCGCACGGGGCTTCATGTTTTCGCTTGGCTGTATTCAGGCCCTGCAGTGCAACAAGAATACCTGTCCGACCGGCGTCACCACCCACGATCCGCACCTGCAGAAGGGCTTGAATCCGGTGGATAAGGCCGAGCGGGTGTATCGCTATGCGCAGTCGGTTCGTAAGGAGGTTGGCATCATCGCCCACTCCTGCGGGGTTCGGGAGCCCAGAGGGTTTCGACGTTTCCATTGCCGGGTCGTGCAGAACACCGGCCTATCGGTGCCGCTGGACGAGCTTTATCCGGAGCAGGAACCCGTACGCCTGGTCAGCGCCGGTCTGGGTTGACCGGCGACGCGACCGATTTCAGGCCCTATGGCTAACCCTGGGATGTCGACTGATCACCGATAGACCGCTTGCGGCCCGGCGGGTGCTGCTCGCCGATCACCGGCCCCCAGTCATTGGTCAGGCCGTTCCTCAGGCTGCGCAGCGTGTCGTAGCCCAGACGGATGGCCAGCGCCTGCTCTGCCTGTCGGAGACTCGCCAGAGCTGCATTGATCAGCTGGGAGCCACGCTCGCTGAAGACGATCCGGTTTGCCCGCTTGTCCTCCGGGTCCGGAATCTGCGTCACCAGCTCGTCCCGTTCCAGCTCGGTAATCTGCTGCTGTATCGCCTGACGGCTGACGCCCAACACTCTGGCCAGCTCGGCCGCGCGGGTAATGCCGTTGGAAATGTTTATTAGAATCATTGTCTGGGTTCGCGTGCGGGGCTGGAAACCGGCCTGCACCAATCCATTCTGCAGACTTTCATCCATCCAGTAGTATGCACGCAGCAAGCCGCGCATCAGCACTTCAGGGGGTTGATCTTCCATATCAAGCCTATTTAGTTGGTTTGTTCAGGGTGCAATCGATCGCCCTCTCTCCCGGCGACACAAGCCGCTTTGTGGACTGCACCCTTGATGGAGTATTGTTTCGCAAAGGCAAGATACTGGCAACAGGTAAAAAACACCATGTTTCATCGGGATGGATGACCCGCAACCGGGCCCGGATCAGTCGGAAACAGGTGGGCGATACGCCAGATACGTGCTTCTGGCGCTGATCGTCGTCTATATCTTCAACTTTATCGATCGCCAGATCCTGTCCATCCTCGCCGAAGAGATCAAAGCGGATCTTGGCATTTCGGATGCCGACATCGGATTCCTCTACGGCACCGCGTTCGCCGTGTTCTACGCCATCTTCGGCATTCCGCTGGGGCGTCTGGCAGATGTCTGGGTGCGCAAGAACCTCATTTCCGTAGGCCTGGGCTTCTGGAGCCTGATGACGGCGCTGTCCGGCACGGCGCGCAGCTTTCTCTCGCTGGCGGTATTTCGCTTCGGCGTTGGCATCGGCGAGGCCAGCGCGACGCCGGCCGCCTTCTCCATGCTGTCGGACTACTTTTCGCCGCGCGTGCGGGCAACCGTGCTCGCCGTTTACTCGTCGGGTATCTATATCGGTGCCGGTATCGGGCTGTTTCTGGGCGGGGCCATCGTCGACGGCTGGAACGGCGCTTTTCCGGATCCTGCCCAGGCGCCCTTCGGTCTCAAAGCCTGGCAGGCGGCATTCTTCGCCGTCGGTCTGCCAGGCATCCTGCTGGCCTTCTGGGTCTGGACCCTAAGGGAACCCGCTCGCGGTTTGAGCGAGGGGCTGATCAGCGTCGAGCATCCCCATCCGTTCCGGGAGGCGGGGCAGGCGCTGATGGCGGTGCTGCCGCCGTTCACGCTGTTTGCCCTGCTTCGCCTGGGCGGGCTCCGAGCCGGCGTGGTGAATCTGATTGCAGCAGCTCTGGTCGCTGCCGTGGCCTGGGGCGTCAACACCTTCACCCACACGCCCAATCAGTGGATCGCTCTGGGCATCGGCGTCTACGCCTCAATTTCCTGGGTGCACAATCTCAAGCTGTCCGACCCGGCCACGTTCGCCATGATGTTCGGAACCCGGACCTTCGTGCTGGCGACCATCGGTTTCCCCTGCATCAGCTTCGTCACTTACGGGGTTGGTTTCTGGAGCCCCCCGTTCATGCTGCGGATGCACGACGTCAGCCTGTCCGAGGCAGGGCTGGTGCTGGGCCTTGGCGCCGCAGTGGGCGGCTGGGTCGGTATCACCTTTGGCGGCTGGCTGGCAGACCGTCTGCGCCCCCGCACGCTGAATGCCCGGCTCTACGTCGGCCTGGCAGTACCGGTACTGGCAACGCCCTTTGGGCTGGGCTTCATCTTCACGGACAGCGCCTGGGTTGCCTATGCCTGCAGCTTCGGGTTCAGCCTGTTTTCTCCCATGTGGGTCGGCTGCGCGGCCAGCACCGTGAATGACCTGGTGATGCCCAGAATGCGAGCCCAGGCTTCCGCCTATTACGTGCTGATGAACACCTTCGTTGGTCTGGCGCTTGGTCCTTATCTCATCGGCCAGATCAGCGACATCTATATCGGGCAGGGTCTCGCCGATGCCGTGGCGTTGCGTCTGGGTTTGCTATGGAGTTTGAGCATGCTTGCGGTCAGCGTTGTCTTTCTTCTGCTCGCGATGCGATTCCTGAGCCAGGACGAGAACAGCCGTCTCGACCGGGCCCTGGCCCTCGGCGAGCCCCTGCAGAAGAGCGCGCCAGCCGGTTCGTGATTTCCGGCACCGCGCCCTGGCCGGCGTGAAGGGTCCCGTTGC
>CAMYJX010000085.1:14875-20881 GCA_947258825.1 uncultured Pseudomonadales bacterium
GTGCGACCCTTTCGACCATAAAAAAAACTGCAAGGGAGGATGCGTGGAACAGGCCGGTGAGTACCGGATTGCAGCCGTGCGCGAGCTGGTCTGGCAGGGGCTCAACGACCCTGACGTCCTGGCGCGTTGCATCGATGGCTGCCAGTCAATGGACAAACTGGCGGACGATCGATTCGATGCGGCTGTCAAAGCCAAGATCGGCCCCGTCAGCGCGCTCTTCAAAGCACAACTCTCTCTCGAAGATGTTGCCGCACCCACCAGCTACACCATCAACGCCAACGTCAAGGGAGGCCCGGCCGGTTTCGGCAAAGGCAAGGCGGAAGTCAATCTGGAAGCCGATGGCGCCGATACCGTTCTGCGGTACGCGGTGAAGGCCAGCGTCGGCGGCAAGCTGGCGCAGGTCGGTTCCCGGCTCATTGACGGTGCGGCGCGCAAGATGGCGGACGATTTCTTCCTCGCCTTCGGGCGCGAGGTGAGCGGCGCGGAACCGGTGGCCGCAGCGCCGGCGGAGGCGAAGCCTGTTTATCAGACGGGCGGGCAGTGGAAGATCTGGGTCGCCGTGTTCATTGCGCTGATTCTGGCCATGATCCTTGCGTTTTAGGAGCAGAAGATGAAAGTCACACTCACCGTCAACGGCACCCGGCACCAACTGGAGGTTGCCGAGAACACGCTTCTGGTGGACCTGCTGCGGGAACACCTGCGCCTGACCGGAACCCACGTCGGGTGCGATACCAGCCAGTGCGGCGCCTGCACCGTCCACCTGGACGGTCGCTCGGTGAAGTCCTGCGCTGTCCTTGCTGCCCAGGTCGATGGCGCCGAGGTCACCACCATCGAGGGCATCGGCAACCCGGATGATCTTCATCCCATGCAGGCAGCGTTTCGCGAGTGTCATGCCCTGCAGTGCGGATTCTGCACGCCAGGCATGATCATGTCTGCCATCGATCTGGTGCAGTCGAGTGCTGATCTGGATCGTCGTGCGGTGCGCGAGGGCCTGGAAGGCAACCTGTGTCGATGCACGGGCTATCACAACATTGTCGAAGCGGTGCTGCGCGCCGCGCCGCAGATGAAGTAGGGGAACGCCGTGGCCGAAGCTATCGAAAGCGGAATCGGCGCCCCCATCAGGCGCAAGGAGGACGCGCGTTTCATTACCGGTCAGGGCCGGTACACGGACGATTTCAGTCAGCCGGGACAGGTGTACGCCGCGTTCCTGCGCTCGCCTTACGCCCGGGCGCGCATAGACAGCGTGGATGCTTCCGAAGCTCTGGCGATGGAAGGGGTTCTGGCCGTGCTCACTGGCCAGGACATGGCGGCGGATGGTTTGGGCGATCTGCCTTGCGGCTGGACGGTCAAACAGAAAGACGGCAGCGACATGGTAACCGCGCCGCATCCACCGCTGGCGCACAGCGTCGTCAACTATGCGGGCGAGCCCTTTGGCCTGGTGATTGCCAGCAGCGCCGCCATTGCCTGGCGAGCGGCGGAGCAGGTGGTCACCGAATTTACCGAGCTCGACGCGGTGGTCGAGCCGGCCATGGCTATGAAATCGGAAGACATTCATGCCGGGGTTGTGGGCAACCTGTGCTACGACTGGGAACTGGGTGATGAAAGCGCTACCGACGCGGCCCTGGCTTCGGCCGCCCACGTGACGCGGCTGGACCTCACCAACAACCGGTTGATCCCCAACGCCATGGAGCCGCGCGCCGCTCTCGGTGTCTACGACGTGGGAACCGGCGAGCACACCCTGTACACCACGAGTCAGAATCCTCACCTGGAACGCCTGGTGCTGTCGGCGTTCGTGCAGGTCGCCCCGGAGCACAAGCTGCGGATCATCGCGCCGGACGTGGGCGGTGGCTTCGGCTCCAAGATCTTTGTCTATCCCGAAGAGACCGCCGTGGTCTGGGCAGCCAGAAAGTTGCGCCGTCCGGTGAAATGGACAGCGGAGCGGGGTGAGTCCTTTCTCACGGACGCTCACGGCCGCGATCACGTCACTCACGCCGAGCTCGGTCTGGATGAGAACGGTCAATTCGTGGCGCTGAAGGTTCAGACGACGGCGAACCTGGGCGCCTACCTTTCGCTATTCGGCTCATCCGTGCCGACCTATCTGTATGGAACCTTGCTGGCTGGTCAGTACAGGACGCCGAACATTCACGTTGAAGTGCATGGTGTCTATACCAATACCGCGCCGGTAGACGCTTATCGAGGTGCGGGCAGACCCGAGGCCACGTACGTGGTGGAACGCATCGTGGAAACTGCCGCCCGCGAGCTGGGCATGGATCCGGCTGAGCTGCGACGTCGAAACATGATCCGGCCGACAGACTTTCCGTATCAGACGCCGGTGGCGCTGGTTTACGACATCGGAGATTACGAGGCGAGCCTGGACAAGGCGCTGCAGCTCATCGACTACGCCGGTTTCCCGGCGCGCAAGGCGGCAGCCGCTGCCGCCGGCAAGCGTCGGGGCATCGGCCTGTCCTGCTACATAGAAGCCTGCGGGCTGGCGCCGTCGAAGCTGGCAATTTCTCTTGGTGCAGGTGTGGGTCTTTATGAAAGCGGTGAGATCAGGGTCAATCCCACCGGCTCGGTCACCGTATTCACGGGAACCCACAGCCATGGGCAAGGCCACGAAACGACCTTTGCTCAGGTAGTGGCTGCCAAGCTCGGCATAGGGATCGACGACGTGGAAGTGGTGCACGGCGATACCGGACGTGTCGAGTTCGGTCTGGGCACCTACGGGTCGCGCTCTCTCGCGGTGGGTGGCTCGGCGATTGTGGTTGCCGCGGAAAAAGTCGTCGCCAAGGGCAGGCGCATCGCGGCCCACATGCTGGAAGCCGACGTCGAGAGCATCGATTTTGAGGACGGGCAATTTCGTCTGCGGGACAGCAACCGGGCCCTGTCGTTCGGCGAGGTGGCGTTTGCCGCCTACGTACCCGCCGACTACCCGGAAGACCTGGAGCCCGGTCTGTCCGAAAAAGCCTTCTACGATCCCGACAACTTTACCTATCCCGCAGGTACCCACATCGCCGAGGTTGAAATCGATGCGGACACCGGCACGGTCGAACTGGTCAACCTTGTCGCCGTCGACGATTTCGGCACCCTTATAAACCCGCTGATCGTGCACGGCCAGGTTCACGGGGGTCTTGCCCAGGGCGCTGGCCAGGCCCTGCTGGAACGGGCCGTCTACGATGAGTACGGGCAGCTGCAGACCGGTTCGTTGATGGACTACTGCCTTCCGCGAGCCGACGACCTGCCGGATTTTCTGGTGGATACCACGGTAACCCCCTGCACGCACAACCCGCTCGGCGCCAAAGGGTGCGGCGAGGCGGGCGCCATCGGGTCTCCTGCCGCGATCATGAACGCGGTAACCGATGCGCTGGGCGTGAACGACATTTCCATGCCGGCCACCTCGGAAAAGGTCTGGCGCGCGCTCAGGGGCTGAGGGGAGAGTGCACATGTATCAGTTTCGCTATCACAGGCCCGCCACGCTGGAAGAAGCCGTCGGCCTCTATCAGAGCGCGGAAGACGGCATCTATCTTGCCGGGGGCCAGACGCTGCTCCCCACCATGAAGCAGCGGCTCGCGGCGCCGTCGGACGTCATCGATCTGTCCGCCGTCGACGGCTTGACGGGCATCGACGTCAACTCGGGCGAGGTCAGGGTTGGCGCCTTTACCCTGCATGACGAGGTGGCCCGGCACGAGGGCATTCGCCGCAGCCTGCCGGTCCTGGCATTTCTGGCCGCCCAGATCGGCGATGGCCAGGTCAGGAACCGCGGCACCCTCGGTGGCTCGGTCGCCAACAGCGACCCGGCCGCCGACTATCCGGCGGCCGTCATCGGTCTTGGCGCCACGGTGAATACCAACGCTCGGCAGATCCCTGCCGACGAATACTTTCAGGACCTGTTCGAAACCGCTCTGGAACCGGGCGAGATCATCACGCGCATCGATTTCCAGGTGCCAACCCGGGCGGCTTATCGTAAGTTTCCCAACCCGGCCTCGCGCTATGCGGTGGTCGGCGTGCTGGTGGCGGATTTCGACGGCACGATTCGGGTGGGTATCACCGGTGCAGGCCCCTGCGCCTTTCGCGGCACCGCGCTGGAAGTGGCGCTGCAGGCTGATCTCGACCCGGCGGCGATTGAGGCGGTAGAGGTACCCGATGCAGGATTCAACAACGATCTGCACGCGTCGGCCGAGTACCGCGCGCACCTGGTAAAGATCATGGCCAAGCGGGCAATCGCCGACCTGCTGAGCTAGTTCCGCGCCTGCGGGGTCTCCTGACGCCGGGCCGGTTGCGGATCAGCCTTTGGAACCCTCGCCCCCTTCGAACGGAGAAGCCTCTTCCAGATAGCTTTCCTGAAGCCGCTGCATGCCCCGAATCCAGCGGTCGTAGTCGGTGGTTTTGCGGTTGATGTATTCCGCAACCGTCGGGTGAGGCAGCACCAGAAACCGCTCTTCACCCAGCGCTTCGACGACCGTCTGCGCGACGTCCTCCGGTTCGATCATCCCGTCTACGCCGGCAACACCCGGGCCGCCCGCTGTCATGGGCGTTCGCACAGCCTGCGGGCAGAGGACGGAAACTTTGATGCCGTCACGGCCGTGGGTGATGGCGATCCACTCGGCCAATGCGACGGCTGCGTGTTTCGTTACCGCGTAGGTTACGGAGCCGATCTGACTCAGCAGCCCTGCCGCCGATGCGGTGTTCAGAAGGTAGCCGCCGCCGCGGGCTTTCATTCGCGGTACCAGGGTGCGCGCCGCATAGACGTGGGACAGCGTGTTAACCTCCCAGATCTTCTGCCACACGTCGTCGGGGGCATCCAGCCCCTCACCGATGCCGATGCCTGCGTTGGAGCAGAACAGGTCGATGGGACCGAACCGGCTTTCGGTTTCGTCGATCAGTTGGACAATGTCTGCTTCCTTGCTGACATCGACGCCCATGCTCCAGCCGTTAATAGCGTTGGCGACGGCGGCTGCGCCTTCGGCGTTCATGTCCGCCACGACCACTTTTGCAGCCCCTTCTCGGTGGAAGCGTTCGGCCATGGCTTTGCCGATGCCGCTGGCGCCGCCGGTGACGACGACGATCCTGTTTGTGAGCTCCATCCTTACCCCTCGTTTTTTGCTGTGCGTTTCTCAGATTGACTGGAAAGTTGGAATCAACATTAGACCTTCACGTGGGCCGATTCTATAGTGCCAGGTCTCTGGACGAATCGGATTAGGCATCTTGACCACAAACGGTCTTTTCGAGCTCGAGGCGCTGGAGCAGGCTGCCGATGTCGTTCACGCCGTCATGCCTCCGACACCCCAGTATGCCTGGCCCCTGCTCGCCCACCGGCTCGGCTGCGAAGTGTGGGTGAAGCACGAAAACTACACCCCGACCGGGGCGTTCAAGGTGCGCGGCGGGCTGGTCTACCTCAACGAGCTGCACAGCACCGGAGCGCTGCCATCAGGAATGATCACGGCCACCCGCGGCAATCATGGGCAGAGCATCCCGTTTGCCGCGCGGCGGCATGGCATTCCCGTGACCGTGGTCGTGCCCGAAGGCAACAGCCCGGAAAAGAATCGGGCGATGCAGGCTTGGGGTGCAGAGCTGGTCGTTCACGGCGCGGATTTCGACGAGTCACGGGTGGAAGCTGAGCGGCTTGCGGAGGAGAAGGGGCAGCTTTACGCGCCATCCTTTCATCCAACGCTGGTTCGCGGCGTGGCCACCTATGCCTGGGAGCTTTTCCAGGCCGTGGAAGCGCTTGATGTGGTTTACGTCTCCATTGGCATGGGTTCCGGCATCTGCGGGTTGATCAGCGTTCGGGACCTGCTTGGACTGCAGACGGAGATCGTCGGCGTGGTGTCTTCCGAGGCACCGGCCTATGCCCGGTCGCTGAAGGCGGGCGAGGTTGTGGAGACGTCGACGGCGCACACCTTTGCTGACGGCATGGCCTGCCGCGTGCCGAATGCCGAAGCGTTCGAGATCATACAGCGAGGTGCCTCACGAATCGTCGAGGTCACCGACCACGAGATAGCGCAGGCC
>CAMYJX010000086.1 GCA_947258825.1 uncultured Pseudomonadales bacterium
TCTTCCAGCGCCGCCATCGCCATCACCCTGACTGCGGCAACCGGCGGCGTGCTGGGCATAGATGCTGCGGCGGCAACCGTGATCGGTGCCAACGTCGGCACAACCTCCACCGCGAGCCTTGCCGTTATCGGCGCTACGGCCAACGCCCGACGGGTCGCTGGGGCGCATGTGATCTTCAACCTGCTGACTGGAATCGTCGCGTTGGCGCTATTGCCTCTGCTGATCTGGTCGGTGCGCATAGGCGGGGAAGTCTTGGGGCTGGAAGACGCGCCGGCGATCACGCTGGCACTGTTTCATACCGTCTTCAACCTGCTGGGCGTGCTGCTCATGTGGCCTTTGACCGGGCGGCTGGCAGCGTTCCTCGAAACGCGATTCACGACCCGGGCAGAGACGCTCTCGCGACCCCGGTACCTGGACCGCAACGTCATGGCAACTCCCACACTGGCTTTGGACGCCCTGAAGCTCGAGCTTCGGCGCGCCAGCCGGATGATCCGGGACGTCGTGGACACGGCAATCAACGTCGAGGGGCCGCCACATCGCTCGGTCGTCGAACAGCGCGAAGCGGCGATGGGCCTTACGGACGCCATCGCCGCCTTCGTCGTCGGGCTGGAGGCTTCACGCCTGGGGTCCGAACTTTCCTCTAATCTGCCGCTGATACTGCGGGCCACCAACTATCTGGAGGATGTCATGACCCTGACCGAGGAGCTGGACCGGCATCGCGATGACATCGACGCGCTGATGAGACCTGAGATATACGCCGACATCGCCAGCTACCAGGCCGACGTTCTCGCGCACGTCAACCGGTGCGATCCGGAGCTGGAGGGCTTCGACCTGGAAGGGTTGAAAGCAGGGTACGACGCGCTTCGCAAAAGCTGGCACGACTTGAAAACGCGGCTGCTGGAAGCGGCCAGCCGCAGAACCTTGCCCATACACCACCTGAACTCCGGTCTGGAGGGATTGCGCATCTATCTGAAGATGGCCGAGCAGCTCACCAAGATGACCGAACGGCAGATGGCGCTGGATGGCGCTGGCGCTGCTTTCACAGAGGATTCACCGGAACCGGCGTAGCCTCCGTTTCCCCCTTACCTATCCAACCGCGGAGATCGACCATGAGTGGAATCGGCGACATGCTTCAGGCAACCCGTTTCTTCGTCGGGTTCCTGCCAAGCTTCACCAACGTCGGCTACCTCGCGCGACGGTCCTTGTGGCAACGGGAAACCTGGGATTTCTCGAGCCAGCACTGGCTGGTCAGCGGCGCATCCTCCGGCATCGGCCGGGAAATTGCTCGGCAGGCGGCGGCGGCGGGAGCCAGCGTTCTGGCGGTGGCGCGCAGCGCGGACAAACTCGCCCAGCTCGCCGAGGAGGCGGAGAACCTTGCCGGCAGCATTCATCCGATACCGATGGATCTTTCCCTGGTTGCCAGCACGGAGGAGTTGATCAGCCGGGTGCTGGTTCAGCACCCGGCGTTGAACGTCCTGGTCAACAACGTCGGCGTTCTGCTCAACACGCCTGCAACCACCGCCGAAGGCCTGGACACCGGCTTCGCAACCAACCTGCTGAACCCCTGGCTGCTGACCACGGAAGCCTGCCAGCGCGGGCTGCTGAGCGATGACGCCAGCGTCATTCACATGAGCTCCGGTGGAATGTACAACGTGCCCCTGTCGGTGCCGGCGCTGGAGTCTCACGAGAACTATCAGGGCGCGATGGCCTATGCCTATCACAAGCGGGCTCAGGTGGAGCTGAACGCGCACCTGCGCCGAACCGAAGCCGGGCGGCGCCAGTACTACGTCATGCACCCGGGCTGGGTGGACACCCCGGGCGTCGAGACTTCCCTACCAGATTTTCACCGGGTTCTGAAACCTCTATTGCGTAACGCTGCGGCAGGTGCCGATACCGCCTTGTGGCTGGCGTCCCACCGCCCGAACCAGCGTGCTCCCGAAGGCATCTGGTTCGACCGGGCCCTGCGCTCCAGCCACGCCCTGCCGGGCTCACGCAAGGGAGACGACCTGGAAGCGCTGCTGGCTTATCTGGAAACGCGCGGCAACTTTCCCGGTGCGAACGAGGCCGCTTTTGCCTAGCATGGGCGCTTTAACTCGGGGGAAAGCACCATGACGAGCCATCAGAGCAGCAACCAAGAGCAGGTCGAGTTCTGGAACGGCCCGACCGCGGAAAGCTGGGTTGCCTCACAAGAGCGCATGGACCAGCTGCTGGTCACGCTATCCGAACAGGCCATCCGGCACGCGGCTCCGCAACCGGGGGAGCGGGTCCTGGACATCGGGTGCGGCTGCGGCAGCACGTCCCTGACCATGGCCGGGCAGGGCGCCCGAGTAACCGGGGTAGACATTTCGGAGCCCATGCTTGCCAACGCCCGCGCGCGCGGCGCGGGCAACGAGATGCTGGAGTTCATTCTGGCCGATGCGTCCAGCTATCCATTCGACACCCGTTTCGATCTGGCATTTTCCCGCTTCGGGGTGATGTTCTTCGCCAACCCACATCAGGCTTTCGCCCACATCCGTTCGGCACTTCAGGATCAGGGGCGCCTGTGCTTCATCTGCTGGCAATCTCCGAAGGACAACCCCTGGCTGTCCGTGCCAGGCGGCGCCGCGCAGCCGTTTCTGCCTGAGCCGGAAGCGCGGCCGGACCCCAGAGCGCCCGGGCCTTTTGCCTTTGCGGATCCCGCATACATGCAGGAGATTCTCGACCAGGCGGGTTTCACCAGCATTGCCATCGAGCCCTGCACGGCTGACATGCGTCTGGGAAGCGATGTGGAAGAAGCGGTGGCGTTCCTGCTGCGAAACGGGCCCATGAGCCGGCTTCTTGCGGAGGTAGAGGAAGACACTCGTGACAAAGCGTTGGACGCGGTCCGTGAGACGCTGACGCCCCTGGCCACGGCAGCGGGGATCATGCTGAGCGGCGCCTGCTGGATTGTCAGCGCGAACAACAGCTGAAGCCAGGCTCGAGCCGGAATCCGCAACCAGGGGAACCGCTGCATCGGCACGCCAGTAAGGTTCAGCCGGTCACAGGGCCTCGATAGCGCGACTGATGGCGGCCAGTTGCTCGTCGCAGCGGTAAAGACGACGACGTTCGCGCTCGACAATGGCGGCAAAGAGCGCCTTCTTCAGCGCAAGCGGATCCTCTATGGCGCCATCGGCAGCCGTGGTGAGCAGGTCCACCAGACGATCAGCACCGTTGAGCCGGCCCCACAGATAGTCGTGCTCCCGGTAGGCCCGGTTGAAGAAACCTATGAAGCCCATGAAATCGCGGCAGCGCAGACCGCCAAAGGCCTCATTCAAGGTCAATGAATCTGCTGGGCTGATCCGCTCCACGCGAATCGGTGTCAGCGGGTCCGGGCTGCCTTCCGGCGTTCCCGGCGCCATCAGCAATACGTCGTAGATCGGGAACCCCAGGTAGTCGGCCGTGATCGCCTGGCGAAACTCGGCGTCTCCCAGGGATTCGCTGAACTCGTGAAATGCAGCGTCCAGCTCGGCATCCAGGGTTTTGAGCGCAAGGGCGTCGGAAACCTGACGCAGCAGTGTTTTGGCTTCTTCAGGAAACAGCGGTACCCTTCCAGCGGCCTCCAACAGCGTGCCCACCAGCGCCTCGCTGAGGTATCGATAGCGCCGCAGATCGTAGCAGCGCTCCATGAATTCATAAGCCACCTGCTTGAAGCTGTCCAGAGCGTCGAGCTCATCCTCTGCCAGACCCACCCGATCTTCATGCTTGTTCATGCGCCGGATGAGAAACTGCAGACGGCGAATACGGAACGTAACGTCGAACTGATCAAGAAACTCTTCCTGTCTGTTTTCCCGGGACGCGGATTCCGCCGGCTCGGCCGCCTGCCACCAGTGAGCAATCGTCAGCTCCATGCCGCGGGCGGTCCGCGCGTCGCCGCCCTCTTCGGCCAGCATCAGCCATTCCTTGGCCAGGGCGTCGGCCAGACGCCATACCCGGCGCTGCACGTAAGCGTTAAACGCGATGCCCATCTCCTCCTCAGCGCGCTCCATCAGCTGCGCGCGCAGGTAGCCGATGAGCCCGGCGGACGAAGCCTGGTGAACATTGGCCGCCTGTATGTCCGCCACCATTTTCGCGATGTCGGCGCGATTACCATCCACAACCCGACGGTTCACCTGCACCCGGGCATCCTGCGCGACGATGGCGTTCAGGTCATCGAGAATGGGCTGGTTGCGGGGAATGGAAGAAAGGGCGGCCCTCAACGTGCTCAGATAGCCGAGATTCTTTTCCGGATGAGACAGGCCTTCAAGATTGGGGGTCGGCTCGATGTAGACAAGGCAACGATCCACCTGGCGATCGGAAGCTCGATGATTCAGCGCCTCCAGCGCGGCACCGAAGGGTTTGTTGTTGACGATGCCGCCATCAACAAAATACCGGTCGGCAGGATTGAAATGACGGTAGGCGGGGGAGCCGTCCCGGGCGTAGATGCTGCCCTGCAGAAAGCTCTGTTCCCGCGGCCAGGGTAACCGCCTGGCGCCCAGCACCCGCCGAATCTCAGCATGGTGAAAGGGCTGAAAAGCCCCGGCATAGGACGAGCTGGCGCGGGCCGCCCACACCAGGGCCGGGTTGTTTTCGTCAACGAAATCGCTGGTTCCCTGGCCAGCAACGCTGGCAACGTGGGAGAGCCGACAGAAAGCGGCATGCTCCATTTCCCTGGCTACCAGCTGCTCATGGAGCTGAATGGCCCTGGGGTAGCCGACCAGATCGGTGATGCTGGCGTAGACGTCCAGGCGCTGACCGGGCGGCAGCAGGGTACTGTCCGGTCTTCGCGACGCCGCCATGGCTTCCAGACCATCGAAGAAGTGGTGGCTGAGCCGCTCGCCGGAAAACGGCGGCTGAAACCATGAAGAGCGTACCAGACGGGCAATTTTCTCCCGGGTCTCCGGGTTCCGTCCCACATCCTTCGGCATCCAGAACGACAACGCTCGTAGAAACGGGTAGAGATACCACTTGCGCCACGCGCTGGTGTTCTCAGCGCCCAGGTGATCGATGTCTGCATCCGTCATCCACAACGACGTCTGCGCATCCAGCAGCGCGTCATCCACCAGCGCCTTACCCAGCATGACGCCGTTGATCGCGCCCGCTGAAGCCCCGGCAATGACGTCGATCACGACTCGGAAGTCGCTGCTTCTGCTGATCTGCTTGAGCGCTTCGAAGTAAACGGCTTCGGTATCCGGATCACGACGATCGGGCCCGTCGTGGTAGGGCAGATCGCCGGCACGTTCGGCGCCGATCTCGTGCAGCACTTTGGACGCCCGAACCAGCTTGAGCAGCTCTTTGGTGACCCCATGCATGTACACGGCGAGCGACGCACCGCCGTAGATCACCACTGCCAACCGAAGTTCTTTCTTGGCCATATGAAACGATTATAGTGGGAGCGGCGCCCGACCCGGAGACCAATGATGCGGCTACAGTTCTCATTCCTGCTGATCAGCTTCCTGGCAAGCTCGCTGTCGGCTTACGCCGCCGCCGACCTCAGGGGGCTCCACGTGACGGGTTCCGGAGAAGTTCGCGCCGTCCCGGACATGGCGAGGGTGAATCTGGAGGCACGTCGGGAAGGTGAAGACGCCTCAGCTTTGAAGGCCCAACTGGACGAGGTGTCCCGCAAGGTGCTGGAAATGGCCCGGGACATGGGCATCAACAAGCGTGACGTCACCGCAGCGGCGGTCAGCATTCGGCCGCGCTACCGACCTTCCGACAGGGGTGCTCAAGCAGATGGCCTGACGGCCACCCGAGCTATCCAGGTGGTACTGAAGGACCTGGCAGATATCGGCGACCTGATCAACGGCGCGTTGCAGCGCGGAGTGAACGGCATAGCGGGTATTGAACTGGACCTGTCCAACCGGGCTGAGCTGGAGCGCAAAGCGCTGGATCTGGCCATCGATGATGCCAAAGACGAAGCTCTGCGCGTGGCCCGAGGGTTCGGGGTTACCCTCGGCGAGTTGCTAGACGCAGCCGTCGATCAGCATCAGGTTCGCCCGCTTATGATGGAAGCCATGACAGCGCGGACGGCCGATTCGGGTCCAGACTTCAGCCCCGGCGAGATCAGCATTCGGCGCAGCGTGCGCTCAACCTTCGCCCTGGCAGAGGCTGCGGCCCCCTGAGCCGAGGGCTCTGAATACAGGCTGCGCTCAGCCGCAGATGAGCCCCCGGGCTCGCATGGTGTCAGCGTGACGCCCGCCGGCGAGCAGCCTCCGCGGTCAACTCTGCTAGCCACTCGTCTGTCGCCCGATCTTCCAGTATTTCGATGATCTCATCATCCGGGCCCCGCACGTACGTGGTTTTGTGAAGACCCAGATCCAGCGGCTCGGTGTTCGCATGAAATCCGGCGTCGACGATGCGCCGGTACAGCCCGTCGACGTCGTCCGTCTCGAGTGCGTAGTGAGTCACCCCTTTGTCCGCAGGGCGGTAGTCGTCCGGCAGCGGCCGGCCTTCCGGGTGGTCCCACTGCCACAGCTCGATCATGGTGTCTCCAGCCCGCAGCCAGGCGACGCGCCCGCGAGCGTTATCCATGCCAACCACAGCGTTCAAAGGCGGCACGTCGTCGACGTCGGAGTCGAAAATCAGCTCCAGGCCCAGCAGATCCCGATAAAAAGCCAGCGAGCGCGCCATGTCGCGCACGCTGATACCCGTATGATTGACCCGCTTGATGGTTGGCATGGCTGCTTCCTCGCTACCTCACTCGCTGGCTTGAACACCCGACTCGAAAGTGGCGTAGATATATACGGGAATTTTCAGATCTGCCAGCTGATTTTCCATCAGGGTTCTGACCTCATCCCATTTCAGACCGCCCACGCCGGTAGCGAGCCTCGGCAGCGCCAGGCTCTTGAAACCCTCCGTCTCCACCAGGTGCTTGAGGTTGCGAAGCGCTACGTTGACGTTGTGCGAAGTGGCCTTGCCGGGATTCGCCTTCTTGCTTGCAGCTTCTTCCTGAGTCATGAGATTGATGATGCGCCGCCCGTCTGCGCCGGCCCAGGCCCAGATCTCTCCGGGCTTCGGGTGGGAAATCTGGCAGTAGTGGCGGAAGTCTTTGGCCATGGCGGGATAGTGTTCCCGCAGCGACAGAGCAAGGCCCTGATTGAAATGATCCCCAGGCGCCACACCGTGGGCAATGGCCTCGGCTTTACTGAGCAGTATGTCTCCCGTTACTTCCTTCAACACGTCGTTTTCCTTTCTTGCGAATGTATTTCAAATGCGGTTCGGCACTGATGCTTCATCGTGACGTCCAGACAGGCACCTTCCCATACGTAAATACCGCTGCGAGGGCGACCTGCCAGGGCGGCCTGCGAGGCCCGGCCTGCGAGGCCCGGCCTGCGAGGCCCGCTATGCCCCATAGCCATAGCTGGACTGCAGGCCCAGCGGCAGCCCGATGGCCCAGTAAAGCAGAAGGAAGCCCGTCCAAGCAGCAAGAAAACTCAGGGCGTAGGGCAGCATCATGGCCACCACAGTGCCGATACCGGTACTGCTGACGTAACGCTGACAGAAAACCACCACCAGCGGAAAGTATGGCATCAGGGGCGTAATGATATTGGTAGAGGAATCTCCTACCCGATACGCTGCCTGAGTGAGATCCGGGGAGATTCCCAGCTGCATCAGCATGGGCACCAGAATGGGGGCCAACAGGGCCCACTTGGCGGAAGCGGAGCCAACGAACAGATTCACGACCCCGGTTATCAGCACCACGGCAATCACCGTTATCCCCGCGGGAAGCGCCGCAGCCTTCAACCACGCAGCTCCCTGCAGCGCGAAAAGCGCCCCCAGATTGGATCGCCCGAATTCAGCAATGAAAAGCGCGGCAAAGAACGCCATCACAATGTAGTAAGCCATGCCGCTCATGGCCTGGCTCATACCCGCGACTATGTCTCGATGACTCTTGACCGTGCCGGCGACATAACCGTAGACAATGCCCGGCACGAGGAAGAACAGAAAAATCAGCGGCACGATGCTACGCATCAGCGGTGCCGAAGAGGCCGCCAGATCACCCTCCACGGCACGCCAGGCAGAGGATTCCGGCCAGGCACTCAACGCCAGCGCCAGAACACCGGTGGCCATGGCCAGCAGGCCTGCCCGCAGCCCCCGCCGCTCGGCCGTTGAAAGCGATTCCAACTGCGGCACCTGCGCGAGATCACCATCCACCCGCTCCCGAGCCAGTCGGGGTTCCACAAGCCCGTCCGTGACCCACCAGCCCAGCCCCACGATCAGCAACGTGGAGGCAGAGGTGAAGAACCAGTTATTCAGCGGGTTGAGCACCAGCCCGGGATCGATGAGCTGGGCGCCCGCCTGGCTGATGCCCTGCAGCATCGGGTCGATAGCAGAGGGAATGAAGTTTGCGCTGAAGCCACCGGATACGCCGGCAAAAGCCACTGCGATGCCGGTCAGTGGATGTCGCCCCGCCGCCTGAAAGATGACGGCGCCGAGGGGTATTACCAGCACGTAGCCGGCATCTGCAGCGCTGTGACTGATGATAGCGATGAAAAGCAGCATGGGGGTCAGAAGCCGGCGCGAGGTCAGATCCAGCAGCGCCCGCAAACCTGCCCGGATGAAACCCGTATGGTCGGCCACGCCGATGCCGAGCATTGCCAGCAGCACCACGCCCAGAGGATGGAAGTTGACGAATGTGCTGACCATGCCTGACAGGAAGGTGGTCAAAGCGTCGGCTGTAAGCAGGTTCGCCACCTCGATGGGCGCCCCGGAGCGCGGATCGATGTGCGTATAGGTGAGCTGTGCCATCAGCGCCGACAGCGCCCAAACCGCCAGCAGCAACAGAAAGAACAGCAGCGCGGGGTCCGGCAGGCGGTTGCCCACGCGTTCTACTGCGTCCAGCAGCCGCGTCGCCAACGAGCCGGCCTCACGCCCCTGCTGAGGCTCTCCGAGTGGTTCGCTCATCCCGCTCGACCCGCTCAGCTGCCGGCGAGCGGCTCCTTTCGAGGCAGCATAAGCAGACACAGGTAGCCGCCCAGCACGCCAGCCAGGGCTTGCACGGCAAGGCCCACCGTGGTCCTGGCTGCAGCAACCGGGGTGATGTTGAGGGCCTGATTGAGGATGAAGTGCAGCGCCAGGATGGCCACGCCGCCCGCCAGCGGGTAGCCCAGGCTCCGCCAGCGAGGTAGAAACCGGGACACCAGCGCAGCCACGGGAAAGGCGATGGCGAAGGCAACGGCGATGAGGAGCAGATAAGGAATCATACCCGCGGTGTCCTGCAGCGTGGTCTGCAGACGCAGCGCGAAGCTCACGTCAACGCCCATATCCGCCAGGCGGGAGATCACAGATTGGGTGGCGGCAACAGCAGCGCACACGTAGGTAACCACCACGGCCAGCAGATAAGCGCCCAACGCTCGCAGCATTTCCCCTTTAACCTCGATGTGAAGATGCCATAGCATAACGGCAGACCCATGACATAGGCCAATGCACCGCTACCTTTTGTACGGGCAGCGCAATCGGCCACAGCGGAGTTATTCATGCCTAGACCTCTCATCCTGCTTGCCGCGCTGACCCTGATCGCCTCCGCGGCCGGGCGAGCTGACTACAGCGTAGTGACCGTGGCGGAGGGCCTGGACAATCCCTGGAGCATCGCTTTCCTGCCGGATGGCGGCTACCTGGTGACGGAACGTACCGGCGCGCTGCGCCGAGTAAGCGCCGAAGGCACGGTAAGCGCCCCCCTGACAGGCGTGCCCGAAAGCTATTATGCCGGCCAGGGGGGCCTGCTCGAGGTAGCGCTGGACCCGGCTTTCGATACCAACCAGATAGTTTATCTGTCCTATGCGAAGGGCGAATTGAAGGCCAACGCCACCCAGATTGCCCGCGGCACTCTGACCGAAGACGGTCTGGCGGACGTCGAGGTCATCTTTTCCGCGAGCCCGACGAAGGGCACGCCCCAGCATTACGGTGGCAAGCTCGCCTTCATGGCGGACGGCACGCTGCTCCTGACCACCGGCGACGGTTTCGACTATCGAGAGGAGGCCCAGAACGTGGATTCCCATCTGGGCAAGGTCATCCGCGTCAACCGCGACGGCAGCGTTCCCGAGGACAACCCTTACGCCGACCGCGGCATGCCCGGCGCCGCGGTTTGGAGCTACGGTCACCGGAACCCCCAGGGGCTGGTGGTAGACCCGAAGACCAGCATGGTCTACCAGCATGAGCACGGGCCCCAGGGGGGCGACGAGGTGAACCGCATCGAGCCCGGCCTGAACTACGGTTGGCCGGCCATCTGCTGGGGCATCGACTACAACGGCGCCCGTATCTCTCCCTACACCGAGCTCCCGGGGATGGAGCAGCCCCTGATCTATTGGGTGCCTTCTATCGCGCCTTCCGGCATGGCGATCTATCGGGGAGATCGGTTTCCGGAGTGGGACGGCAATCTGTTCGTCGGCGCGCTGGTAGACAAAGAGGTGCGGCGCCTGGTGCTGGAGGACGGCGTCATCGTTGAGGAGGAGGCGCTGTTTTCCGATCTGGAAGAGCGCATCCGCGATGTCCGCGTGAGCCCGGACGGCTTTCTGTATCTGGTAACGGACAGCGACCAGGGCCGAATTCTAAGGGTTGAACGATAGCCCGGTCACGGGCGGTGTGCCGGCCAGGAAAGCAAACCCCGCCAGAAGAGAACCCCGTTTACACCGGCTTGAGCTGATCCAGCGCGAGGCACACCAGGAAGATGAGCACGGCCATGCCCAGGAGAGCGACCGCTGGAATCGTGGTGGTGGTCGTTACGATCATCCTCTACATTATCTTCAGCCCGCTGGGAATCGCTGGATAACCTGAATGTGACTGTCGATCATCGGGTCATGCTCGCAAACCACCTTCCCCGGAAGGCGGCTGCAAACGGCTTGGCGGGAGGCTGAGAATACGGCAAGCTGCACACGTGCAATCTGGCATTACCAAGGCGGGTTATGGATCCCTTCCGGATGGGACGACCGCTGACGTCTACACGCTCCTGAACAACAACGGGCTGTCGGCGCGCGTCTCGGCG
>CAMYJX010000087.1:0-5310 GCA_947258825.1 uncultured Pseudomonadales bacterium
CCGCTCGCTGCGGAACGGCGAGATGAAAGACACGATGGTGATGAGGCCGGCATCCGTCATCAACGCCGCAGTTTCGCCGACCCGGCGGATGTTTTCCACCCGGTCGGCCTCGGTGAAGCCAAGATCGCGATTCAGCCCATGGCGGACGTTGTCGCCATCCAGCACGTAGGTGTGACGGCTCATGTCGCTGAGCCGGCTTTCCAGCAGGTTGGCGATGGTGGATTTGCCGGAGCCGGACAGACCTGTCATCCAGATCACGCAGGGCTTCTGATGCTTCAGGCTGGCCCGGTGCTGCTTGTCCACCGTCAGCGCCTGCCAGTGGATATTGTCCGCCCTGCGCAGCGAGTAGTCGAACAGCCCCGCGCCCACCGTGGCATTGGACTGGCGGTCGATGAGGATGAAGCTGCCCAGCTCTCGGCCTTCCTGGTAGGGGTCGAAAGCCACACGGTCAGACAGGCTGATGTTAGCCACGCCCACCTCGTTCAGCGACAGGCTTTTCGCCGGCTGGGTTTCCATGGTGTTGACGTTCACCAGGTGCTTGAGCTCGGTAATCACGCACGGCAGCGTCCGGGTGCCGGTCTTGAGATAATACTGGCGCCCGGGGAACATCGGCTGCTCGTCCATCCACAGCAGATGCACGCCCAGCTGATCTGAAGCCTGAGGCGGCGCCTGAGCTGCCGCCAGCACGTCGCCGCGGCTGATGTCGATCTCGTCCTCCAGCACCAGGGTCACCGCCTGGCCCGGAATCGCCTCTGTCAGCTGTCCTTCGTAGGTCACCACCTGATCGACCTTGGAACGCTGACCGCTGGGCAACACGGTTACGACGTCGCCAGGGCTCACCCGCCCGGCGGCCAGACCGTCGACCAGCAGCGCAAAGTCGATGTCCTCTCCCTGGGTACCCTGCCGGCGGCTGTCGGCTTCCAGAGCCGCCAGCTGATCTTCGAAGATGAGCTTGGAATCGTAGAGCAGCCGGCCGATGAGGGTGCTCTTGCCGTCGTCGACGCTGCCGCAGGTCAGAAACCGCAGCGTGGTTTTGGCGGCCTGCTCGCTCAGGTACTGTTCAATGGCGGCGGACATCAGAAGTAACCCTCCTGCTTTTTCTTCTCCATGGATGCCGCGGTGTCGTGATCGATGGCCCGACCCTGCCGCTCCGAGGTGCGGGACACCAGCATCTCCTCGATGATGCCCGACAGATCCTCGGCATCGCTCTCCACCGCCCCGGTCAGCGGGTAGCAGCCCAGGGTTCGGAAGCGCACCGTGCGCATCTCGGGGGTTTCCCCCGGGGCCAGAGGCAGACGGTCGTCGTCGACCATGAGCAGCATGCCTTCCCGTTCCACGACGGGGCGTTTTTTCGCCAGGTAGAGGGGCACGATGGGAATATTTTCCTGATAGATGTACTGCCAGATGTCCAGCTCGGTCCAGTTCGACAGCGGAAACACCCGCATGCTCTCGCCGCCCCGCACGCGGCCGTTGTACAGGTGCCAGAGCTCGGGACGCTGGTTCTTCGGATCCCAGCGATGCTGCGCGTTGCGGAATGAGAACACCCGTTCCTTGGCCCGGGACTTTTCTTCGTCCCGCCGCGCGCCGCCAAAGGCGGCATCGAACCCGTATTTTTCCAGCGCCTGCTTGAGCGACTGGGTCTTCATGATGTCCGTATGCAGCGAAGCACCGTGGCTGAACGGACCGACGCCCTGCTGCACGCCGTCCTGGTTGATGTGCACGATGAGATCGATGCCGAGATCCTTGGCCAGGTTGTCCCGGAACTCGATCATCTCGCGGAACTTCCAGGTGGTGTCCACGTGCAGCAGCGGGAAAGGGGGCTTCGAGGGATAGAAGGCTTTCATGGCCAGATGCAGCATCACCGACGAGTCCTTGCCGACGGAATAGAGCATGACCGGGTTTTCCGCCTCGGCAAGCACCTCGCGCATGATGTAGATGCTTTCCGCTTCAAGACGCTGAAGATGGGTTAAGGTCTGGGACACAACGCGCTCAGGGTAGTGGTTTGGGCGGCAATTAGACCTAACTTGCATAATGGCGGCAACGATTGAGTTGTTAAAAGCATATAGCGGTTTGTAAACTTGGCGAGCGACGCCTGCGGGGAGAATTTCGGCATCCGGTGACCGAAGCGCTCTACGGCGAATCAATCTGGCAATTTACCTGAGGACACGCCTGGGGCAGCATCATCACCATTTTCATGCTGTCCCTGTCCATCGGTTATCTGGTGGGCGGGCGCCTGTCGCTGCACCACCCGTCGCTGGGGCGTTTTTCAATCATTTTTCTCACCGCCGCCGTCTGCCTCTACCCCCTGGTCTATTTCAACGAGGACATCATGGTCTGGGTTTTCGAGCGTATCGAAGACCCCCGGTACGGATCGCTGGTGGCATCCGGATTTCTGTTCATCGTGCCGACGGTGATCATGGGCATGATATCTCCCTACTCTGTGCGGCTGCTGGTGCAGACCACAGAAAGCTCGGGGCAGGTCGCCGGCTTTCTGTATTTTGTCTCCACCCTGGGCAGCGCCCTGGGCACCCTGGCAACGTCCTTCTATCTGGTGCTCTGGTTCGAGATGAACACCATTCTCACCCTGCTCACCCTGGCGCTGCTTGCCATGGGGCTGCTGGCGGCTTTTGCATCACGGTGGTCGGCGTCATGATCCGCAGAGCCCCTCGCGGACGACGGTCAGCCGTTCGCCTGCTGCTGCCCCTGCTCTACGCGCAGATCGGTGTGCTCGTCTGCGTGATGTCGGTTCCTGCCGAGGCCCGCATCATTCACGAGGAGCGCTCGCTGTACAGCACGATCCTCATCAACCAGCGGGGTTCCATGGTCTGCCTGCAGTTCAGCGTGCGTCGGGATCAGCGCAATCAGTCCTGCTTCGACCAGCGCAAGCCCGACAAGATGGTCTTCATCTACGCCCGCATGATGATGGCAAGCCTGCTGCTGCAACCTCAGCCGGAGCGGATCCTGATGATCGGCCTGGGCGGGGGCACCCTCCCCCTGGCTCTGGATAAGCTGTTTCCCCAGGCGACGCAGGACGTCGTGGAGATAGACGAGGCAGTGGTCCGGGTCGCCAGGGACTACTTCGGCTTCGCGCCCAGTGACCGTGTGCAGGTATTTGCCCAGGACGGCCGGGTGTTCGTCAAGCGCGCCCTCCAGCGAGGGGAGAAATACGATCTTGTGATGCTGGACGCGTTCAACGGTGACTACATCCCCGAGCACCTGATGACCCGGGAATTTCTCGAGGAAGTGAAAGCGCTGCTCACGCCGGACGGTGTCCTGGCAGCCAATACCTTCAGCATCAGCCGCCTGTACGATCACGAATCGGTCACCTACGCCAATGTGTTCGGCACCTTTTTCAATCTGGCCAACCCGAGCACGGGCAACCGCATCGTCCTGGCGAGCCCGGTCGAGCTGCCCGCGCCCGAGGTACTGCGTGCCAATGCGGAAAGACTTGCCACCAGGCTCAAGCCCTACGGCATCAGCATGCGCGAGCTGCTGCCCATGATTCGCGAGCGTGAGGACTGGGACAGCGATGCACGCGAGCTGACGGACCAGTACGCGCCGGCGAACATCCTGCAGTCGCAGTAACTCCCGACCTCAGAGCCCCGCTTTCCGCCAGTACTCATCCTTGAGCAGCCGCTTGTAGAGCTTGCCCGTGGGATGACGCGGAAGCTCTTCCCGAAAATCGATCGAGCGGGGACATTTGATGTGGGACAGCTGCTCCCGGCAGTAGTCCATCAGCGCTATCGCCAGCTGCGGCCCGGCCTCCGCCATGTCCCGCGGCTGCACCACCGCTTTGACTTCCTCGCCGAACTCCTCGTTGGGCACGCCGAAGACCGCTACGTCGATGACGGCGGGGTGGGTGATGAGCGCGTTCTCAGCCTCCTGAGGATAGATGTTCACGCCCCCGGAGATGATCATGAAGTGCTTGCGATCGGTCAGATACAGATAGCCGTCTTCGTCCAGATAACCAACGTCACCGAGGGTGGTCCAACCCTGGGGATGACGGGATCCCGCCGTCTTCTCGGCATCTTTGTGGTACTCGAACTGACCACCGCCGGAAAAGAAAATAGTGCCCGGCTCGCCGGCGGGGAGCTCCTTGCCCTCGTCGTCGCAGATGTGCAGCTCGCAGTTCAACGGCTTGCCAACCGACCCTTTATGGGCCAGCCACTCCTGGGAATCCAGCTGGACGAAACCGTTGCCTTCGGTACCGGCGTAGTACTCGTAGATCACCGGGCCCCACCAATCGATCATCTGCTCTTTGACCGGGACCGGACAGGGTGCCGCGGCGTGAATGGCGCAGCGTAGAGAGCTCAAATCGTAGCGGGTGCGCACCTCTTCCGGCAGCTTGAGCATGCGCACGAACCTGGTGGGCACCCACTGACTGTGCGTGATCTTGTACGTCTCTATGCAGCTGAGCGCCATCTGCGCCTCGAAGTGCTCCATGACAACCACCTCAACGCCGTTCCGCAGGCAGCTCATGGTGAATCCCAGCGGCGCGGCGTGGTACAGGGGCGCCGGCGAGAGATAAATGGAGTTGTCGTCCGCACCGTAAAGCACGCTCAGATAGTTAGGCAGGACGAGCTCGCCATAGGCGGCTTCGGGCAAAGGCTTTTTGACGCCCTTGGGATAGCCCGTCGTCCCCGACGAGTAGAGCATGGACTGCCCTTCGGCCGGATCCTCGATGGGCGTTTCCGGCATCGCGGCTATGGCGTCTTCCCACCCCTGATAGCCGTCGATGACCCCGTCGATCATGAAGCGATGCGCAACGGCCGGCATCTTTTCCAGCAGCGGCTGCACCACCTCTTTGCGGCCAATGGAGGTGATGAACACCTGCGCCTCGCAGTTGTTGACGATGTATTCCACTTCCTGTTGCTGCAGGCGCCAGCTGATGGGGGTGTAGTACAGGCCCGCGCGCTGGGCTGCCCAGCAGATCTGAAAAAAACGCGGGTGATTTTCCAGCAGCAGCGCGATGTGATCGCCACGTCTCAGACCCAGCTGGCGGAACAGGTGCGCGCCCTGATTGGCGGTTCGCTCCAGCTCGGCAAAAGTGATCACCTCACCGCTTTCTGCCATCACGTAGGCGGTCTTCTGCGGATGCTCGTCGGCAATGATTCCCGGATGCACGTGCCCTCCCCTGCACTCGATGCGAGCCAGGCTGCCCGCTCGTCACAGACGTTAGGGACTTTTCGCCCTCGGCGCAATTCGCTCTGCTAGGGAACCTCTGATTAATTCTTGCATGCTCAGAGCGTCTCGCGTTTTTCCTGTCTAGAAGCGGGCCGCAGGCAATGTAGATCACCTTGGCAAGGCACG
>CAMYJX010000087.1:5351-21157 GCA_947258825.1 uncultured Pseudomonadales bacterium
CGCTTCTTGGCAAGGTGACCTACATTGCCGGCGAAGCGTGCCTTGCCCAAGACCCCGTAAACTTGCGCTGAGCAAGCAAGAATTAATCAGAGGTTCCCTAGCATGCAACCCTGCTTGAACTGGTAAGGCCTTATGGACTGGCAGCAAACCTATCCCTCGAGCCGCTCCCCCATCTGCGCCCGCAACCTGGTGGCCAGCTCCCAACCGCTGGCGGTGCAGGCGGGTCTGGAGGCCCTGCGTCGTGGGGGCAACGCGGTCGACGCTGCGCTGGCAACAGCAATTACGCTCACGGTGGTTGAGCCCAACAACAACGGGTTGGGCAGCGATGCCTTCTGCATTCTGTGGGACGGCGATCGGCTGACCGGACTCAACGCCTCGGGACGGGCGCCCCGAAGCTGGACCCGCGACCGCTTCTCAGGGCTGCGCCAAATGCCTGCGCTTGGCTGGGAGTCGGTGACCGTGCCGGGCGCGGTGAGCGCCTGGGTGGCGCTGTCAGAGCGGTACGGCAAGCTGCCTTTTGCGCACCTTTTCGATCGGGCGATCGAGTACGCGGAGGATGGGTTTCAGGTGGGGCCCAAGACAGCCTTCTACTGGAAGCTCGCGGAAAGCATCTATGATGAGTTCACCGATTTCCGAGATCACTTTCTGCCTGCCCCGGAAGCGGGCAGTCGGGTCCGGCGGCCGGATCTCGCCCGCTCCCTGAAGCTGATCGCGAAGTCCCGCGGCGAAGCCTTCTACCGGGGCGAGCTGGCCGAACGCATGGCGGCCAGCGCCGCGCAGGCTGACGGCGCGCTGACGATGGAAGATCTCGAGACACACACGGCCGACTGGGTGACGCCCATTGCGCAGCCCTACCGGCAGGTTGCGTTGCACGAGATCCCGCCCAACGGCCAGGGGTTGGCGGCCCAGATCGCCCTGGGCATTCTGGGTCACCGCGACGCTGCGCCGCTGGATTCCGCTGAGTGGTTTCATGTGCAGATCGAAGCCATGAAGATCGCCATCCGCGCCGCCTTCGATCACTTTGCAGACCCTCGGGCCATGCGCGTGCCCCCGGAAGCGCTGCTGGAAGAAGGCATACTGGCCAGGGTGGCGGACAGCATCGGCGTAAAGGCCGCACCGCTGCCGCCGGCAGCACTGAATGGGGAGCTGCCCGCGAGCACGGATACCGTCTACCTGGCCGCTGCGGACGCCGGCGGCATGATGGTGTCGTTTATCCAGTCGAACTACCTGGGTTTCGGGTCCGGCATCGTGATCCCGGATACCGGCATTGCCATGCAGAACCGCGGCAGCGGTTTTTCGCTGGACTCGGATCATCCCAACTGCGTCGGCCCCGGCAAACGTCCTTACCATACGATCATTCCGGGCTTCGTCACCGAGGCCGGCGCGCCCCGCCTGGCCTTTGGCGTCATGGGAGGGCACATGCAGCATCAGGGGCACGTCCAGATGGTGGGACGGGTTTTCGATCACCAGCAGAACCCGCAGCTGGCCAGCGACGCGCCCCGCTGGCACGTCTACCCGGACTTTTCCGTTGGGCTGGAGCCCGGCTTCCCAGAACCGGCCGCGCGGGAGCTCAGCGCCCGCGGGCACGCGGTTCGCTTCGAACCGCTGGAACACGTGTTCGGCGGCGCCCAGCTGATACTCCGCACGGAAGACGGTTACGTCGCCGGCTCCGATCATCGCAAGGAAGGTCAGGCTGCCGGATACTAAAGCCACGGGCAAGCGCACTACCGGGAACATCTGATCACCCGCCATTCCACTTCGGCCCTGGTGACCTTACCCATGGGTGGTTCCCCTGCTAGAATTAACAGGTTCCGAACGAAAGGACGGAGTACGCACCCCGCCCCTTACCGCCAACCGATCTCGCGCTAGCGCGAGGTTCCAGACCGAGCAGGACAGCAATGGAATCGAACAGCAGGCCCGACGAGCCGGATGCCGTAAAGAGCAGCATTCTGGAGCTTCCGGTGGCGGCACAGCGGCCCATTCGCAAATCGACGAAGCTCGACGATGTGTGCTACGACATTCGCGGCCCCGTGCTCAAGGAAGCGCAGCGCCTCGAGGAGGAAGGTCACAAGATCCTCAAGCTGAACATCGGCAATCCGGCACCTTTCGGTTTCGAAGCGCCGGAGGAAATTCTCGTCGACGTCATTCGCAACCTGCCCACCGCCCAGGGGTACTGTGATTCCAAAGGCCTGTACCCGGCCCGCAAGGCTGTCATGCAGTATTGCCAGGAACTGCGGATCCCCGATGTGGAAATCGACGACATCTACATGGGCAACGGGGTTTCGGAGCTGGTCCTGATGGGGCTGCAGGCCCTGCTCAACGACGGCGATGAAGTTCTGGTACCGGCCCCGGACTATCCCTTGTGGACCGCGGCCGTGAATCTGTCCGGCGGCAAGCCCGTTCACTATCTCTGTGACGAGCAGGCCGACTGGTCACCCGACCTGGACGACATCCGACGCAAGATCACCTCCCGAACCCGTGCCATCGTCGTGGTCAACCCCAACAACCCCACGGGCGCGGTTTACAGCCAGGACCTGCTGATGGGCGTTCTGGATCTGGCCCGCAGTCACGACCTGGTGGTGTTTGCAGACGAAATTTACGACAAGATCCTCTATGACGACGCCAAGCACGTGCCCATGGGGTCTCTCGCCGACGATGTGCTGATCTGCACGTTGAACGGCTTGTCAAAAACTTATCGCGTTGCCGGCTTTCGCACCGGCTGGCTTATCATCAGCGGCGCCAAGCATCGAGCCAGAGATTACGTCGAGGGCCTGGACATACTTTCTTCCATGCGCCTGTGTGCCAACGTGCCCAGCCAGCATGCGGTGCAGACCGCCCTGGGCGGGTACCAGAGCATTCAGGAGTTCATCATTCCCGGTGGCCGCCTCTACGAGCAGCGCAACCTCGCGTGGTCGATGCTCAACGACATCGAGGGCGTATCCTGCGTCAAGCCCAAAGGAGCCCTGTATCTTTTTCCCAGGCTGGACCCGGGTCGATACAAAATCTCCGACGATCAGCAGTTCGCTTTCGATCTCCTCCAACAGGAGAAGATCCTCGTGGTTCAGGGCACCGGCTTCAACTGGCCGGAGCCGGATCATTTCCGGATCGTATTCCTGCCGAGGGAAGAAGATCTCCGTTTCGCCATGGAGCGGCTGGAACACTTCCTGCACACCTATCGGCAATGACCGACCTCAATATCGACGATTTCTGCAAGGACAGCGCCCTGGTGCTGTCCACGCTTTATGAAACCTTCCCACGCCGACACACGCTGTTCGTCGAAGACATCTGCGGACGCGAGGACACCGACGAGTTCGGCATGCACAGCGAGCGGCATCTGGCCTGTTTGGCCGCCATGCTGTGGCTGGCGGAAGAAGGCTTTCTACGCTACGAGGACACCATCCGTCAGGAGGCCATCGACCTCGCCGTGCTGACCGGGCGGTCGTTCACCCTGCTGACCACCCCTTGCGCCGAATTTCATCCGCCGGAAAGCGCGAGCCTGCCGCCTTCCGTCCGACTCGAGCATCGCACCCATCTGCACCGTCTGCGTTACGCGCTGCAGCAGAAGTCTTCGGTGGAGATCCGCTCGGCGGTGCTGCAGCTGATGACCCGCATGCTGCAAAGCCACCCACACGGCCATTGGCAGCGCGATCTGCAAGACGATGTCCCAGGCCCCGGCACGCCCGTTCCTGCGGGCAGCGAGCCCGGCGATCTGTCAGCTCAGGGCGAGTAGCGGAACAGGGACATCTTCAAGCCCCGGTCCGGATAGCGGTCGGGAAAGTCTGACGACGGCAACATGCTGGCCACGGGCCTGCATGCCGGACACCAGCGCGACATCTGCTCGCTCAGAAAATCCTGATTCAGAAACGGCGAGTTCAGACAGGCGAGAACATGCGCACCTGGCGCGGCAAACTCGGGCAGGCGCCTGAGTATCTGCGCGTAGTGCCTGTCCGCCGTGAAGCTGCCACGCTGGTTGGTCGGCGGATCAATGATCACCAGATCATAGGGCCCGAACTGACGAATCTTGCGCCAGGATTTGAAAAGATCGTGTGACAGCATGCGCACCCGTTTCGGGTCATGGTCATTCAGCCTGTGATTCTCACGCCCCCACTCCAACGCACGTCGTGCCATGTCGTTGTTGACCACCAGGTTCGCACCCCCGGCAATGGCGGCGACGGAAAACGCGCAGGTAAAGGCAAAGAGGTTCAGCACCCGCTTCCCCTCGGCCTGTTCCCGCAGCCAGCCCCGCACCGGCGCCATGTCCAGAAACAGACCCACGTTCTGGTTGCGGGTCATCCGCACCAGGTAGTTCAAGCCTCGCTCGCGGACCACATGCCGATCGGGCACCTGGCCGGAGACGATCTGGGCTCGCGTCTGACGCCCGTCTCGAACCTGCAGGCACACCCCGCTCTGCCCGGGGACGGCCGCCGCCAATCGTGCTGCCAGCTGTCCCGGTCCTGCGTCGTCGTCACCGTAAGCGCTGACGAGCAGATAGGGCGCGAACCAGTCCACGGTAATATCCTGATAGCCTTCGTAGCAGTGGCCCCGACCATGGAACAGCCGCGTCGGTTCCTTGCCCGCCAGGCTCAGCCGTTCCGTTGCCAGCGCCACCACCGGATCGAAATCACGCATGGCTGCTCAGCCGGTACCACAGCCGGTCGTCGTAGCCGGTAATGATCTGAACCAGACCCGACCAGGCGCTGTCCAGCGCTGCATCGTCGGTGTCGATCAGCAGCGGTCGCCCTTCCAGGGAAATCAGCTTGGAGCGTGTACCCACCACCCACAGGTTCTGCCGCGGCACCAGCCGCAACACAGCCGGCGTGAGCTGCTGGTTGCCCCGGCCTATCAGAAACCCCTGATTACGGGTAAAGCTGAGAATCAGCAGGGGCCCCTGGCCCGCCGCTGAACCGCGAGCGGCCGGCTTCGACAGCCGGCTTTGCAGCCATTCGCCATCCACATCCCAGCCGATCTGCTCGCCGTTCTGCAGCACGTCGAAGCCGATCAGGGTGGACCGCTCGAGACGCTCCACCACCTCGGCAACGATTTCCTGCAGCGCCAGGGGCTCACTCTCCCGGCCGCTCTCCTTGGTGTGCTGCAGAAATCCGCCAGCTTCGGGTACTGCCAGCTCGCCGAAGTAGCGGGGACGAACCATTCCCTGCCGGAGCGCTTCTTCGTCCAGATCACGCACCTCACCCAGCGCCGCGCGAACCAGCCCGCCGGCCAGGAGCGCCTCCAGGATGCGCGCCGCGCTTTCCGGGGTGGTTGCAAAAACCCCCGAGTGCATCTTCACACCCCCGGGTATCCCCAGAACCGGCACCGACTGATGAACCGCCCGCCAGATGTCCCTGGCCGTTCCATCGCCGCCACAGAAAACCAGCAGGTCGATGCCAGCCCCCGCCAGAGTTTGCGCCCCCTGTTGGGTATCTGCAGCGCTGGTCACAGCCCCAGGCTCGCCCAGCACGCGATGCTCGATGCCAAGCGTATCGAGCACCTCTGCCCCCATCGCCCCGCCCCAGGTCAACCAGCGCACCTGTTTCGCCAGCGGGCCGAGGGATTCCAGCATGCGTTGGGTGCGCTCACAGCCCCTGGGCTCTCCGCCTCGGGCCCGCGCCTGGTTCTGCACCGCCGCGCCATCGCTCCCCTTCAACGCCACGGAACCGCCGATGCCGGCCACCGGGTTGATGATGAGGCCGAAGGTCAGCATCCGGCCGCTTCCGCCAGTTCCGCAACGAGATCGGCGATGGCCAGCGACGCCGTCAGGCCTGGGGACTCGATGCCCAGCAGGTTGATCAGCCCAGCGATGCCGTGCTGATCGGGACCGGCAATGGAGAAATCGGCAGCCGGTTGTCCTGGCCCGACGATCTTGGGCCGAACGCCCGTATATCCCGGCTGCAGGCGTTCCTGATCCAGCCCGGGGTAATAGCGACCGATCGCCGCCACGAAGGCAGCCTTACATGACTCGTCAAACTCATAATCCACGCTATCGACCCAGACCACGTCCGGTCCGAACCGCACCTGGCCAGCCATATCGACGGTGACGTGCACACCCAGCCCGCCGGCCTCTGCGATTGGATAAACGAGCCGGGAAAACGGCGCTCGACCGGCGTATGAGAAGTAATGACCGCGCGCGTACAATGCCGGGGGCGCGCCGGAAACCACATCCGCCGCCAGACCGGGAGCCCAGAGACCCGCGCTGTTCACCACGCAGCGCGGCCGCAAGATCAGGTCCTGCGTATGCACCAGCACGCATTCGTCGGATCTCGAAAGGCTCGTCACCTCGGTATCGAGCGCGACGATGCCACCGCCGCTTTCCAGATCAGCCTGCAGCGCCAACATGTAAGCGTGGGAATCGATAATGCCGGTACTTTCGGAAAGCAGCCCTGCTATCGCGGAAACTTCCGGTTCGAGGGCCGTTACCTCTTTGGCTTCCAGCCACCTGAGCTCCCCTGCGCCATTGTGCCGCGCCTGTTCCTGGTAACCTCGCAGTACCGCAAGCTGATCCCGCGAGGTCGCAACGATTACTTTGCCGCATCGCTTGTGGGGTACGCCATGCGCCTGGCAATAGCGATACAGCGCCGCTTTGCCCGCGACGCACAACTGCGCCTTTAGGCTGCCCCTGGAATAGTAGATACCGGCATGAATGACTTCGGAATTGC
The DNA here is from genome assembly GCA_947258825.1 of uncultured Pseudomonadales bacterium. Lineage (GTDB taxonomy): Bacteria > Pseudomonadota > Gammaproteobacteria > Pseudomonadales > Azotimanducaceae > UBA7803. The sequence continues at coordinate 12,005 of CAMYJX010000087.1, forward strand.
GCGAGCTGGTTTCCGAACCAACCAGACCCTGACGCTCCAGCACCAGGACCTCACGACCCTGCCGGGCCAGCTGACGGGCGCAGGCGAGGCCTACCACCCCAGCGCCAATGACTACGACGTCGGCGCTTTCAGCCATGCGCTTCGCCGAACATTTCCGCGCGCTCGCCGGGACCTTCGAGCCGATGACGCCCAATCGCCGGACAGGGCCCTAACCTTGCCTCCAGCGGTTCGATCCAGCGACCGTTCAACGCATCGAGCAGCGCGAGGGTTCGCAGGTTCAGGCCTGCCTTCAGACGGCGGGTCGCGCTCTCGAAGATACGCCTCTCGAAGTCAACGGAATCCGCATGTGCCTCGCCGGGGTTGTCAGCGCTGACGTGAAAACGGACGCCGGTAGCCGCGGCCAAAATCAGTTCCAGACCCTGAACCGGCGTCTCTGCCGCCTCGAATCGCCGCTGCTGCAGAGGCGTACGAGGCGGCGGCAGATACCAGTAGCCATAGTCAACCCGGGTCCGCCGTCGGGGACCGGCCAGGCACCAGTGCGCCAGCTCGTGAAGAGCGCTCTGGGCGTAGTCTCTGGTATAGCGGATGACTGCGGGCCGATGCCCCCGCGCGGGCAGATACAGCGGCTCCGGCGCGCCACCGATCAGAACGGTTCCGTGAGGCCGCGAGAAAGCGGCATTGAACCTCCGGGCAATCTCGTCGTCTCGCATCGGGCGGCGCATCAGCGGTCCTCGACGCACTCCCAGCGCCGAAGCATGTCCAGGTACCCGGATGATAGAAAGGGTTCTCCCGCAAGCAGATGCTCGAGATAGCTCCGCGGCGGCTTGAGGCCCTCTCTGCGCACCGCCGGGTTGGCGAAATAGGTCCAGGTCGTGATGCTGCCCGAGACGGCAACGACCCGAACCACCTCACGACTGTAGTTCACCGGCGCGCTTTCGAACGGGTCCATCTTTGCGATTTCACCGGGGGATTCCAGCCAATAGAGCACGCCCTCGACTACGCTGTCCGGAGCGTAAACCAGGTTCGCGTGCCCCACGTCGGGGTGTTTCTTGGACGTTTTATCGAACTGCAGCCGAAAACCGGCAAGCCTGGCACCTTCGGCACGCTCCACCAGCAGGCCGCGCGCCTCCACCCGGGCCGGATTCATGTTGGAACCGTAGGCGAAGTAGCGTTGAACCAAAACAAAGAGCCTCCAGGGCGGCCAACAGAATCGGCGTCAGCCCTTGCGTATCCAGTATTCCAGCCGATCTTCCTGCTCACGCGCCGAGACAAGCTCGTGACCCATGAAACGGCAGAAATTGGTGAAGTCGCGCCCGGTGGACGGATCGGTGGCGACAATGTGCAAAACTTCTCCGGACGCCATCTCTCTGACCCTGTTACGCACGATCATGAGCGGCTCGGGGCATACCAGGCCGGTGGCGTCTATTTCCGCATCTGCTTGCATCGGCGTGTCAGTCATCAGCGCGCTAGGATACCAGGGAACCACTGATTGATTCTTGCTTGCTCTGAGCAAGTTTACGGGGCCCTTGGGCAAGGCGCGCTTCGCCGGTAATGTTAGGTCACCTTGCGGAGAAGCGCCCGCGCTGCGCCCGCGCTGCGCCTGCACCGAATCTTGACTTGCCGCAGATCCGCCACCAAACTCGAACGTCTGCGGCCTTCTGTGGTCCAATCCGCTGGTGCAAGCAGTTTAACAGTCGCCCGAAGTTTGGGTTATTGACCATGCAAACGACCGCGACCTCGGTTACCGGAAAACCTGAATCAATCTTGTCATCGTCTCTGGCTCTTTTTCTGGTCGGCGTGCTGCTGTGTGTGGCAGGACGCTCAGCAGCCCAATCCGCCTTTGAAGAGATCCTCGATGAGGTGGCCGACCCGCTGTCTCAGATCGAGCGGCAGATAGAAACCCAGGAGTACGCCTTCGCCGTCGCCTGGCTCGGCAGGCACATCCGGGAAATCGAGGCCTCGCACAACCGGTTCAACCCCGATCTCATTCGCCCCATCACCCTGCTTGGCGACGCTTACATGGGTCAGGGAGACTACGCCGGGGCGCTGGAGCAGTATCAGCGAGCGGTGCATCTCAGCCGGGTCAACGAGGGCTTGAATGCGCCCGAGCAGGTGGCCATCGTCTATCGGGAAGCCGACGCCTACCGACGCATGGGGGACTATGAGCTGGCCAACGCCCGCGAGGAATACGCCTACCACGTGCTCAAGCGTGGCTACGGCCCGGCGGACGAGGCGTTGCTGCCCGGCATGCTTCACCTGGCACGCTGGTACGAGGCAACCGGAAATCCATTCTCGGCGCGGGCCGTTTACGAGGATGCGTTTCGGGTGATCGTCGCCAACGGCAAAGACGAAACCGATGCCGCCATTACCATCCTCAAGGGCATCGCGCGAACCTACCGTATTGAAAGATTCCCCCCCTACTACGCAGCGGCGGTTGCGAGTGCGGATCTGACGTCCAGCGCGTTCGACCAACCGGTGTCGGTCAACAATTTTCCAGCCGGTGAGCGGGCTCTGCAGCGAATCGTGCAGATTCGCCAGGCCCAGGTGGATGCGCAGCCCATCGCGGTGGCCGAATCAGTTCTCGACCTCGCCGACTGGTACACGCTGTTCGACAAGACCAGCCGGGCAGAAACGCTCTACGAGCATGCCTATGGGCTGATAGCCGAAATTCCCGAATTTAATGCCGTCAGCTACTTTGCCGATCCGAAGCTGCTGTATTTTCCCTCTCCGGGCAACCCGAAGCCCCCGCCGTTGGAGTATCGAGGTGAGGCTGCCTCGGGCTACGTAGAGGTTGCCTATCGGGTAACCGACACAGGGCACGTCCGCAGCATGGAGACCGTCGCTTCGGACCCTGAGGACATGATGGATTTTCGGGTACGCAAGAGCCTCAGGCTGGCCCGTTTCCGACCGATGCTGATCGACGGCGTCCCCGTCACTCGGGAGCTGCACACCTACAGGCACGAGTTCACCTACTACCCCAAGATCAAAGATGCGCAGGAATCTCCGCCCGATGCCAGCTGAACCAACGGCGGGGGATCGGCGGGCGGATTGCCGACCCAAGGCCCATCGGTCAGCGGACGTTCAGCAAGACAGCAGTAGTCTGAGGTCGGGCCAACCCGCAAACATTCAGGCAGAATTTGTCATGACCAACATGAAGACGAAGCAGCAAACAGCGATATCGGCGCAGGAGACGGCTGAGAAACCCCTGCAGCCGACCAAGGTCGCTACGCTGACCCTGTGCCTCGGCGCTGCCGTTTTTGCCCTGCTGGGAGGCCTCTCCGGCTGTTCGAGCACCAGCCAATCCAGCCCGCCGAGCCCACCCTCATCCTCCCCGCCGAGCATGCCCAGCCCGCCGAGCAGCGGCCCGCCCCCCAGCCAACCGTCCGGATCGCCGCCCAGCCAGCCATCCAGCTCACCACCCGGTCAGCCGCCTGAGGGCCAGCAACAGGGGCAACAACCTCCGGGAAGCGAATCCCCCGAGGGCGCCAGCGGTGGCGGTGATCCATCCAGCTACGAATTGCCGGACCTTGGCGGGCCACCCGGCGGCGGCTCTGAAACCCCGCCCCCGGGATCGGGCCAACCCGGCGCCGAGAGCGGGGCCAGCGAATCCGAAGAGGGCTGGGAAGACCCACAGTCCGGCGATGCCGACGACGGCTGGCAGACCAGCAACCAGTTTCCCGGTGTCGAACCTGCCGACATCCCACCGATGCCATCGGAACGCGGCGCCGGCAGCGTCGGGGAAGAAGGTGAGGCCACCGCCGGAGGCGGCGGAGAGGAAGGTGAACCGGGAGGAGATGGCGCCGCCGGTGATGACGGCGCTCTGGACGAAGCGCTCGAAGACTTCGACGGCGAGATACTGGCGGAACGCGAGGTCATCCGGGCGCGAGCGAACGAGACGGCCGGTGCTAGCGGGGGAACCGTGTCTCTGCCCGAATCGGGCGGGACCAGCAGCGGTCAGGGCGGCGGAGGCGACATCCCGGGCGTGCCGCCTGGCGGTGCAACGGGTGACGCCCGGCAAGGCGGCGCCGGCATTCCGAGTACTCGAGGCCGACCGCCGCCACCCGGACCCAGCGTCGCCGGCAGCGGCCCTCCCGACGACATTCCGGATGCCAGGGATGACGACATCATTGCGCGCCAGCTGCGGGAAGCCGCCATGCAGGAAACCGATCCCGAGCTGAAGGAGAAACTGTGGGACGAATATCGCCGCTACAAGGGAATCTGAGCTCATGAGCTGCAGAGCGCGCCTGCTCTTTGCGTCAGCAGTCTGGCTGCTGGCCGGCTGCGTGAGCCAGGAGATAAGAACGGTAGACATGACCCCCCCGGACGTCATGGACGTCGTCCAGGCCGAAGACGAGCTGCTGGACATCGGCATCGCCATATTCGATCCCAACGTTCCGGAAAGCTATGACGAGCAGGTTGCACAACTCATTCAGCCGGACGTGCGTCGGGCAGAAGCCAACTTCATTCCCTACTTCGCCAAGAATCTGCTGCAGAGCACGGGCAACTGGGGCGCGGTGCGGGTGATCCCGCGGCGAACCCACGCCGTCGACGTGATGGTCTCCGGGAAGATCCTCCATTCCGATGGCGAGAGCCTGGAAATCCAGGTGACCGTGAGCGACGCGACCGGACGGACGTGGTTCCAGAAGCCCTACGAGGCGCTCGCCAGCAAATACGCTTACGATCCAACGGTTCCGGCCAACGTCGATCCGTTTCAGACCATCTACAAGAACTTGGCCAACGACATGCTGGACTACCGCAAGAACCTCTCTCGCGAACAGGTCCTGGAGATTCGAACCACAGCCGAGATGAAGTTCGCCCGGGAGTTCGCTCCGGACGCCTTCGCCGACTACCTGGTCAGCACGGAGGATGGGGAGGCCGAAATTCGACGCCTGCCAGCGGAAAACGATCCGAATCTCCAGCGCGTTCGCAAAGTCAGAGAGCGGGAATATCTCTTCATAGACACCCTGGACGAGTACTACGAAGGCTTTCACCGCAGCATGTATACCCCCTACCAGAGCTGGCGCAAAGCAACCTACGAAGAGGCCATCACCTACAAGAAGCTTCGCGAGCAGGCGAGATCCCGAATGATCGGCGGCACCATAGCCATCGTCGGCGGCGTCGCCGCCATGGCGGAAAGCAGCGATTCAACCGTGGACACCGGCGCGCTGGTAAGCATCATCGGCGGAGCCGTGACGCTGAAGAGCGCCATAGCCAAGCGCGCCGAAGCCGAAATTCAGGCAGAAATGCTGCAGGAAGTCGGCATCGCGGCGGAAGCCGAAATCATGCCGCACACGATAGAGCTGGAGAATCAGGTCGTCCGGCTGCAGGGCACCGTCGACGAGCAGTACGATGAGCTGCGGCTGATCCTGCGCGACCTCTACTTCGCCGATCTCGGCCTGCCGGTCCCGGAGCCGCCCGATCCTGATACCCAATGAGCGACGACTTCAGCAGCATCAAACCCCAACCGGTTGCGCTCAGCCACACGGCAACCGGGGGCGAAGACGAAGCGGTCAGCCACAGGTCCCAGGTGACCTGGGTGCTGGCTGGCCTGGTGGGTGTGGGTCTGCTGATCGTCGTCTTCTTCGTGCTGCCCCAATGGCTGGAGGGAACGGCGGCGGAAAGATCCAGCGCTGACAGCGCAGGGGCAGACGCACCGCGCGTTCAACAGCCAGGACCGAGCACCGGTAGCCGCCAGGCCAGGGTCGAGGTTCAGGATGATCAGCTGCCCCCCTACCAGGCGCTGCTGCGGGAGCAGACCCGAACCCAGGCCCAGGAGGAGCTGGCCCGTTTCGTCGAGCTGCAGCTCAAGCTGGAATCCGAAATGACCGTGGGCGCCTGGGGCGCAGCCGAGTACGACGCCGCCAAAGACCTGGCAGCCGCGGGCGACGAAGCCTTCGTCAAAGAGGCCTTCGAAAACTCTCTGCAGCAGTACCAGGCCGCCTCCGAAGCGCTGGCGCTCCTGATCGAGCGCGGCCGTACCCTGCTGGAAACGTCACTGGCCGACGGCGAAGCAGCCCTCGCTGCCAGAGACCAGCAGACGGCCAACGAGGCGTTCGCCCTGGCGGCGGCCATCGCTCCCGACGACCCCAGAGTGGCAGCGGGAATGACCCGCGCATCGGCGCTGCCCGCAGTGGGCGACATGATGCGGGAGGCGCGCAACTTCGAACTTGCCGAGCAGTGGCAGGCGGCGCTGGACCTCTATCAGGAAGTAGCCAGGCTGGACGCAGAAACGAAGGGCCTCGACGAAGCCGTGGCCCGGGCCACCGAAGGCGCCAGGCAGGCCCGCATTCAGGAGCAGCTGTCTCAGGGTTTTGCCCGACTCGACGCCGGCGCTTTCGAAGCAGCGAGGAAAGCCTTCCGTGCGGCGCTGCAGCTGGCCCCCGGCGATCCGGTGGCCACCGGCGGGCTCGAGCAGGTGGACAAGGCGGCCGCTGTGGCCAGACTCAACGGCCTCAAGCGTCGCGCAGAAGCCGCCGCCGCCGCTGAACGATGGAAGGAAGCGGCAGATCTGTACGGCCAGGTCCTGGCTACCGATGCCAACATTCAATTCGCCGTCAGCGGGCGCGCTCAGGCGCGCAATCAGCAGCGTCTGGAAAGCGCCCTCGCCCGCATCATTCAGAGCCCGGACAAGCTGTCCTCGGAGAAGCTCTACCGTGACGCTCAGGCGCTGCTGGAGGAAGCAGAGCAGCTGAGCCCTCGAGGCCCTCAACTCGCATCGCAGATCGTCAACGTGCAGGAAATTCTCCGTACCTATGCCGCCCCGGTGGTGGTCACGCTGCGGTCGGATGATCGGACCCGGATTACGCTGTCCACCGTAGGCGAGCTGGGACAGTTCACCGAGAAGCAACTGCAGCTCAGGCCCGGCGCCTACACGGTCATCGGCAGCCGGGACGGCTGTCGCGACGTTCGGGAGCAGATTCTGGTGCGACCCAACATGCTGCCGGTAGACATCCGCTGCATCGAGACCCTCTAGCTGTGAGCGAGGGTCATCGGGACAGCCCGGCGTCCGGGGCAGAAGATGCCATCATCCGGCCGGTCAGCTACCAGGCGGCTCCAGAGGTCCAGCAATCCCGGTTACCGCTCAGCCCGCTGCAGATGGCATTGCTCGTTGCCCTGCTGATCGTTGCCGGCCTGCTGTGGTTTCTGTTCACAGCCAAATCCTTGCGCCTGGAATTTCAGCCTGCCGCCGAAACCCTGAGTATCTCGGGCGGGATGAAATTCGCGCTGGGCGAGGTCTGGCTGCTGCGCGAAGGCGAGTACCGGCTTCGGGCAACGGCAAGCGGCTACTACGACCTGGACGAAGCCCTCGCCGTCAGCGACGACCGCAATCAGACCCATGGTTTCGAGTTCCGACGGCTTCCGGGTCTGGTGACGTTCGAAACGACGCCTCCCGGAGCGGTTGTCAGCATCGACGGCAGGCAACTCGAGGGTAGGACCCCGACAGTACCGCTGGAGGTCGAAGCAGGACCTGCAGAATTCGGCTTCACGCTGGATCGCTATCAGCCGCTGCTGCTTACAGCGGAGATTGAAGGCAGGCAGCAGCCCCAGACCGTCGAAGGAGTTCTGACACCCAACTGGGCAGACGTTACCGTGACGAGCTCACCCGCCGGGGCCAGCATATTCGTTGACGACGAGCCCACGGACCAGCTGACCCCGGCGGTGGTCGAGGTACTTGCCGGCGAACACGAAATACGGCTCAAGGCGCCGGGCCACAGGAGCCATCGACAGCGCATTCTGGTTGCCGCGGAGGAGACGCGCATCCTTCCCGAAGTTCGGCTGCAGCAGGCAGACAGCCTGCTGACGATCCGCACCCAGCCGGCGGGTGCCGGGGTAACGCTCAACGGGCAGTTTCAGGGTGAAGCACCGGTTGAAGTCGCCGTCAGGTCCGGCGAGCGGTATCGGCTGCAGGCTTTCAGGGCCGGCTACGCACCGGCGGAAACCTCGGTGCGCCTGGAGGCCCGCAGCGAACGGACGCTCACCCTGACGCTTGCGCGGCTGACGGGCACCCTGGTGGTGAAGAGCCAGCCCCCGGAGGCTGAGCTGATCATCAACGGCAAGGCCGTCGGCAAAGCCAACCAGACGTTGAACCTGCCGACCGAATCCCAGCGCGTCGAGATCAGGCTGGCCGGTTACGCCGGTTACAGCACCAGGATTACGCCTAAAGAAGGCATCACCCAGGAAATCAAGGTGCGCCTGCTGACGCTGGAGGAAGCCCGACTCGCCGCCCTGAAGCCGCAAATCTCCTCGCCCCAGGGCCAGGAACTGGTGCTTCTGCAACCGGAGCCTTTCACCATGGGCGCCTCCAGACGACAGCCTGGACGACGCGGCAACGAGACGCTGCGGGAAGTCAACATGTCACGGCTGTTCTATCTGGGGCGCAAGGAGGTGTCGAACGCCGAGTTCCGGAAATTCCAGCCAGACCATGACTCCGGCAGCTTCGAGGAGCGAAGTCTGAACGACGATGAGGAACCTGTTGTCAACGTGAGCTGGGAGCAAGCGGCCCGTTACTGCAACTGGCTGTCGAGCCAGGAGCGTTTGCCAGCTTTCTATCGCGAATCTGCCGGTAGCATCAGCGGGGTCAACAGCGACTCGACGGGTTACCGCCTGCCGACCGAGGCGGAATGGGCCTGGAGCGCAAGACAGATCGAAAACGCTGAAGGCGAACTGCGCTTTCCCTGGGGTGCCAACCTTCCGCCGCCGGACCGCCATGGGAACTACGCGGATCGCTCGGCCTCCAACCTGGTGGGACGGATCATATTCGGCTACAACGACAATCACATTGTTGCCGCGCCGAGTGGTACCTTCCCGGCAAACGCTCGAGGCATCTACGACCTGGCCGGAAACGTGGCGGAATGGACCAACGATTTTTACGAGATTCCCGCCCCGGACCCAGTCACCAACCCGCTCGGTCCGAAGGAAGGCGAGTATCGTGTGATAAGGGGTTCCAGCTGGATGCACGGCACCATTACCGAGCTGCGCCTGTCCTTTCGGGATTACGGAATTGATGGGCGGCAGGACGTCGGGTTTAGAATTTCACGCTTTGCGGAGGCGCAATGAAAGGCGACAGGATCAGAAGGCTGCAGACCGTCGTATTGGGCATGGCCCTCGCGAGCTGGGGGGCTTCGGCGCCATTCGGTTGGAGCGCTGAGCCGA
>CAMYJX010000088.1 GCA_947258825.1 uncultured Pseudomonadales bacterium
ATCAACGTTCGCCACCGATTCGGAAAAACGCCTTGACAACAGATGCGCGGTACTTGTGTCTCGAAGCGGGCTTCGATGGTAAGACGAAGCCCGTTTACTGGAATTATCAAACAAGCTAACTTCGTTTGATGTGCATTGTGCGGATCGAGGGCAAACGGAACGCGCGGCACGCCCACAGCACCTTTTGTCTGTGTCGCTTGGGAGGGCTCTTACCCGACGGGTCTTGAGCTCGGCTAAGTCATCTTCCAAAGACGGGAATCAGCACGAAGGGAGGACAGGAACAATGGCATTCGACCACCCGGATCTCATGCCCCAGATGGTAGCCAGGAGGGCCCGTGAGAACGGCGGCGCGACGGCGCTGAAACACGTTGATGGGTCGGTACTGTCCTGGGATCAGGCCTACAGCGATTCCCTGCGCTGGGCCAGCGCCCTTGAGGGCTGTGGCGCAAGGCCTGGGCAACCCGTCGTTACCGTCTTTGCCAACGGCTTCGACGCGTTTCGAGCCTGGCAGGGCTGCGCCTGGCTTGGCGCCATCGAATCGCCCATCAACACCAACTACAAAGGTGACTGGCTGCGTCACGTGGTCAACAATACCGAGGCGGAGGTCGTGCTCGCCGAAGATCGTTTTGCCGGCCCTCTGTTTGATATTGCCGATCAGCTGACGCACGTGAAGCAGGTGGTTGTCTTCGGTTCTCTCGATGCGGTGCCCCAGGCGCTGCCGTTCAACGTGATGTCAGCCGCGGACTTTCTTGCCGGCGCTGATCCGGCGGAACGACCGGAGCCCGGACCCTGGGACATCTCGTCGCTGATCTACACCTCGGGAACCACCGGGCGCTCCAAGGCTGTCATGGTTCCCTGGGGGCATCTCAAGGCGTCGCTGGAAAGCGGGTTCATTCCGCTCGACCGACTTGATACGGTTCGAATCTACGCCCCGTATCCGGTGTTTCACATTACCGGCAAGGGCGGCTTTTACTTTGCTGCGTTGTCGGGTGGCGCCAGCGTCATCCGTGAAGCCTTTTCGGTCAGTGATTACTGGAACGACGTCCGCGCCTTCGACGCCAACGCCGCCGTCGTTCTCGGGCCACTGGCACAGATGCTGCTGAATCAACCCGAACGGGCCGACGATGCGGACAATCCCATGGAAACCATCGTGATGGCGCCGGTCATACCCGATGTCGACGCGTTCAGCCGCCGATTCGGCGTTGACGTCTTCACGACCTACAACATGACTGAAATCAATTGTCCGATCATCCGCTCGGATGAAGGCTGTACCAACAGCGACTACCGCAGCTGCGGGAAGGCCCGTGCGGGCGTTGAAGTGCGCATCGTCGATGAGCACGATCGCCAGGTGCCACCGGACACGCCCGGCGAGCTGATACTTCGAGGTGAGCCCTGGGAGCTGAACGTCGGCTACTGGAACATGCCGGATAAAACCAATGAAGCCTGGCGCAATGGCTGGTTTCACACGGGGGACGCGTTCACCTACGATGAAGATGGCAATTACTATTTCGTCGACCGCGCCAAAGACTACATACGCCGACGCGGCGAGAACATTTCAAGCTTCGAAATAGAGTCCATCGTCAATGAGCATCCCGCCGTCGCGGAGAGCGGCGCCGCCGCCGTGGCGGCGGAGGAGGGCGAAGACGAGGTGAAGATCGCCGTCGTGCTGGAGCCGGACGTGAATTTCGATCCTGCCGAGCTGATCGAGTTCCTCGTTCCCCGCATGCCTCGCTTCGCCATTCCCAGGTTCGTGGAAGTCTGGGATGCCTTACCTAAAACAGAGGCCACCGCGCGCATCCAGAAAGCCAAGATTCGCGATTCCGGAGTAAACGACGCCACCTGGGATCGATTGGCTGCCGGCGTTGTCGTTCCGCGGTGATGCGGGGAATCTGCCCAGCCCGAGCACTGGCTGGCCTGAAGCAGGTCCAGGAACCAAGCCAGGCGATCTGAGTCGAATCTGACTGCAACTCACAGAAGGTCCCGACGAGGTGCCCATGCAAAGGTTTCTCTCTGTCTCGCTGCTGGCTTTGTCCCTGCTTGCGATGCAAAGCGCGTTCGCGGAGAAGGCGATTCTGGCCGGCGGCTGCTTCTGGTGCATGGAATCGGATTTTGAAGCCTTAGACGGCGTGACCGACGTGGTATCCGGGTTTACCGGCGGGACCCAGCCGAACCCGACCTACAACGGCAATCACGACGGGCACTACGAGGCGGTTGAAATCACCTATGACCCTTCGGTCGTGAATTATCAGGGCATCCTCGACCACTACTGGGTGAACGTCGATCCGTTCGATGCAAGAGGACAATTCTGCGACAAGGGGCCGAGTTACCTATCAGCGATATTTGTTGCGACGCCCGAACAGCGAAGGCTGGCAGAAAGGTCCAAGCAAAGGGTGGTCGAGATGTTTCCCGATCAGCAGGTGGTTACACCGATTCTCCCAGCCAGCAGGTTTTACCCCATTACCGGCGATGAGAGCTATCACCAGGATTACTACAAGAAAAGCCCGATTCGGTACAAGGTCTATCGATGGAACTGCGGGCGCGACCAACGCCTGAGGGAAATTTGGGGAGAGCGGGCTAGCCACTGAAGAGCGTTCTCGGGCCGCGGTGTTTTGCGGAGACTCGAACGTGAGTCAGGCCTCCGGCGAACTGCTTTGCAGCGCAAGCAGGCGCGTCACCCGCTCGTCGTCCGCACCGAGCATCTTGATGATGACCTGGGCCACCCGACTGATGTCGAGCGTCCCCGCGGCCTGCATCTCTTCCAGATCGGCCCAGTCCTTTGTCCGGTTGAAGAACGCCTTGAAAACGGCCAGGTCGTTGCAGGACAGGAACGGCAGCCGCTGGCTCATGAACGTCTCCCAGCGGCGGCGCCCTGCAGCCTCATGGTGAAAGGCCGTTGTGTTCAGAAACAGGTCGATGGGCGTTCTGTCCCACCACAGACGTGCCTGGCCGTCACCGGTAAGGCGCTTCAGATCCGCGGCGGTATGCCTGACTGCCGGGGGCAGCGCTTCGCAAACGGCCCTGGCGCCCTTGGCGTCGACGAATACGTTGATATCGATATCGATGGTGCCTCGTGCGCGACCCGTGCACCAGGCCAACGCCAGCGCGCCGCCGAACGCGTAGGGCAGATCTGCCGCTTCCAGGCCCTGGTGCACCGCGACGATTTTCTCCGGCAGGCTGGTCATGCGGGTCCGAACCGGGGATAGGTCATCCGCCGGTCGGGACGCGCCGGAAATTGCTCCGCAAGCAGCAGCACCTCGGCGAGTTCCTCGCCGCGGTCGAGCCCGTCGCGCTGCCGGATCCTCGGCGTGATGTTCAGGTCCACGGCGAAGCCGCAGGCTTCCAGAACGCGCAGGAACGTGGAGACGGCGGGCACCTTGCGGCCGTTTTCGTAGGCCAGCAGGGTGGCATGAGAGGTTCCCGCCCGTTGGGCCAGCTGACGCAGCGAGAGCCCCGAGCGTTGGCGGGCCTGACGCAGCAGGTTCAGGCTGAGGGCCAGACTTTCCGGGTTTGACCGGGTAACCGTGGCTGTATTCATGACTGGAGTCTAGCAAAATGGTACTCAATCGGATACCGTTGTGCGACCTGGTGCGGCTAGCCGGTTAACGGCGCCACCCGTGCCCGTCGCGTCGTTCGATGGCGGCGCGAATGCGAGTCTGGCGCTCCCGGGTCATGGGATATTTGCAGATGACCGCGCCAGCAAGCAGGAAAATCGATGAGGGCAGAAAAACGTAGACGTATTTGAGGCCTGCGATGGCTTCCGGGGCGTTCAAGGCTTCACGACCGGCGTCAAATCCGATCCAGGCAAGCGCCCACAATCCCAAAGAACCGCCAAGACTTCCCGCTGCCTTGGTTGCGATGGACCAGGCGGAAAAGAACATGGCAGCGCGGTTCTCGCCGCTCCAGGCCCGGTGCTTGCCATAGCGTTTCGACACGACCACCCAGAAGGGGATGCCGGCGAGGCCGGCTATAGTGCCAAAAAACATCAGAATGGGAATCTCGTTCTGGTTGGCGCCCAATACGGAAATGGCATAGAAAGCTTTTAGCGGCATGAGTACCGCAATGCCGAGGGACGAAATCATGAAAGCAGTCACCAGCCAGCGGAAGCAACCGTTCTTGAACATGACTTTCAGACCGTCAAACACCTGCAGCGTCGGGTCCCGTGTTAGAGTTCGCCGACGTCCAGAAAACCACGAAAAGGAGCAGGTTCAATGGATCTCGGGCTGAAAGATGCGAAGGCGGTGATATCCGGCGGGACTCAGGGCATTGGACTGGCGGTCGCAAAGGAACTGCTCAAGGAAGGCGCCACGGTGGCGATCGCGGCGCGCAGAAAAGAAGGCGTTGACGCTGCCATCGCCGAGCTGTCCGCTTTCGGCAACGCCATCGGTCAGGTTTGCGATGTGAGTGACTACGAGGCGACCACGCAATGGATGCAGGCGGCCGGCGACGCCATGGGCGGCATCGACATCGTCGTGCACAACGCGACGGCCAGCGGCCAGCCAGGCGAAGGTCCCGAGCCGTGGAAACAGAATTTCGCGATAGACGTTTTAGGCATGGTCGGGATGAGCGAGGGTGCTTTGCCCTTCCTCGAGAAATCTGATCGCGCGGCCCTGGTGCAGATTGCGACCATCACCGGCATCGAACATCATGATGTACCCATCAGCCCCAGCTACGGCGCCATGAAAGCGGCCTCGATCCGCCACATGGCGCAGCTTGCCCAGACCTGGGGTTCGAAAGGTATCCGCGCCAACAGCGTCTCACCGGGACCGATTTTCATCGAGGGTGGCGTCTGGAACATGATCAAGGACAACGCGGCCGCACTTTACGAACGTGATCGCGACTACCATCCGACCAAGCGCATGGGTACCGCGGAGGAAGTTGCCCGGGTAGTTGCGTTCCTGGCAAGCCCTGCGGCGAGTTGGGTCAACGGCGCCAACGTCCGGGTGGATGGCGCCTTTACCAGAGGCGTGGACTTCTAACGGCGCCTTCGGCCGGGCCTCGCTGGCCGGGCCTCAGGCCTCTGCGGCGTGATACAGGAAGAAAGAGCCTGCTGCGCTGAGGCCCTCGATATCTTTCGCCACCACCTCAATCTCCATGAATCCGCTTGCATCATCCGGCACCCGACCACGGAATGTGAGCGTCGCGGGCTCGAATGTCATCCAGGAGGGTAACGGCGCGCCGGATGCCAGCTGCGCCGAATAGGTCAGCAGGTCGCCGGGATCTCTGTCGATGAACTGGTCGTCGTCCAGCTGGTGGTGCACTTCGGCACCCGGCGGCGCGGTTAGGTCGGCAATCTGCCGGGTCAGTTCAGGCGCTGCGTTGAAGACGTTGTTGGCCAGCAGATAGCGGTAGCGCCGTCCGATCATGATAGCCACCCCCAGCCAGACGACGGCGAGCACCATATTCACCAGTGCGAACTGCACGATGGTCATGCCGAGATAATGCAGGCCGACGAAGAACGCGCCGGCCTGGACCATGTCGCCCACCCGCCAGAAGAACGTATCGATGGCCATCTTGCCTTCGTATTTCTCCGCTTTGTCCAGCGGCAGGAAGATGGTCTGCCTTGTGGTGTTCATGATGGAGTAGTCGACGCTGTTCTCCATCACCTTGACCCACTTCACCAGACCGAACAGCGGTACCAGGGCAATGGCGAACGCGATCAGGCCGTAGCCTACGGCGGCAATTATCGGCAGGATCAGCAGCGCGCCGGATACGCCTATCCAGCGGTATACCCTTGCAACCAGCAGCGCCTGCAGTGCGAAGCCGCCCAGATTCACCCAGAAGAAGAAGTCGCTGTAAAACGCGGCGATCGCCGTTGCCCGATCCGCGACCAGGCCCAACGCGACCTGCTCGGTTGCCCAGTTCGCAACGAAGTCTTTCAGAATGACTTCACCCGTGCTGTTCACCCAGTTCAGCAGCAGCACCAGCATGACGATCATCACCAGGTAGCGATTCCGGAACACCAGCGCGAAACCGCCGAGGGCCTGCTCCAGCTTGTCCGGCTTTTCCTCCGCCGTTTCGTCCTCCCGCGGCCGCGCCGAACCGGGCACCGCGTTCATTGCCGTTGAGCCCAGCAGCAGCGTGGCCAGCAGCGTCAGCGCGGCGACCCACAGGGTTTCGATGGGTGGGAGCCCGATCCAGGAGAGCATCTTTGCCGCCTGCGCGCCGGCCAGGGCGCCGGCAGAGGCGCCGATCATGATGACCGGAAACAGCCGCTGCCCGCTCTTTACGTTGTAGCAGTCGGTGGCGAAGGCCCAGAACTGGGCGATGGCCAGCACCCCGAACAGGCCGACGAAGACGTAGTAGATGAAGCCGATCTCGACCCCGCTGCGGCCAAGGCCGTAGAACATGCCGATGGCGGCGACGAATATCAGGGTGATCCTGCGGATGAGGGTGGTGGCGTCCGATGCGCGGAACAACAACCCATACAGGGGAACGACGAACAGCAGCACCACGGCCTGAGCACCGATGGCGTAGCTGGCGCCCTCGGCCCCGTACTCGGTCAGGATGAACACTTCCCGGGTTGTCTTTAGGAGGTAGTAGCAGACCAGCAACAGAAACGCGTTCAGCGCAAAGAGCAGCACGCTTCGACCTTCGCCAGGACCCACCTTGGTGAACAGGGAAAAAAGGCGCTCCAGCGGCGTCAGCGGGTGACCGGTTCTTGCCATAGCCGGGAATTTTAGCAGGACCGTGCTGGCCCGGGGTCGCAATCTTGTTAACCTGTAGCTGCAGGTGCGCTCGCCAGAAAAAAAGGAATACACCGTCGATGATGATTCGCGCAGCTATGACGTTGCTGATCCTGTGGGCGAGCCCGATTTACCCCGCCGAACGGGCGAGCGCGCCTGCCAACGCGGAGCAGCTGCGTGCCATCGTGCTTGACATGAAAGTAAATCCCCGCGGGCCCTTTGCGCGGCTGCGCTGGTTCTGCGCGGATGGCACCGTGCTCCCTCCCAGGGCGTACGCGTGCGCCGAACACGGTGGCGGGCGTCAGCACGGCGAGTGGAGTGCGGATGCGCTTGCGCTGCGTGCTGCCGGCTACCCCGTTGCCAATGTCCTGGCAGCTCTCGGCCCGGAAGACTTCGATGACAGCGAGGCGGCGGATGTGCACTTCCGAATGCTGCTGCTGGAGCAGTTTCTGTACCGTATCGATGACGGCTGGATTCTGCGACGGGCCCGCTACTATCGCGGCGCATTCCAGGTCGAGCAGGAAGAGCAGTCTGCCGCCCAGCTGCTGCAGGACCTGGTCAACAGGCCCCAGTGGCTGACCTATCGCTATCCGCTGCTGGTCGAGGCGGCGCGCCTGCTGCCCCACGGCGCGCGCGCCATCGGTGCCAGCGAGATTCGCAATCTTGCCAGCGCCATCAATCGCGCCGACCCGGGTTTCTCCGAGCTGCGCAACAAAATTCACGGCCGGCCCGAAGCGGGCGATGCGGCCAGCGTCCGCGACTACGCGTCGACCCGCGGTAAAGGGGAGCTGGCGGACCAGTACGCAAGCCTTGCCGATGCCATAGACGCGGCCTCAAAACCGCCAGACGTCGGCGCAGCCGTCGACGAGTTCGCTGCCCGCATGCCGGATCAGCCGATTCTGCCGGAGCTGCAGAGGCTGGCGGCCGTTGTCGAGGGATCCGGCACGGCGGCGGAGAAGCTCGACGGGCTGAGCGTGCTCATGACCGTGATCCGCGACGACATGGCCAACCTGCGTGACGTTGCGGCCCTGGACCTGCTGCTGGTGCTGGAAGGCCAGGTCTTCCAGACCGTCCAGGCGCTGTCGCTCGAGACCCTGACCCGCCGGCAGTCTCTGGACCTCATGATGGGTCTGGCCCGCGCTTCCTACGCTGTGGGTCTGCTGACCGGCTGGGAGTGGGAAAACGTTCGAATCAGCCTTGGCAGCTTGCAGCAGCCGGAAGTTGCCTTTACCGATTATCGCGCCCAGCTGCGTTACCTGCAGCGGGTTCCCGGCTGGGCTGCCCGGCGTCTTGCGTTGTATTTCGAGACCGAGATCCACCATCTCTCTTTCATTGAGCCCATCGTGGTGGAGTACATTCCTGATCGCATGCGCGGCAGCCCGCTGCTCTATTATTCCCGGCTGCTCAACCCGCTGGCCGCCGACGCCATGCGTCTGGCCGGCGTTCGCCAGGAGATGTTCGGCGAGCAGGTATCCACCGGGCTGCGCGCGCTCAACCCCGGGGTTGGCCGCGGGGTGCTTCGAACCCTCGACGAGCTTGCGAACCTTCCAGGGGGGACCGCAGACAGCATCGTCCTGGTGCCGGCTGGCGAGGAACCTCGGCGTGCCCAATGTGGTGGTGGGCGACGAGCTGCTGCCTGCGCTGCGGCAGTACCTGGGGCGCCGGGTGGTGGTTGCTTCCAGCCCGGGGGGCGTCGTGCGCATCGCCCTGGATGACGGAGCCATGGCCGAGGTCGATCCCATTGACCGTGAACGGATCTCCATCGACTACCAGCGGCTGGACCTGGACACCCAGACGTTTCTGCCGGCGGCCGATCTCACCAGCGCGGATCAGGGGGTCCGTGTGGGTCCCAAGGCGGCTCAGGTGGGTCGTCTCAGCCGCCATTTTCCGGGCCGCGTAGCCCCCGGCCTGGCCGTACCCTTTGGCCTGTTCTCCCACGCGCTCACTGAAAGGATGGTAGAGCCGGGCGGGCCGACGCTGTTCGAGTGGATGAAAGTTCGCCTGAACGAGCTGCCAACCATCGACGATCCTGTGGCGCGCGAAACGCAAACCCGGGAGACGCTGGCCACCATTCGCGAGTGGTTTGCCAGCCGACCGCCGAACCCGCAGAAGCTGGCCGAGTTCCGCGCTGCGGTAGAGGCGCAGTTTGGCGCGGACGGGACCTTCGGCGTGTTTGTCCGTTCCGACACCAACGTGGAAGACCTGCCGGGGTTCACGGGCGCGGGCATCAATCTCACCGTCCCCAACGTGGTTGGGTTCGACAACATCGTGCAGGCCATGCGCGAGGTGTGGGCGAGCCCCTTCACGGAACGTTCCTACGGCTGGCGCCAGGGCATCATGAATGACCCCGAGCACGTCTACGCTTCGGTTCTGCTGCACAAGAGCATGAATCTCGATACCTCGGGCGTGCTCGTAACCGCCGATCTGGAAACCGGCTCCCGCGACTACCTGACCGTGGTGCTCAACGAAGGGGTTGGCGGGGGCGTGGAGGGTCAGGCAGCTGAGACGCTGCGCATCCGTCGCAGCGACGGTGCGGTGCTGCTGCTGGGCTCGGCCACAGCACCCAGCAAACGGGTGCTGCTGCGGTCCGGCGGGTCGGCGCTGGTTCCGGCTTCCGGGGCTGAACGGCTGCTGACGCCTGCCAACGTGAAGGACATGCTGTGGCTGGCGGATCAGCTGCCCGGCTGGTTCGACAACCTGCCTGAAGAGGAGCGATCGCAGGCCGTGGCCGACGTTGAGTTCGGCTTTCTGGATGGCAAGCTGTATCTCTTTCAGATCAGGCCGTTCGTCCAGAGCTCCGGCGCCGAGCAAAGCGCCATGCTGCGCTCGCTGGATGCCGGGTTGACCCAATCCAGCGCGTTCAGCGTGAACATGAACGCCCAGCCGGAGAACTGACATGCGCCCTGGACTTGTGATGATGCTGCTCCTGATGATGAGTTGGCCCCAGGGCTGGACCTACCCCATCGACGGCTATGACTACACGGGCATCCGCCGGCTGAATTTCTACGATCTCGCCCAGACGGGAGAGGTGGACGGACGCAAGCTGATGCCAGGCCAGCTGCAGACGATGGCGCAGATAAAGCCGCGCCTGCTGGGCTCCACGATGCCTTTCGACTTCGAGCCGGACGCCGACTACGGTCGTCAGCTGGTCGCCATGCTGGGTGACGATTCCGCCGAGTACGGCGTGTCGCTGCTCGATCTGTCGGATCCCTCGGCGCCCATCTATGCGGAGCACAACGCGGGCATCAGGAACAATGTGGGCAGCGTCGGCAAGATGCTGGTGGGGGTCGCCTTCTTCCAGAAGCTGGCGGAGCTCTACCCGGACGATGTCGAGGCCCGGCATCGCCTGCTGAAAGATACCCGGATCGTCGCCGACGAGTTCGTCATCTCCGATCATCACAAGGCCGTGTTCTGGAACCCGGAGTCGCGGGAGTTCGCTTTTCGTGCCATTGAAGTTGGTGACGAAGGCAGCCTCTACGACTGGCTGGACTGGATGCTGTCCGCGAGCTCCAACGCCGCTGCCTCCACGGTGCAGGAGCAGCTGATTCTGCTGGCCCATTTTGGCCGCGAGTATCCGGTGAGCGAAGAGCGTAAAGCGGCGTTCTTCGAGGCCGAGGGCGCGGCTGGGCTCGGCAGGATATTTCTTGCCGCGATGAACGACGGGGTTGTTGCCAACGGCCTGAATCCGGATCTCGTGCGTCAGGGCAGCTTCTTTACCCGAACCGGGAAGAATCGCGTGGCGGGCACCTCGAGCTACGGCAACCCGAGGGAGCTGGTGCATCTTCTGCTGCTGATGGAGCAGGGTCGGCTGGTAGACGATTACTCCAGCACCGAGCTCAAGCGGCTGCTTTACATGACCCAGCGTCGCATCCGCTACGCGTCCCATCCGGCGTTAAATGAGTACGCGGTCTATTTCAAATCCGGCTCGCTTTACAGCTGCAAGCCCGAAGAGGGTTTCCGCTGCCGCAAGTACATGGGTAACAAGCTGAACCTGCTGGCGTCATTGGCGGTGGTAGAGGGGCCCGGTACCAGTCTGGATTATCACTATCTCGTGGTGGTCAGCTCCAACGTGCTGTATGTGAACTCGGCGGTGGCGCACCAGACTCTGGCCATGCGTATCCATCGAATGATCGAGGCCCGGCACCGGGCCGCCAGACAAGCAGAACCCGCGCAAGCACAGCCGGCGTCAGCGGGTACGCCCTGAGCCGGCGTATCGATCCAGCGATCGTCAGCACCGGCGCTCAAGGGCGGCGGTTGACGGTCTCCGGTTCGAAAATGAGATCGTCCAGCCGCACGATGAGGCTCTTCAGCCAGCTGCCGCATCGCGCGTCGTTGCATAGGGCGACGGCGATATAGGCACGGCCGTCGCGCTCCACCAGGGCGCTGTCAGAATGGTAGGTGCGCCAGGTGCCCGATTTGCGGTAGATCCTCGATCCGGGTCGGGCTTTAGCCAATCCGCTCACAAACTTGTGGTTGATGGCCGGCCGCGACAGCATCTGCTTCATCTCGGCGCTTGCGCCGGGACTCACGAGACGGCCTGTGACCAGCAGGTAGTAAAAGCGCGACACCTCGAAGGCTGAGGCCGCGTGCGACAGATTCCCCAGCGGGTCCCTGCGCCACGCGCCCCGTCGCGCATAGGCCTTGCCCACCCAGATGCCGCCGTCGTCCTGATCGTCGTAGAACTTGTAGCGATCGGACGTCAGAACATTGGCGATGTATTCCATGCCGACCCAGTCGCTCATCTCGGTAGCCGCGGAGTTGGATGAGTCCCTGATCATGCGGGTAAGCAGTTCTTTCGAGCTCTGGTTCAGCGGTTCGCCGGTGTCCTCTGCCTTCTGAAAGGCCGCGAGCAGTATGGCTATCTTGGGCAGGCTGGCGGCATACATCATCTCGTGCTCGTTGACCCCCGCCACCCGCGGGTTCTGCGGGTCGGTCACGTCCACCAGCGCGACCGCCAGGCGCTTGCCGGCGACAACGTCGCCGAGACGGCTGTCGGCGATCTGCGCCTCCAGGCCCTGCTGCAGTCGCGCATCGTAAGCATTGGAGAGGTGCGGCCATGGCCGCGCGGTTGGGGACGCGGCGAACGCCGCCGGGACGGTCAGCAGCAGCAGGCCGCACAACAGCCGTCGCACCGGGAATTCAGTCACGCAGGACACCGGCATAGAAGGGTTGACCATCATAGCAGCGCGGAGCGCCCCGCGAGGCCGGTGCCAATGGTGTTTGCTTTGCGGTCCTTATTGGTAGATCTGCTCGGCAAGCACGATGAGCCGGTCGCCGGGTTCCAGCTGCCAGACTTGCTCGCGCGACGGGTTCAGAAGCATCTCCCCGCTGCCGCGGTACAGGCCCAAGGCAATTTCCAGCTTCTCCTGGGTAGCGTGAATCAGATCGGCGAAGCCGAAGCTGGCCCCCTCTACGAGGTAGTCGTTGGCCGGCCGCAACGTGATTTCTACGCCACCGGCGCTCAACAGCTCGCCGTAAATGGATCCCAGTACCGGCTGGCGACAGATTTGCGCAAGCTGCGCGCTCAGCACATCGGTCGTAACCACGATGTCGGTAACGCCCAGGCCGTCGAAGAGCCTTCGATTGGCGCCATCCATCAGCTCGACGATAACGGAGGGCTTCTGGTCCAGCTCCCTCAATACTTCAGAGATGCGCAGCATGATGCTCAGCGAGCGGGTGTCCGGGTCGTCGGCATCCTCGTCCGCGAGCACGACCAGGCTATCGTAGCTGGCGAGGTCCAGCCCTGCATAGGCCTGGCGTTCGGTGGCCTCCCCGCAGCGCAGATCGAGGGTGAGCTTGCTCAGATTCGTGCGCGCTTCTTCCGTCAGGATGCTTTCGGATTTCTCCGCGGGCTGATCCGACAGCAGCGTTACTTCCGTGCCAAGCGTAGCGTGCGCATTCAGCTCCCGGAGTATGTCGTGAAGCTCATCGGTCCAGCCGACCAGCAGGATCCGTCTGGGCACTTGCGTGGCTGGCGATCGGCTCCGGAAAACGCTGGATTCGTAGGGCAACGACGGTGCCGTGAAGTGCGCGGGCTTAGCTGGCGCAATCAGCACCAGACCTTCTTCATCCGCAAGGTCGTAGTCGGGTTCCGGGTTCAGCGCCGCTTTGTGGCCCGTCGACGCCTGCCAGGTGATGCCGATGGGCACGGCGTCTTGGTAGCCGAAGGCGAACTCCTGCAGCGTGCGATCCGTGCCCGCGCTGGTACGTTCCACATGGATGCTGTTGCCTTCCATGGCCATCAGCTCGTCGTACACGCGTGCCAGGCCGGGATTGCGGATGGTCTGGACGATGATCTTGCTGGTGACGCGGCTGGACGAAACGATCTGCACGCGATCCCTGGCGCCAATCTGGGCAAGCTCGTAGTTCTGCTCCTGAGCGATCTCTGCGGTCAGGGTGGGACGATTCTGCGCCCACGTCTGCCGCGAGGCCAGCAGCACCAGGGTTTTGATGGCGTTGCTGTCGTCCCGAGGATTGGAGAGGATGATGATGCCCGAGGCACGATGGACGGCGACCCGATTCAGCTCGTCCCGATTGCTCGGCACGCCGGTTCGCAGCACCACCGTCAGCCGTTCGCTAAGGATGCCGGCGACCCGCAGCGCTTCCGCCATTTGCGAAATCGGCACCGTTGCGAGGATCACCACACGTGTTCCGGGTTTCAGGGCCGCCAGCTGTCGAAGCACGGCAAAGATCTTGTTGTTCCAGCCGAGGATCAGCGTGTGGCCACGCTCCTTGACCGGGGTGTCGCCCTGCCGGAGACGTTCGATCCGCGTTCGCATGCCGTTGTTGATAACCGACACCAGCACGCCGAACACGCCCAGACCCATGATAGACATTAGGATTGAGTAGACGAGTATGATTCCGGTGGCGCCGTACATTTCCTCGAATGCCGGCAAGCGCATCACGTAGTTCAGGGACCACCAGGCCGCGTCGAAAATGCCGCCATCGAGTTCTCTTGGTATGCCTCTTACTTCAGCGTTCTCCTCGCTGAACAGGCCGAACAGGATGGCGGTAGTGCCGACGGCTGTAACGAACAGAACCAGAGAAACGAAAAGTAGCAGCTGCCCGGCAAACTCCCGGGCGAACGCCCGGTCGATGAAGTATCTGACGCGTTCTCTCAGCTCTCGTAGGTTGTCCAGCACGATTCTGCGTCGATGACCTGGCCGCTATGAGTAAGGCCGCCTACCTAAAGGGAAACAAGACTTAAACCTGGCGTCGGGTTGACCACGCCAGGATTAGCCGTTCAGGGAAGCTGGGCCAGCCACCCTGTGTTGTCGAACCACTTCTTCAGCAGCGCATCCAGACCGCCGCTGCCTTCCAGTGCGCCCATATAGTTCTGCACGAGGTTCAGCAGCAGGGGATCGTTCGGCGCAACCGCGATGCCGATAGGCTCGATGGTGAGCGGTTGGCGCAGCATGGTCAGCTCGGCGTTCGGATAGCGCATGCCGGTCAGGCGGATGATGGGCGCGTCTGCGAGGAACGCATCGACCTTGTCGTTGAGCAGCAGATCCACGGCCTCTTCGTAGTCTTTTGTCGTCGTCAGCTGAGCCTTGGGCGCGCGTCGGGTTACGAACGTCTCGCCGGTTGAGCCTTTCAGGGTCGCGATGCGCATGCCCTGGCGATCGATTTCCTGTGTATCCTTGATGGCGGCCAGGGTGCTGGATTTGGTGAGCAGGGACTTCCCGGATATGTAGTAGGGGCCGACGAAAGCCACCCGGCGATTTCGCTCCAGAGTCGCGGTAACCTGGGACATCACCAGATCGACCTCGCCCTTTTCCAGCGCCGGCAGCAGGTCGCCGAAGGGCTTTTCGACGATCTCCAGCTCCACGTTCATGGCGCCGGCCAGCAGGTTGGCGATGTCGACCTCCATGCCGATGAGATCGCCGTCGCGATTGTGCACGTTGAACGGCGGCTGGCTGCCGGACATGCCGATGCGAAGGGTTTCGGTCTTGGCAATGCGATCGAGAACCTCGCCGGCCCAGGTCTGTGACAGGGGCACAATAGTCAGTGCCAGCAGCAGGGCGCTGCGGAGAAGAAATGTCATGGGGAAGCTCCTTCTTGTTGAGGCAAGAGTTATGCGGGTCGTTAAAGCGGCGGGCATCCTACCATCCGCCCCGCACCTGGGCTACTTCCAGTGATAAACGAACTCGATAACCGCAGCGTACGGCGAGTCGTTTTTGCCCGCCACTCGGCCGCGATTTTCCAGCGCTGACAAGGGGCCGGTATCCACGGGGGCGTCTCCGGTATTGAGGACGGAGACGTTGAAATCTACCAGGTGACCGTTCTGGCGCAGATACTGCACGCCGGCGCCGGCGCCGTACACCTTGTCCAGGGCAAAGGAGAACGTCCGGTCTTCGTCGTCCACCGGTTCCTGCACGTACAGGGCCCCAACCCGGCCCTCCATCCGGTCAGAGATGGGAAAGCCGAAACCGGCGGTAAAGATCCAGAAATCGTTGAAGTTGCCCTCAGGCACGTCGATATCCTGGCCCGCGATGCCGATTTCCGTCAGCCCGAATCGGCTGAACTCTACCCACATGGCATCGAGGGTGGCCGACCAGCCATTGTCCCACTCATGGAACCCGCCGATGGAGACCCGCTGGGGGGTTCTCAGCTTCATGTCGATGTTTCGACCCTGGGTGTTGATTGCATCCACGATGGGCTCCGGCAGCGTGGATTTCTTCAGCTTCATTTTCACGTCGTCGTCGGGCTCCACCTCGGAGCTCCAGGAGATACCCAGGCGGGTTTGTTCCGACAGCTCGAACAGGGCGCTGGCCGTCCAGCCGATCCCCGCGCCGGAGGCCTCCGTTTCGATCTTGGCGTCCGGCTCGTTCAAGCCCGGATTCGGAACCTGGGTCGTGTCTTCAGAGCTGGAGTAGACGACCGACATGCCGCCACCGACGGACAGCCAGTCGTTGACGCGGTAGCCGACCATGGCATTCAGGCCGAGGAATACCAGGCTGAAATCATCCGCGTAGTAGCGGCCGGCCCAGTTCGGGCCGCTGCTCGTGCCGAAACCGGCTGGAACGGTGAACGACAGGCCCAGGCGCCAGTCTTCATTGATGATGGGTCGAACGTAGTATGCGGAAGGAATGACCGCGGGGTCCTGCTGGCGAGGATCGCCGCCGTCCGTCGTGGTCCGATTCTCGTCGACCTCGAACTCCGCGAAGCTCTTGGCCACGATGCCCTGGGTCAGCAGCTGGGGTTCCTCCAGACGGGTCATCCCTGCCGGGTTGGTGAGGCTGGTTATGGCGTCCTCGGCCGAGGCGAACAGCCGGGTGAAAGCCGGCCCTCCGGCATGGCTGACCGACGCGCAGGCGGCTAGCAGGGTAGTGGCAGCAACTGACTTCAGCTGTGCCTGGTGAAAACTTCTTGTTCTTCGCTGCATGTTTCATCCTTGAATACATAGCGGTAGTTCGTAGCGGCCACGACCTCATCGGGTGCGAATTAATTGTGCCCATACAAGTAAAGCACGGGCAAGAAAAATGGCACTGAAGCCAGGACGGCTCAGTCTTGAGTGATGCGCAGGTTGTGTTAACTTACCCGGCCCTTAGTCTTCCCGCTGTTGCCATGCTTTCCCTGCTCAAGGAACCCCTGTTTCAGTTTCTGCTCATTGGCGCCTGCATTTACGGGGCCTATGCCCTGTTCGGTACCCCTGAAGAGGACGCCGAAGATCGGACGATCGTGGTGGATGCTGCGCGCGTCCAGGGCTTCATTGCCCAGTGGCAGCAGCGCTGGAACCGGCCGCCTACCCGGCAGGAGCTGGACGGCATTATTGATGCCTACGTGCGGGAGAACATTCTGTACCGGGCGGCGGTAGAAATGGGCCTGGATCAGGACGACCCCATCACCCGGCGCCGCATTGCCCAGAAGCTGGAGTTCCTGACCAACGACATCGCTCTGTTCAAGGAGCCGTCGGAGCAGGAGCTCCGGCAGTACTTCGACGACAACCGGGCCAGATTCCGGGAAGCCGACCGGATCACTTTCGGCCAGATCTTCCTGGACCCGGATCGTCGTGGCGACGCAACCCTGGACGATGCCGAGGCGCTGCGGGCACGG
Source organism: uncultured Pseudomonadales bacterium (assembly GCA_947258825.1). Lineage (GTDB taxonomy): Bacteria > Pseudomonadota > Gammaproteobacteria > Pseudomonadales > Azotimanducaceae > UBA7803. The sequence continues at coordinate 16,740 of CAMYJX010000088.1, forward strand.
CTCGAGGCAGCCGGCGCGCCAGATGCGGACGCGCTGGATGCGGGCGATTCTTTCATGGTGCCCGGCTTTTTCGAAGCGGCATCGGAACACGATGTCAGGCGCGAGCTGGGCTCCGGGTTCGCCGAGGCGGTGATGGAGCTGACGCCGGGCCAGTGGCACGGGCCGATCCTGTCCGGCTTCGGCGTGCACCTGGTCTACGTGTTCGATTTTTCCCAGGCCCCGGAAGCGGAATTCGAAGCCGTACGTGACGCCGTGCTCGCGGAGTGGCAGGAGCAGCAGCAGGAGGAATTCAGCGCGGAGTTCTTCGACAATCTGAAAGCCCGCTACGAGGTGGTCATCGCCGATCCGCCCGTGGAAGCGCTTCTGGAGGTCCCCGACGAAGCCGGCGGTAGCCGTGGAGGCTCCGTCATGCCTGGCGCTACCGACGCCAATCCCGCTACATGAACGCCGCTGACGCGCTGCGCCTCCACGGCAGCCTTGCGCCGCGCCCGAGATCGGTCGTCTGTTTGCTGATGCTCTTCCTTGTCCTGAATGTTGTCGCGAATATTGCAGCGCCGAGCGCCTTTGCCGATGAGATCCGGCCGGCGCTCCTCGAAATTGAAGAGCGCCCCGGCGGCTGGGTAGATTTAGCGTGGAAAGTACCCATAGTGCAGGGTGCCCCCGAAGACATGACGCCCGTGCTGCCGGATTGGCTGGTACCCGTGGGGTCGGGCTCGGGGCGTCCGGTGTCCGGTTCCTGGATCGAGTATCGAACCTACCGGGGTGGCGACCAGCCGTTGACAGGGGCTGCGATTCGCATCGAGGGCCTCAACGCCCTGCCAACTGATGTGCTGGTGCGGATTTCACTGCAGGATGGCGCCGAGCACTCGGCCATCCTGCGCTCGGGTAACGACACTTTCGTCATTCCGGAGCAGCCGACCCGGATCGAGCTGGCCGTCTCCTATTGGCAGATGGGCACCATCCACATTCTGGAAGGTTTTGACCATCTGCTGTTTCTGCTGACGCTGCTGTTGATCGTCGTGGGCCTGTGGCCGCTGTTGAAAACGGTTACCGCCTTTACGCTGGCCCACAGCCTGACGCTGGCGCTGGCAACCCTTGGCATCGTGAACATCCCACCGGCCCCCACCGAAGCGGTGATTTCCCTCAGCATCATGCTGCTGGCGGTCGAAGTCGTGCGCAAAGCGGGCGGCGTGACGACGCTGTCGGAGCGTTTTCCCTGGCTGATCGCCTTCACCTTCGGGCTGGTTCACGGCCTGGGTTTCGCAGGAGCGCTGTCTGAAATCGGCGTGCCGGAGAACGACGTGCCGCTGGCGCTGTTGATGTTCAACCTCGGGGTAGAAACCGGTCAGGTCATGTTCGTGATAGCGGTATCGCTGCTGCTTTCAGGCCTGCACCGGATCCACGGCCGGACCGGCCACATGGTGGCGCGGGCCACGCCCTACGCCATCGGTGGCATCGCCGCTCTCTGGACCCTGGAGCGCGTCCACTCCTTTCTTTAGGGACGGCCTGTAAGGACGGCCTGTAAGGGCAGCCTGCAAGGACGACCCGTTGGGACGACCTGTAAGGGCAACCTGCAAGGACGGCCCGTTGGGACGACCCGTTGGGGCAACCCGCTTTGCATGTTGACTTGCCTGCCCCGCAGGTTCATTTTGACGAAACGGGGGAGAGCAGAGTCGGGTTCATTGCGAATATTTACCTTGGTCCATGAATGCGAATGCAGTCGCGTCGATTCCCGCTGATGCAGGTGTACCGATAGAACAACCAACAAACGTACCCGCTCGTCGACATCATCAGCCTGCGATGCGGGTGATAGGGAAGGAATGACATGGCAATAGCAAGAGTTCAGGTAAGCACGAGCCTCGTGGGCAAAGAGGCAGACTTCATGCAGTCTACG
>CAMYJX010000089.1 GCA_947258825.1 uncultured Pseudomonadales bacterium
GAACCAGAGACGGCCATCCTTGCTCGAGCTTTAGGCAACACCCGCATCCATACGGAAATAAACGAAGAAGCAAATGACAGAAGATTCGCGAGATACGCGCGCTCAGCCGAGCGCGTGACGGTGGCTGGAACCGCGCAGCCTGCGCGCTGAGCAGTGTATGCTGTCCTGCATACATGAGAGAACGATTCAAAACCGCACGCTGCATTCTCTACCGCGACGACGAGTACCTGCTGGCCATCCACAGCAGCTTCTGGTATCGAAGGGAAAAGCGCTGGGGTCTGCCCGGCGGGCAGATCGAGTGGGGCGAGACCCCGAGAAAAACCGCCCAGAGAGAGCTGCGGGAAGAACTCCACGTGGTGGTGCCGGAGCTGCTGGAGGTGGGCGCCTACTCCTACAAACGCGCCCTGCATATGGTCTACGCGGCGCCGCTCACCGACGACATCCTGAAGTACGACGACACCGAACTGCTGGATATCGGCTGGTTTACAGAGACAGCCGTCGAAACGATGAAAGCCGACCGCGCACTGCACGCCGACTACGAGCTGGAGGCGATCCGCAAGCTGAGGCAACAGCTGGGACGCTGAGCCGTGGTGCTCTACTGCTGCTGCGGCTGAGCCCCGGTTACGAATTCTTCCGTGGTGTTGACCCGCGGGTAGGGTTCGTCGGGAACCGGACGATCCAAGAACCGGCACAGCGGCTGCCATCCCTGGCTAGACTCGAACACCAGCAGCTTTTCCGCTGGCACTTCTGCTCTAACCCGCTGATTGTGCGCCAGATAGACGCCGATGACGTGATCCTTGTCATCCATGCGGCCGTCGAAGGTACCGTCCCAGATCACCTCGAAGACCATATCCATCTGCGCTTTGACATCCGGGTCTTCAGACTGCCGCGCGGCCAGGCTGAACGGGTAGATGGTATTCATGACGCTTTCGTACCAGCGCTCAGGATCGCGCTCGGAAAGGATCACTTTGGCATCCGGATACCGGGCCATCTGCTCCTTCCAGAACGTGCACGAGGGCCAATCTACCGACGACTGATAGCCATGGAACAGGCGATTCCAGTCTACGGGCTTACCGCGCGCGGCATCCTGCCAGATTCCAGCGTGGCCAGGGTTCTGCCGGACCTCGAACATGTGATAGCACTTATCGAAACCGAGGGTCTCCAGCGCAAGCTTGAGCGACATGGTGCCGTTGCGGCCAAATCCAGCGCCGATAACCTTGATCGTCATGTTTCCGTCCTCTCCTTCTCATCCTCTTGGGGCGACCGGTAGCTTGCGCAGAAGGAACAGCGGAATCAATCGCTGCGCGCGTTCCGCATAATTCAGGTAGCCGGGATAAACGGCGGTCACCCGATCCCAGGCATCCGCGCGCCGCTGACCAGCCAGCTCTTCCGCAGCGAAGCGTGAGATCTCCCCTTTCATCAGGCACTCGACCTCGGGTTGGCCGCGCAGGTTGTGACACCAGGCGGGGGCTCGAGCCTGCCCGCCGTTGGATGCCACCAGCAGCACGTCGTCATCAATCGGTACGTAAAGCAGGGGCACCTCCCGCAGACGTCCGCTTCGTACGCCCCGACAGCGCAACAGCAACACGGGGATGACGAAGCTCAGCCGCAGGCGTCCGCGGGAGAGACGCATGAGCGGACGATCCATCCAGGTGGCCAGATGCATCAGTGCCAGCGTAATCGGAGGGATAGCGACGAAGCGGGAGAAAGCCCGCCAGAGCGGATTGGCAGACGAGGGGATCAGCGCTCGCCTGCCGAGTCAGATGCGGTACGCGGCGCACGCGGCATCGTGAAACAACCACTGCTTCTCGGTATCCGACGCGTCCGCCACCAGCTTTTTGAAAGCATTCCAAAGCACCGGGTAGGAACAGCTCTGCTTGTCCACCGGAAAGTTGCTCTCGAACATGCAGCGCTCGGCGCCGAAGCATTCGATGGCATGGCGGTAATAAGGGGCCGTCACTGCGACGATCCCGTCCGACGTGGGCGGGGTGCCCTGCTTGTGAAAGCCGAAGCCGTTGATGGGCATCACAAGGCCACCCAGCTTGGCATAAACGTTCCTGCACTCGGCAAGCGCCGCAACGTCCTGCTTCCACCGGGTAAAAATTTCCTCTCGCTGCCCGGCGTACGGGCCGATGCCCAGAGGACCACCAAAGTGGTCGAAGATGATAACCGTGTCGGGAAACGCTCGCGCCAGATCCGTCAGCTGACCAATCTGCGGATGGTACAGCCAGGCGTCGAAGGAAAGGCTGCGCTTTCCAAGCTCCGCGAATCCCTTCCGGAAATTCTGATCCAGCAGGAGCCCCTCGGTGGGGTTCGTATGCGAGTTGCGCACCCGGTCGTCGACATCCCATCCTGCCGCATGGCGTATGCCGCGAAACCGGGGGCTGGCCGCCATGTGCGCATCCAGGACCTCACCAACCCGCGTGCCGAGGCAGAGATCGGCGAAGCTGACGATGCCTGCGCACGCGCGGGTCGCTCCGTAACCGCCGCTGGCACTCATGGCCGCAATGCCGTTGACGAATTCCGTTTCGCCAACCGGGCGCATCGCCTCGGGCCCATCCGCCCGGTACATGCTCGCGCATTCCACAAACACCGTAGACACCACATTGTGACCGCTTCCGGTATCGGCCAGCAGCTCGTCGAGCAGATAGCGGCTGTCCGGGTGGTCCCAGAGATGGTGATGAGGATCGCAGATGGGCAGAGCAGGCTCGATGATGGGTTCCTGAACCTGGGCCAGCCAGTCTTCGCGGACCATCAGTAAACCACCACCGAGCGGATGCTCTCGCCGGCGTGCATCAGATCGAAGGCCTCGTTGATCTGATCCAGGGACAGCGTATGGGTGATCAGGTCATCGATATTGATCTTGCCGTTCATGTACCAGTCGACGATCTTCGGCACGTCCGTGCGGCCTTTCGCGCCGCCGAACGCGGTACCGCGCCAGACCCTGCCCGTCACCAGCTGGAATGGACGGGTGCTGATCTCCTGGCCGGACGCCTCCAGGGCCTGGCGCATGACCTCCACGTTACCGATGCACTCGAAGGAGTAGTCTGCCCCGCCATCGGTCAAGTCGACGATGGCGCCCACCACGTCGTCAACCTCCGCCGGATTGACGAAGTCGGTCATGCCGAATTTCTCCGCCAGGGGTTTCTTGGCCGCGTTGAGGTCCACTCCGATGATGCGGTCGGCGCCAACCAGCCGCGCGCCCTGTATGACATTGAGGCCGATGCCGCCAAGGCCGAAAACGGCGACGGTGGCGCCTGGCTCCACCCCGGCGGTGTTGATGACAGCGCCAAGACCCGTCGTCACGCCGCAGCCGATGTAGCAGACCTTGTCGAAAGGCGCGTCCGGACGAATTTTCGCGACGGCGATCTCCGGCAGCACCGCAAAGTTGGAGAAGGTAGAGGTCCCCATGTAGTGGTGCAGCATCTCGCCCCCCAGGGAAAAGCGGCTGGTTCCGTCCGGCATGACCCCTCGACCCTGGGTTTCACGAATCGCCCCACACAGGTTCGTCTTGCCGGAGACACAGAATTTGCACTGCCGGCACTCGGGCGTGTACAGCGGTATCACGTGGTCCCCGGGTTGCAGCGAGGTTACGCCCGAGCCTGTCTCCAGGACGACGCCGGCACCTTCATGACCCATGATGGACGGAAACAGACCTTCCGGGTCAGCCCCGGACAGCGTGTACGCGTCGGTATGGCAGATTCCGGTGGCCTTGATTTCCACAAGAACCTCACCGGCTCCGGGGCCTTCCAACTGAACGGTTTCAACGCTGAGCGGCTTGCCAGGTTCAAAAGCTACCGCGGCTCGGGTGTCCATCGACGCCTACCTCCTCTGTGACCCTGACGCCGAGGCTAACGTCTCGGTCCGCAAAAGCAATAGCGGGTACAATGGCCGCTCTTACCCTGCAGTTCACCGCCGTTGCGATTCGATCTCCGCGTCAAAAACTGGCAAAGCTACATTCCCATCGTGGAGGTAGCCAATCGCTATCGCCGGGAAGATTTCAGCCACGACCTCATCGCCGGTCTCGTTGTTGGGGTCATCTCGGTTCCGCAGGCGGTAGCCTATGCTTTTCTGGCCGGATTGCCCGCGCAGGCAGGGCTGTATGCCTGTCTTGCGCCCATGGTGATCTACGCCTTTCTCGGCTCCTCCCGCCACCTGGTTGTGGGTCCCGTCGCCATCGCCGCGCTCATGGTGGCCGCCACCATTGCCCGGCACGCGCCCGAATACGGGGACGCCTATCTGGGGATCACCACGGTTCTGTGCCTGCAGGCGGGAATCTTTCTGTGGCTGCTGCGGCTGTCGCAAATGGGCGGGCTGGTGAACCTGCTGAGCCATCCCGTCATTACCGGCTTCGTGAACGCGGCGGCCATACTGATCATCATCAGCCAGCTGTCCGCACTGACGGGCATATCCAGTTCCGGCGAGGCGGACGCGCTGACCAACCTGATGGCGCTCAGCAGAGATTTTCTGAATTTCAATCCGGCGACGCTGGTCATCGGCATCGCCTGCCTGCTGGGCCTGTGGCTGATACCCCGCTATTCCCTGTCGCTGCTGAAGCTGATCAACGTAAACGTCCCCGCCGATCATCCGTTGAGCCGCATCGGCCCGATGCTGGTGGCATCTCTGGCAACGGCCATCGTGGCGCTCTGGAATCTGGACGATCAGTTTCAGGTAGCCGTTGTCGGGTTCGTCCCTTCCGGACTGCCGAGCTTTACCCTATCGGCGCGGCGTTCACGGGCGCCTATCCTGTGGCCGGCAGCTTTTCCCGTTCCAGCGTCAACTATCAGGCTGGGGGCCGGACGCCGGTAAGCTCGCTGGTCTGCGCGGCGGTGATCATCGTGACCCTGCTTTACCTGACGCCCCTGTTTGCGGCTCTGCCCCACGCCGCCCTGGCCGCCATCGTGGTGGTTTCCGTCGTCGGCATCATAGACTTCGACAGCGTGCGCAGGCACTGGCAAGTCTATCGCGAAGACAGCATTACCGAGCTCGCGACCCTGCTGACCGTGCTGGCCGTGGGTGTGGAAACCGGCCTGATCACCGGCGTGGCGCTGTCTATCGCGTTCTTCATCCGTAAATCCAGCCGTCCCAACATCACAATCGTGGGGCGCGTCGCCAACACCGGACACTTCCGGTCCGCCCGCCGCTACGACGTGGAAACCTTCCCTCACGTCGCGGCGATACGGATCGACGAGAACATTTACTTCGGTAACACCCATCAGGTAGAAAACAAACTGCTGAAGATCATTCAACGACGGCCAGGCACCAAGCACGTGCTGCTGGTGTGCAGCGCCGTGAACATGATCGACAACAGCGGCCTGGAGATGCTTTACCGCATCAATCAGAACCTGGACCGCATGGGCATCAAGCTGCATCTGGCGGAGGTCAAAACCCCAGTGATGGTACAGCTGGAGGCGACGGATTTCGTGATGAAGATGACCGGCAGCGTTTTCTTCACCACAGACCAGGCCATGAAGGACCTCTCCGAACGCGCCTGAGCCCGGCAGGCGACGGTGACGGACCTTTACGGCGCAGCCCTGTGGTGTAAGCTCTCAGCTGCAAGGGAGAGGGGAAACCATCGCATGAAACTCGGTCTGATGCTCGGCTATTCCGGTGCCGATCTGCGCATACCCATCAAGGAAATCCAACTGGCGGAAAGGCTGGGCTACGACTCCGTCTGGACAGCAGAGGCCTACGGTTCCGACGCCATTACGCCGCTGGCCTTCATCGCCGCCCATACGGAGCGAATACGTCTGGGCACCGCGGTGATCCAACTGGCCGGCCGCACGCCGGCCAACGCGGCCATGGCCTTCGCCACGCTGGACAAGCTTGCGGGCGGGAACCGGGCCATCTGCGGCATCGGCGTTTCCGGCCCGCAGATCGTGGAAGGCTGGTACGGACAGCCCTGGGGCAAGCCGTACTACCGGATCAAAGACTACGTCACCATCATGAAGAAGATCTTCGCCCGGGAAGCACCGGTCACCCACGATGGAAAAGAGATCAGCCTGCCCTTCACGGGGGAGGGCGCCCTGGGGATCGGCAAGCCGTTGAAGTCCATTCTGCACATGAATCCGGACCTGCCCATCTGGCTGGGTACGGGCATGGAGTCTACCGTGCGCCTGACCGCGGAAATCGCCGACGGCTGGCTGCCCCTGGGATACGTCCCGGAAACCGCGCCGCTCTACGAAAGCTGGATAGAGGAGGGCCTGGCGCGGGCGGGTAAGACCCGCGACCAGTTCGAGATTCAGGCCGGGACCCAGGTGCAGGTGACTGACGATGTGCAGAGCGCGCTGGACCGTCTGAAGCCCGGCATCGCCCTGTACGTTGGCGGGATGGGCCACAAAACGAAAAACTTCCACAAAGAGATGATGATCAGGCGCGGCTTCGGCGAAGCCGCCGAGCGCATACAGGAGCTGTACCTTGCGCATCGCAAGGATGAAGCCATCGCGGCGGTGCCGGACGAGTTCGTCGACCAGGGTGCCCTCGTCGGTCCCGAGGACCGCATCCGCAAGCGCTTCCGTGACTGGGAAGACGTGAACCTATCGGGCCTCACCGTTTCAGGGGACGAGCAGGCGATTCGCTTCATGGCGGAATGCGCGCGCCTGAACTTTGCAGCCGAATAGGCGGAGGTATCCATGTATCCAGGTAAATGGGCAGAGCTGCTTCCAGACAAAGCCGCGATCGTCCACGCGATCAACGGCGAGACGGTTAGCTACAAGGCGCTGAACGATCGTTCAAACCAGCTGGCCCAGCTGATGTGGGCAAAAGGACTCCGGCCCGGCGATCACGCCGCCATCTTCATGGAAAACAATCTGCGCTACTTCGAAGTGGTGTGGGCAGCGCTGCGCTCCGGGCTCTATATCACCACCATCAACCGCTATCTGACCGACGAAGAGGCGGGCTACATTCTGGATAACTCCGAAGCCCAGGTGATTGTGTCGTCCAGGAAGCTCGGCGAGGTTGGCCGGGCGCTGCCCCGCTTCGCCCCCCGATGCCATACCTGGCTGATGGTGGACGGCACGGAAGACGGCTACGAGTCCTATGAGAGCGCCATTGCCGACTACCCCGCAAAGCCCCTGGCGGACGAGCCCGCCGGCCAGCTGATGCTTTACAGCTCGGGAACCACGGGACGCCCCAAGGGCATCGTCCGCCCCCTGCCGGGTAACAAGATTCATGAAGACGCCGGCCCGGTGGGCGCGCTGCAGAAGGGTCTCTGGGGGTTTGACGAGAACACCGTGTACCTGTCGCCGGCCCCCCTGTACCACTCGGCGCCCATCGGCTTCACCATCGCCGCGCTGGCCCTTGGGGGCACCGTGGTGATGATGCCCCGCTTCGACGAGCTGGGCGCCCTGCAGGCCATCGAGGACCACAAGGTCAGCCACAGCCAGTGGGTGCCCACCATGTTCACCCGGATGCTCAAGCTGCCGGAGGCGGACCGCGCGGGCTACGACCTGTCGTCCCACCAGGTTGCTATCCATGCCGCCGCGCCCTGCCCGGCTGGCATCAAGCAGCAGATGTTCGACTGGTGGGGGCCTATCATTTACGAGTATTACGGCGGTACCGAGCTGAACGGGCTGACCCACTGCGGCCCCCACGACTGGCTCAGCCACCCCGGAACCGTCGGCAAGCCGGTGTTCGGAATCATCCACATCTGCGACGAGGAAGGCCGCGAGTTGCCCAACGGCGAGCCGGGCATCGTCTACTTCGAGCTGCCCGAAATGCCGTTCAGCTACCACAACGACGCGGACAAGACCAAAGACGTTCAGCACCCCGATCATGCCAACTGGAGCGCGCTTGGGGACGTGGGCTACGTGGATGACGAAGGGTTCCTCTACCTCACCGATCGCGCGACCTTCATGATCATCTCCGGCGGCGTGAACATCTACCCCCAGGAAATCGAAGATCAGCTGATCATGCACCCCAAGGTGGCGGACATCGCCGTGGTCGGCGTGCCGGACCCGGAGATGGGCGAAGCGGTGAAAGCGGTGGTTCAGACCGCCGATGGCGTTGCCGCGGACGACGCCCTGGCAGAGGAGCTGCTGGCCTACGCGCGGGAGCACATCGCCCACTACAAGTGTCCGAAGAGCGTGGATTTCATGGACGAGCTGCCGAGGCTGCCCACCGGCAAGCTCTACAAGCGGCTGATCAAGGACAAGTACTGGGGGAAGACGGGTTCCCGGATCGTTTGAGGGCCAGGTACCGAGGAAGTTATCTTATCGATACGTCGGACGGGGTTTGTGGTTGTTCTTTTCCAAGCGGAGATCGGAAATATGTCGTCAGCGGAAGATGAAGCAAAGGTCAGAGAGGTACACAACCAGTATTTTCAGGCCCTCGGCAGCGGAGATATGGACGCGGTCGCTGACAATTTCACCTTTCCCGCAGCGTTCAAGGGGTTCCTGGAGGACGTGACGATCGCTCCGGACAAAGCGTCGCTGATCGCCACTTACGAAAGGCTGATCGAGGCGGCGCCGAAGGCAGCGCGCAGCGAGATTCGCGGCATCGACGTGGGTTACCTGAGAACGGGCGTCTACATGCTGACCATGAGCTACGAGCAGTATGGGGCGGATGACGCGCTGATACACGAAGGCCGAGCGGTCTACTTCATGAAGCGCGTGGGCGATGAGTACAAGCTGTTTGCGGTGTTCTGATCAACCACAGGCTACGCCTCGGAGTTCGATCACGTATTCTGTTCCTGCCATCTGGGTCACGCCAAACCGGCGAGCGAGTACTTCGAAAGGGCCCTCGATGCTCTTGGACTCCCGGCGGAAAACGCACTGTTTATTGATGACCAAGATAGAAACGTCAAAGCCGCCATGGGCCTGGGACTGCATGCGCAGCGGTATCACCTGGACGAAGGGGTGGGGGTGCTGGAAAACCTGTTGAGCAGCTATGGGCTGACCACAGGTGAGGCCGGAACGCGCTGCTAACCATGACCGACTACACACTCTACTACTGGCCGCTTCCTTTTCGTGGCCAGTTCGTCCGCTCCGTCTTCGCGCACGTTCACGCGACCTGGGACGAGGCTGGGATGACGGCGATCAGCTCGCTCATGGGAGCCAAGCCCAGTGACCAGCCGGTCCCACATATGGGGCCGCCGGTGCTGACCGATCACGCCGCCGATATATCGCTGGCCCAGATGCCGGCGATTCTCACCTATCTTGGTAGAAAGCACGGATTGATCCCTGATGATCCCGTGCGCGAAGCGCTGACGGCCAAGATCGTTGCCGACGCCAATGACGTGCTCTATGAAATGACCCTCCACAACGGTGCCCAGATGTGGACAAAAAAGCATTGGAAATCCTACGTTCCACGCCTCGGCCGCTGGATGCAGATATTCGAGGAGACGGGTCGCCGCCACGGTCTGACCGCCGGGGAGGGTAACCTCCTGGGAACCGAAAACCCTGGCCTCGTGGATCTTACGGCGCACATTCTCTGGGGCACGATGACCGCCAAGCTCCCGACGCTCCGACCCATGCTCGATGCAACGGCGCCTTCGATAGCTGGGTTGTCGGACCGGATCGCCCGATTACCCGCTCAGGAAGAGCTGCGACGACGAAGCGACAGCGAGTACGGTGATGAGTGGTGCAGCGGCGAGATCGAGGCGTCCCTGCGCGCCGTGCTGTGAGCCGCCAGTGCTCCTGATCTTTCCCCTTGGGGGTAGCGAAAGCGATCACCGCGCGGTCGGGCCAACAGGCCGAGACTTCCACCAACCCGGTAGCTCCGCAATGGAATCGAGAACCGCGTCTGGTCGAACTTCAGCGGTTTCGTCGCTCCGGTACTTGCCCGTACGGACCAGAACCCCTCTCAATCCCGCTGCTTGCGCACCCCGAACGTCGGCATCCAGATCATCACCCACCATGACGGTCTGATCGGGTGGTGCGCCCAGCAACTTCACCGCGCTCTCAAAAAAGCCCGTCGCAGGCTTGCCTAGCACCATAGGTGTCACCCCACTCGCATGTGATAGAGCCACTACGAAAGGGGCGGTATCCAGCCGCAGGCCGTCGGCTGCACGCCAGAAACGCGTCATTCCCAACGCCACGAGCTTTGGCTGTGGTTCCTGCATGAGCTGGTTGAACGCGCAATTCAATGTCGGGAAGTCCCAGGCTTCTCCGAGGTCGCCCACCACTACGGCATCCACGGGTTCGGGGCTGGTTCGCTCGATGAGGTCGAAGTCCTTGAATTCCTCCAGCGTCGCGTCTGGGACATACGCGGCGAGCCGGCGCAATCGTTGCTGCCGCAACCACCCCACCGCCGCAACCGCGGGGGTCAGAATTTCTCCCGCCGACACGGCGATGCCGAATCCCTGCAGCTTGCGCACCAGGGCCGTGCGCGGCCGGGAAGTGGTATTGGTGACGAACAGGTGGGGAACTCGAGCTTCGGTCAGCCAGCCGAGGGTCGCATCCGCTCCAGGCACCTGCTCGCCGCCTACATAGAATACTCCGTCCAGGTCCAGCAGCAGAGCTTGCATTTCAATCGCCCGGGCTGAACAACGCTCAGCCGTTTTCCGCGTCGAACAGCTCCCTGGCTCTGTTCAGGGCGGACATGGAGCTGGGCCAGCCGGTGTAGAACGCCAGGTGCGTAATGAGCTCTATCACCTCTTCCTTGGCGACGCCATTTTCCAATGCTCTCGGAAAGTGGAAGCTCATCTGTTCCGTCTTGCCAGTGGCAACGAGCGCAGCGCAGGTGATCAGGCTCCGGTCCCGCTTGCTCAGCTCGGGTCGTTCCCAGATGTCTCCGAAAAGTACCTGGTCCGTCAGCTCGACCATTTTGGGCGCGAAATCACCCAACGCTCTCTGTGCAGCACTTGGTTGTTTGTCGGTCATGGGTTGTTCTCCGGACGTTAATGAAGGGGCTCCATGTTACGGCCCTTTGCCGCGATCTGCCCGCTGATGGCCGGTTGCTCCCGCACCGGCTGAAAGTCCGTACGCGGCGCAGCAACCGATTTTTCGATCTGCTGCGCCACGACGAAGGGCGGAGGGATCAGCGCCCGCTGCGACGACCCTGGCGCGACGTGGATCGCTGGCGCTGAGCCTGGCTCGCGCTCCGCTGCCCGACGCGAGGTTCGCTGGACGAGACGCGATTGTCCGAATCTGCTCCGTTGCCGTAGCGAACGAAGTCGCGGAACGCGGTGTTGTCGCCGCGCGTATCGATCCGCGTGTTGTGAATGTCGTTGGGCATATTGGCCCAGCCTTCACCCCACTTGCTGTTGTGATCCGAAAATGCAGGCCCGCTGAGCAAACCTGCAACCAGGGTGATCGTGAGAAATCGTGATCGCATAACACACATCCTTTTCTAGATTGGGTTGCCTGTTAAAACGAGTCTCACGAAGAAAGGTTGACCTGATGGTTCTACGTAATTCCCCTTACTCCCGACTGATTCGTGGCGCAACGCCGTGACCGTACCACCAGCGGCCCGAAGGACAGCTACCGGCCAGAGAGAAAATCAAGCAGCAGCTGCGTGACCCGAGCCCCGGCCTGATCCGTAACAAAATGACCAACACCCGCCAGCACCTCGAAGCGGTACGGTCCGGTGACGAAATCCGCCGTGGCCCGTGCCGCGGTCTCCCCCACCGTGGCATCCGCATCGCCCCAAATATAGAGGGTGGGAACCGCTACCGCAGGCACGTCGGCCGCGGCCAATCCGCCCTCGCCGCTGGCGGCCGCCCGATACCAGTTGACCGCCGCCTCCAGCGTGGCAGGATCCTGCAGCACCGAGAGGTAGGCGTCGATGTCCGCTGCCGGCACCCCTTGGTCCGCCATCGAGCGCCGCAGCCGGGCAGCGCCGTTTTCCAGCAGCAGCGTGACCGTTTCCGGATTCTGAAACGCCTTGTGGTGCTTCGACCGATCGGCCTGTTGAGGATCGCTGCGGAACGCGGCCGCAAAGGCCGCGGGGTGCGGCCGGGAAAGCACGGTAAGGGAACGGATACGCTCCGGGTGGTAGGCGGCGAGCAGCCAGCTCAGCTGCCCGCCCCAGTCGTGACCGACAACGTGAAAGCGCTCATGGCCAAGCGCCCGTGCCAGCTCGAGCGCGTCTTCTACCAGCAGTCGGGTTGCGTAGCTGGCTGTTTCCGCGGGCTGAGCACCCTGGGAGTACCCGCGCTGGTTGGGAGCCACCGCGAGATAACCGGCAGCCGCCAGCGGTTGCAGCTGATGCCGCCAGCTGTAGGCAGTCTGAGGAAACCCGTGCAGCATGAGCACAAGGGGGTTGTCCCGCTCGCCGGCGATCTCAGCATCGAAAATCAGCCCGTTTACGTCGATCTTTTCAGCCATGAGCGTCCTCAGTCGCCGAGCTGGGTATTCAGCTCGCCGATTCGCATCTCGCCTTCGCGGGTCTGACCGCCCACCTCCAGAAATCGCTGCATGGCCTGCTGGGCGCTGTCGTTGCGGAGCAGCCGCTGAAACAGGTAGGCCTCATCCACCAGGCCGTCGTGCAACGGCTTGTCCGCGCCGTTCACGGCCTCCTTCGCCAGCCGCACGGCTTCGACCGGAAAAGCGGCAATGCGGGCCGCCAGCGCGTCTACCCAGGGACCAATCTCCTCGGGCTCGAAGATCCGGTTCAGATAGCCCCAGCGCTCTGCGGTTTCCGCATCCAGATCGTCGCCGCCGAGGATGATCTCCATGGCACGACCGCGACCTACCAGCCGCGGCAGGCGTTGAGTGCCGGTCCCGCCCGGTAGGATGCCAAGCGGCACTTCCATCTGGTTGACCTTGGTCTTGCCACGAACACCGAACCGCATGTCAAAGCTGGCTGCCAGCTCGCTGCCCCCGCCCCCCACGCGACCCTCAATCTGCGCGATGGTGACCTTGTCCATGGTACGGAAGCGTTCGCACATCTGGTGATACTCGTTGAGCTCCACGTCGCGCTCGGCATCCTGGTCCGTGGGGAACCTGAGGATCTCGCTGACATCGAAATGCGCCAGAAAGAAATCCGGGTCAGCGCTCTTCATAACCACGACCGAGAGCTCGGCATCGCGTTTGAGCTCGACGGACAGTGCCGACAGCTCGGCGTAGAGCTCCGGCGTGATGATGTTGATGGGCGGGTTGCTCACAACAACCGTGGCCCGCCGGCCTTCCTTGTGAACGGTCAGCAACTCGTAGTCATAAGCCATGCGTATTCTCCCCTTTTCGGCTGGCTGTATCGGGTCTCCTCGGAGCCCGACAATCCTCCCGCAGCATAACTCAGAATTCCGGCATAATGAGAACCGACCAGTTAACGGACAGCAGTGATGGACAAGTCGATTCGCCGCAGCATCGTAGCGCGCATAGACGCGCTGGCCGATGAACTGATTTCGGTCTCCCGTGCCATACACGCGAAACCCGAGCTCGCTTTCAAGGAGCACTTCGCCTGCGAGCTGCTCAGCCGCACCCTCAACGAACACGATCTGCGGGTAACCACGGGCGTCTATTCCCTGGAAACCTCATTCGAAACCACGCTGCCCGGCGCCCGCGGTCCAACCGTCGCGCTGCTCGCGGAGTACGACGCCCTGCCGGGCATCGGTCACGCCTGTGGGCACAATCTGATCGCCACCGCGGCGCTGGGTGCGACGCTGGGTTTGCAGGCGGTCAGCGCCGAGCTGCCGGGCACGGTGAAGCTGCTGGGAACGCCGGCGGAGGAAAAAGGCGGCGGCAAAGAGCTGATGGCCCGGGCGGGTGCCTTCGATGGCATAGACGCGGCGCTGATGATTCATCCGGCGGGCGTGAACCTGACCACCATGCCCTGCATCTGCGTAGCAGAGGTGGAAGTGGTCTATCACGGGCGATCGGCGCACGCCTCTGCCATGCCCCACAAAGGCCTCAACGCGCTGGATGGGCTGTTGCTGGCCTATCAGGCCATCTCGAATCTGCGGCAGCACATCCGCGATCAGGAGCGTATTCACGGCATCGTTACCGAGGGCGGTCAGGCGCCGAACATCGTTCCCGAACGGGCCGCCGGCGAGTTCTACGTTCGGGCGGTCAACGAGCGCGACCTGGCCGCGCTCAAGCCCAGAGTGCAGGCCTGCTTTGAAGCAGGCGCCAAAGGCAGCGGCTGCGAGGTGGAGGTCAACTGGGCCAACGTGGACTATCTGGACCTGAACACCAACTGGCCGCTGGCAGAAACCTTTCAACGCCACGGCGAAGCCCTGGGTCGGGAGTTCCTGACGCCGGATAAACTCGGCGGCGCCGGCAGCACCGACATGGGCAACGTAAGCCATCTGGTACCTTCCATCCATCCGATGCTGGCGGCGGCGCCGCCGAAAGCGGTCATTCACAATCCCGAGTTCACGCAGTGGGCCGGCTCGGAGATGGGTGATCTCGCCGCCCTGGACGGCGCCAAGACGCTGGCGCTGACCGCCGCGGAGTTTCTGCTGGACAAAAAACTGCAGACGGCGACGCGCAAGGCCTTCGACGTGTCGAAGGGGTTGTCCTGAACCGTGCCCGCGATCGTCGCTGATCCGCACCGCGTCACCGCGGGCTGGCTGACCGAGGTCCTCCAGCAGGGTGGCCATGCGGCGAAGGTGGCGACGTTCACCTGGCAGAACATCGGCACCGGCCAGGTGGGCCAGAACGTGCGGTTTTCGCTGACCTACGCCCCAGGCAAAGACGCCGGCCCGGAATCCCTGGTGGGAAAATTTGCCTCCGGCGACCCCACCAGCCGTGCCACCGGCAGCGCCCAGAATAACTACCTGAAAGAAGTGCGTTTCTATCAGCAGCTGCGTTCCTCACTGGATATCCGCACGCCCGAGGTGCTTTTCACCGACATCGATACCGCGACGGACGATTTCTGCCTGATGATGGAAGATCTAGCCCCAGCCGTGCAGGGCGATCAGCTTGCCGGCTGCAGCGTGGACGAGGCAGCCCTGGCGCTGCACGAAGCGGCGGGCCTGCATGCGCCGCGCTGGGCGGACGCCGGCCTCGAGGCCCTGGAATGGCTCGGTCGGCAGACGGTGGAGACCATTGCCGGCGGGCAGGCGCTGTACGATCAGGTGTTTCCCGGCTTCGTTGACCGCTACCAGGAGCGCTTGAGCCCCGAGCATATGGAAGTCGCCAGAGCGCTGGGCGCGCACTTCACCGCCTGGGCATCCGGCCACGACGGGCCGCGGACCG
>CAMYJX010000090.1 GCA_947258825.1 uncultured Pseudomonadales bacterium
GGGCGCCCAGACGGCGACGGTTCCTGTCGCGCCCGGGGATCGGAAACCCGGGCCCTGGACAGAAGCCAGGAGGGAACGGCACTCAGACCGGTCACCGCAATGGCGATCATGAAGCCAAAGGCGTTCCACCACAGCCAGGAAACGCCGGGGAAACCCTGCCAAAGCACCAGATTTCCGGCCACCCCGGCGAAAAACCCGACGAGGGCCCTGGCCTGCCCCACCCTCGGCACCAGCAGCGCGAGGGTGAACAGGGCAAGCAGCGGCCCGTTGACCATTGAGCCGATCTTGTTGATGGCTTCCAGTACCGTGGGCGCGATACGTTCCACCTGATAAGAGAAAACCACGGCAAATCCGCCCCAGAAAAGCGTAATGAGCTTCGACCAGACGAAAAGCTGCCGCTCCGACAGGCTGCGATATCGATGCAGAAAATCCTCCACCGTCGCCGCCGAGAGCGAGTTGATGGACGAATCGATGGAGGACATGGCCGCCGCGAAGATGCCCACCATCACCAGCCCGACAAATCCCGGCGCAAAATGTTCCAGGACGTAAAACGGGTAGGCGAGATTGTAGTTGGGCGCTCCCGACTCGCTACGGGGAAGCGACGCCACGAAGGTCGGGTCTGTCGCCGCATAAGCCGCCAGCCCGAGGCCCAGCAGGCAGTAGCCGAAGACCAGAGGAAACCGCAGGATGCCGTTGTATAGCAGCACCCGCTGGGTATCCGCTTCGGAACGGGCAGAAAGCACCCGCTGCGCCTGACTTTGATCGCACCCGTAGTAGGCGGCATAAAGAAAGAACCCGCCGATGAGCATGGGCCAGAACCCGTAGTCAGAGCCCCCCGCCAGCCCCCACTGGTTGCTGAGCGTATCGGTCCGCTGTTCGAAGAAAGCGCCGGCCCCGCCGACCTGCACCCCCAGCATGCCAAGACTTACGACCACAGCACCGGTCAGCAGGACCAGCTGCACCACGTCGCTGAACACCACCGCGCGCATACCACCAAGCACGTCGTATGCAATGGTGACGCCCATCATCAGCAGGACCGCCTGAGTGTAGCTAATCTCCATGATCAGCGTGAGCACCAGCGCCACCCCGTAGACGGTGACCCCGGTGGCTACGCCGCGGAAAATCTGAAAGCTACCGCTGGCGACCAGCCGGGCTGCCGGGCCGAGGCGCTTTTCCAGGAACTCGTAGACCGAAATCACGCCCAGACGCCGAACGGGCGTGAGCAGGTAGATGAGCGCAAGCATGGCGAGCGGAACCGCAAGCTCGTACTGCAGCCAGAGCAGGCCACCACCCAGCGTGAAGCCGACAAATGCCGGCGCGCCCAGAAGGCTGTTGGTGGAACACTGGGTTGCAATGGTAGACGACGCCAAGCTGATAGCGCTCATCCGGTTGGCACCAAGGAAGTAGTCTGACGTGGACCGCTGACCGCGGCCAATGAGGGCGGCCAACGTCAGCATCAGCGCCATATAGAAACCCACTACCAGCCAGTCGATCAGCTGCATCAACCCACCTTGGCATGCAATATGTATGATCCGGACTGGAGAACCTCAGAAAAACTCCCCGGAACGGTTTCAGCTATCGATTCAATCATCGGTACATCGAGGAGCAAATGAGCAAAAATCAGACCATCAGAGGCGCATGCCCCAAGCCAATGCAGGCACGATTACGAGCCCGAGAAATTCCAGGTCCAGAACGCCCTGGCAACGTGCGCGTCCGCACCATTTTAAGGCAAGCCCCAGGCCGCGACGAGCTCGCCAGGCTAGCCCTGTGGACATGAATACACCCACCTCTAGCGCCAGCAAGACCAGACAGACGCGGCTTCGCGACCTGCTCGCGGAGCTCTACGGTGAGGGCCCCGGCAGCCACCTCAGCGAAAGGCTGCTGGAACGCACACGACGCCTGCAACCGACGGGCAACCCGGCCCCGCTTTCGGCCAGCGAGATCATGCTGATCAGCTACGCCAACAGCATTACGGAACCCGACCTTGCGCCGCTCAAGACGCTGAACAAATTCCTCCTCGAGCACCTCGACGACGGCTTCAGCAGCCTGCACGTTCTGCCGTTCTTTCCCTCGTCATCCGACGACGGGTTTGCGGTCATCGATTTCCGCAGCGTGGACCCCGACCTGGGAGGCTGGGAGGACGTGAAGCGGCTGGCAGAAAACTTCCGGATGATGGTGGATCTGATCATCAACCACTGCTCGCGGGAAAGCCTCTGGTTCGCGGATTTCGTCAGTGACCGCGAGCCCGGGCGCGGCTACTTCATCACCGTGGGCCCCGTGGCCGACGTTTCAAAGGTCACCCGCCCACGCAACACACCGCTCATAACAAATGTACACACGTATCGCGGCATAAAGCAGGTGTGGACCACGTTCAGCGAAGACCAGGTGGATCTTAATTTCAGCAATCCCGAGGTGCTGGCGGAAATGGTGGACATCCTGTTCCGCTATGTCGAGCAGGGCGCGCGCTACATTCGGCTGGATGCGGTGGCCTATCTGTGGAAGACGCTGGGAACGACCTGCCTGCATCTGCGGGAGACACACCTGGTAGTGAAGGTCCTCCGCCTGCTGCTGGAAATCGCCGGGCAGGAAGTGCGCCTGGTGTCGGAAACCAACGTGCCCCACGAGGAAAACGTCAGCTATTTCGGCAACGGGGACGAAGCCCACATCGTTTACCAGTTCAGCCTGGCGCCGCTGCTGCTCTACAGCTACGTGTTCGAGGACGCCAGCTACCTGACCACCTGGGCGAGGTCGCTGGACCCCCCGCCCAAAGGTGGCGGCTATCTGAACTTCATTGCATCCCACGACGGCATCGGGCTGCGCCCCCTGGAAGGACTCATGCCATCAGACCGCGTGCAGGCGCTGGTGGAACGGATGCACGAACGCGGCGGCTTCGTAACGCTGAGAGAGGTATCGCCAGGCGTCGAGATGCCTTACGAGATAAACATATCTCTGTTTTCCGCCCTGGGCGGCTCGCTGAACGACCTGCCCCGATACCTTGCAGCACATGCGCTGCTGCTGGCATTCCAGGGCGTTCCCGCCATCTACATTCACAGCCTGCTCGCGTCGGAAAACGATCTGCCGGGGGTCGAGCAGACGGGGAGAACCCGCTCGATCAATCGCGGAAGCTGGGAGCTGGAGGCCCTGCAGGCCAGCCTGGAGGATCCCTACTCGCCCCAGTACCAGGTGATGGCGGCTTTCAAAAACATGCTTGGGCGGCGAGCCAGCATCGGCGCTTTCGCCCCTGAATGCCCGCAGCGGGTGCTGGACATGCCGGCTTCAGCCTTCGCCATGGAACGCAGCGCACCCGGACAGCGGGTGCTGGTCGTCGCTTCCCTTTCCAGCACGGCGCAAGACCTGAGGCTGGAGAAAAACGACCTGCTGCCGGGCGAGTACATGGATCTTCTGACCGGGAACATCATCGAAGTGGATCCGCTGCTGCCACTAAAGGCTTTTCAGGTTTTGTGGCTGGACGGGAGCTCCTGACGGCGACAGCTCTGCGACGGAAGGCTGTTGTTCAGCCTGAGACAGCCTGGCCTTGCGCCGACGTCGAGCCGAACTCGCGGGTATCCGCCTCAACCGCCCCAACGAGATCCGCAAACACATCCTGATACACGCTGGTCACTCGGTTCCACGCCGGGATGAATGGCGACTCATCGCCACCTTCGAGAAACGATTCGCCTGCCTTGAGAATATTGCGAGCGAAAAGCTCCACGGCCTGCTCCTCGTGGTGGCGATCCAGATGCAGGCCGTTCATCAGAGCATCGTTGCTGTAAGACTCGATGAGATCCAGGGCAATACGGAAGTAGGCTGCTTTCACGGAGCGAACAGTCGCCTGATCGAATACCGCACCGTAGGTCGCCATCTTACGGAACAGCGACTTTGAGATATCGAGGCTCATGCGCGACAGCCCTCGCGTGTCATCGGTGGCGGACAGGTCCTGATGCTTGTGATCGTAGGTATCGGCAATCTCCACCTGACACAGCCTGTTGGTGGAGTAATTCCGATAAACCTCCGACAGCACGCCGATCTCGAGCCCCCAGTCGGAAGGGATGCGCAGGTCCTTGAGCACCTCCATGCGCATGGAGAACTCTCCTGCCAGCGGGTAGCGGAAGCTGTCCAGGTAGCTGAGGAAGGGGTGCTCGCCAGAGACTTTTTTCAAGGTTCGGATAAGCGGCGAAACCAGCAGCCGGCTGACGCGACCATTCAGCCGGTTTTCCGCCACTCGGGCGTAATAGCCCTTGCAGAACTGATAGTTGAACTGAGGGTTCGCCACGGGATACAACAGCCTGGCAAGCATGTCCCTGTGGTAGGTGGTTATGTCGCAGTCATGTAGAGCTACCGCCTCGGCTACCCCGGTCGCCTGGACATAGCCAAAGCAATACCAGACGTTGCAGCCTTTGCCCAACTCCTGGGGCGCCAGCTCCAGCTCTGCAAGCCGATCCTGAATGACGCGCATTCGCGGCCCGTCATTCCACAACACAGCGTGGGGTTGGGGTAACCGGGAGAAAAACTCGAGCGCGTGCCGGTACTCGCTTTCGCTCGCCCGGTCGAGACCGATCACGATCTGGGACAGATAGGGCACCTGCCGCAGCTGCTCGAGGATCCCCGATAGTGCGGGGTGCTGCAGCTCCGAATAGAGGCAGGGCAACACCAGGGACATGGGACGTTGAGACCCGAACTGCTGCAGAACCTGCTGCAGCGCCTCGGTGGGTCGCTTGGAAAGATCGTGCAGAGTCGTAATGATGCCGTTTTGAAAGAAATCACTCATGGGCAGAGCCTCCTGGAGCTCGGGTTTCAGCTGAGCCACATCGGCGCAGGGCGTCGGTAACGGCCCGCGTCCAGGCATCGGCACCAGCGGTCGCTGCATGCAGCACCACGGCAGGCACTGAGGCGCCCGTCGAAGCCTCTCGCTCGAGGGCAAGAACGCTGCCGTCCGGGCGCGGAAAAACCACGGCGACATCCGCGCCGAGAAGCATGCCGCGGTCGTTAGCGCTGTCGCCGCAACACAGGACTCTTACCCTGGCGGCATGCTTTTCGGCAAGCCGCCGCGCCAGGGCGGAGACCGCGCAGGCTTTATCCGTACGGGGCATGACATGGTGAAACCGCCCGCCCTTTACCAGGCGATAACCCCGCTGCTGCAGCGCCTGCTCAAACCGCTGCAAGGCTTCGGGAGTGTCCAGCCAACGCAGCGGCTCGCTGGCCTGACGCTCCCGCGCCAGGGCAGCGCCGGATGTTGAAAGCCCCGTCAGCTCAGCAATTTGAGCGACGGACATGTCGGCAAAACCCTGGTAGCGCGCGCCGCTGCTTCGCTGCAGAGCCCGCAGCACGGATCTCAACCGGATATAACCTTCGCCCTGCAACTGAACCCGAAACCCGTGGCGAACCGGACCCGCATCGGCCTTGCGCCAAAGCCGTTCAGGCCACGCGACTCCGGCACCGTTCTCAAAGATCAGCGTTGGCGGGCGGCCGCACAGTGATGCCAGCTTCAGCATCTCACTGAACGTCTTGCTTGAAGCCAGGGCGATCTCGTGCCCCAGGGCTGCCTGGCTATCCACGGCCGCGGCCGCCGCGACCAGGTCGTAGTCGTCATCCAGCAGGGTCCCATCCAGATCTGTGGCAATGAGCCAGTTCATCGTATAAGGCTATGCAATGTGTCTGCCAATCGTCACGAATCCTTACGAGATGTCCAATGATGGCTCCACAGCCGGCTGAGCACGTGGCTCAGCACAGCCTGTCCAGAGACTCGGCAATTTCTTCCGGCGTTACCGTGGGCGCAAAACGCGCTACAACCTCTCCGTCTCCATCGACGAGGAATTTGGTGAAATTCCAGGGGATATCGAAGTTGCCTTCCTCGTCGGGCCGCGCAGCTTTGAGGTACTGATAAAGCTGGCAGGCGCCCTTACCATTCACCTCTATCTTGCTGAACATGGGGAAGCTGGCCCCGTAGTTGCTGACCGCGAACTCGCGGATCTCAGCGTCCGTACCTGGCTCCTGAGCACCAAACTGGTTGCAGGGAAACGCAAGCACTGTAAAGCCACGATCGGAATAATTTTCATGTATGGTACGCAGACCTGCGTACTGGGGCGTCAGCCCTCAACGACTCGCAACGTTGACCACCAGGCAATGCTGGCCTTGGTAGCCGCTGAACTTCACAAGCTCGCCATCGATGGATTTCATTTCGAGATCATGGAACCTGGACATGTGTTACCTCTCCTGTTTCAGAGCCCGTGTTTGAAGTCAAAGCCGGGCTAGGAAGATACTAGGACATCCGCACCAAGCGGTCACGCCCGAACCTTTGCCGCCAAAGCTTTGCCGGAGCAAAGCGTTATGGCCGAAACGCTCCGGGCCTGGCGCAGCGAGGCGGAGCGCCCATAAGACGAACTCGCAAAGAGAGTCCGGAATTGACCGCAAACGCTGTTGTAAGCCTGAACGGCGTCAGCTTCAGCTGGCCTGCCCAACCTCAGCCGGTGCTGGAAGACCTGCACCTGACCATCGAGCCTGGAGATCGGCTGTTTATCGGTGGCGCCAGTGGCAGCGGCAAAACCACCCTTCTCAGCCTGATAGGCGGGCTGTTACAACCGGATGCGGGCAGCATTCGGGTGCTGGGCAAAGACCTCGCCGCGCTCACGGCGGCCCAGCGAGACCGCTTCCGGGCCGACCACGTGGGTTTCGTCTTCCAGATGTTCAATCTCGTGCCCTATCTCTCGCTGGCGGAAAACGTGCTGCTGCCCTGCCGGTTCTCGCCCCTACGCAGACGGCGTGCGGTAGAGGCGGCGGGGGGCACAAGTACCTCGGCCGAAGCAGAGCGGCTGCTGCGGCGTCTGCAGCTGGAGGAACCCCTTATCCATCAGCGTCGGGCATCCGAGCTGTCGGCCGGCCAGCAGCAACGGGTCGCCGTGGCTCGAGCCCTTATCGGCCGACCGGAGCTGATCATCGCTGACGAACCCACCTCAGCCCTGGATCCGGCAGCCAGCGAGCGATTCATCGACCTGCTTTTTGAGGAATGCGCCAAGGCCGGCGCCAGCCTGCTGTTTGTCAGCCACGATAGCGACCTCGAGGAAAGGTTCCCCAGGCGTCTTGGACTGCGCGGGCCGCATGAACAATCGCGGATGCAATCGCGGATGCAATCGCGGATGCAATCGCGGAAGGCTGCCATCCCATGCTGACGCGCATGGCGCTGAAGAGCCTGAGACACAGAGGTGGCAGCGTTGTGCTCACCGTCATCTCCATCGCGGTCGCCGTGTTTCTGCTGCTGGGGGTAGAGAAGCTACGCAACGAAACCCGGAAGAGCTTTCTGAACACCCTGTCCGGAACCGATCTCATTGTTGGGCCGCGCGCGGGGTCGGTGCAGTTGCTGCTGTATTCCGTTTTCAGGATCGGCCATCCAAGCAACAGTCTGAGCTGGGACGCCTACCAGCAGATTTCAAGTCACCGCTACGTGGACTGGTCGATACCTCTCTCGCTTGGCGATTCCCATCGGGGGTTCCGGGTACTGGGCACCAACGATGCCTATTTTAAGCACTTGCGTTACGGTCCGGATGCACGCCTTGTTGCCGCCAAAGGCAAGCTGAGCCTGGCGCAGTTCGAAGCCGTGCTGGGCAACGCCGTCGCCTCAGCGCTGGGCTATGAGACCGGCCAGACGCTGATCGTAGCCCACGGCACCGGCGAAGGCAGTTTTTCGGAGCACGACGATCTGCCGTTTCGCATCGTCGGAATTCTCGAGCCTACCGGCACACCAGTGGACCGCACGGTGCATATCAGCCTCGCGGGAATCGAGGCGATCCACACGGGCTGGGAAAGCGGCACCCGCCGGAGCCCGGGGCCTGACGCGACGGAAGACGGCGAACCGGCAGCCGAACCGGCGCAGATCAGCGCGTTTCTGCTGGGGGTGAAGCGGCCCGTGCACACATTGCAGATTCAGCGGGCAATCAACGAGTACCGGCGGGAGCCGCTGTCGGCGATTCTACCCGGCGTGGCGCTTCAGGAACTGTGGAGCCTGGTGGGGGTTGCAGAGCGGGCTCTGCTGGCCGTATCCGCGCTGGTGGTGCTGACGGGGTTAATCGGCATGATGACGGTGATCCTGAGCGGGCTGAACGAGCGCCGCCGCGAGATGGCAATCCTGCGCTCCGTGGGCGCGCGACCAAGACATGTATTTCTGCTGCTCATGACAGAGTCGACGCTGCTGGGCACGTTAGGCGCCGTGAGCGGCACCCTGTTGTTGAACCTGGCCATGGTGGCTGGCGCGCCATACCTCCGGGAAGCAAGCGGCCTCCACATCGCAGCTGGCGCCCCGGGGTACAAGGAGCTGCTGGTGATCAGCGCCGTCATGGTAACGTCCCTGCTTCTGGGTCTGATCCCCGCCTGGCGCGCCTACCGAAATTCACTGGCCGACGGGCTGAGCATCCGCCTGTAACCTGCAGCGGTCGGGAGCTGAAGAATGAACATTCGAATCCTGTTTTACGCAACGTTCGCGCTGCTGGCGATGGGCTCACGGGCGGAGTCGGACGCGGCTGGAACGGCGCCCGCCGAGCGCGTCGGGCCGACCGAAAACATCACCTGGGACGATCTGCTGCCCGCGGGCTGGGTACCGCCTGCGACCTCGGTCGATCACTTCTTCGATGATCCTCCGGCGCAAACGCTGTCGTCCGCGGAATCGCCCGTGGTGCCGGCAATGAATCGCCGCAGGGTACGCCTGCCCGGATACCTGGTTCCCATGGATCTGGAAGGGGAGCGGGTGCGCTCCTTTCTGATGGTCCCCTACTTCGGCGCCTGCATTCACGTGCCGCCACCACCGCCGAATCAGGTGGTGTTCGTGGAAATGGAGGACGCCGTGAGCCTGGCAGACCCCTACGGCGCGCACTGGGTCACGGGGGAGCTCAGGACCAGCAGCAGCAGCACCGACCTGGCAGAAGCCGCTTACAGCATGCGCGGGGAGGCGGTAGACGTTTATGACTGGGAGGCCAGGCATCAAGAGCCTCAAGGGTATCGAGAACAGGGCGGCCCGTAGCGACCTTCAACGCCTGGCGGAATGCTCCGCGGCGCGCCTTAGGTTGAGCAGATGGGCGCAGGCCACCAAGGTGACACCAACGAGCGTCAGAGGGACCTCTGGACCCCGTCCGAAGATATGGGTTACCGCCACGAACATGAGCAGCAGACCAGCCACGCCGAGCAGCACGCTCCTGAGGTTCCTGTATCTGGAATAGCCCACCCAGAGCGCCAGCCCGGAAATGGGTACGGCTACGCCGAGCAGCAGCCAGTGGACCAGCGTTTCACTGCCCAGCAACAGGCCGCTCAAGGCAGGGAGCACCAGAATAACCAGAGGAATCGCCATGCAGTGCAGCAGGCAGACGGCGGACAGCATTACCGCCACCCGGTCCATGGTGATTCGCTGTGTGGAGTGCTCCGTCGCCAATCGGCTAAGCGGGGAGTCGTCGAGACCTTCCACGAGCTGCCCCATCCGTCTGATTGCAGCGTTATAACATCTCATTTTCCTCGCCGCTTTGTCCAGACCGGGCAGTCACCGAAGCCCTGTGCTAACCGAAGCGACGGCGGTGTCACTGCTCGCCATAGTTGGGGCAGATGGCGCGTGATCCGTGACGATTGCCAGCAACCAGCAGATCACCTAAGGTTCGGTGCTGCCAGGGAGCCCCCGGGGAACCGTTTTTACAGGAGGAGTTGCAATGAGAAATCTGATCCAGCTTGCCGTGCTGGTTGGCGCGGCCACCGTGCCAGGCTTGACGCTGAACGCGTCCGAAGGTGACGCAAAATACCGAGAGCACGTCATGGAGGCCGTTGGCGGTCACATGCAGGCCATGGTGGACATTCTCAAGCAGGA
>CAMYJX010000091.1 GCA_947258825.1 uncultured Pseudomonadales bacterium
ATACCAGCGGCGCCAGCGTCGCCACGTTCGAAGCGGTCTATCTGCCTTAGCCTGTTGAGCCGCCGTAACCGCCGCTGAACGATGTGGTATGGTGCCGCGCTCTGGACAAGGCGTCCGGCTGTCTGCAGTTGTCCATCCACCAGGATTTACCGATGTCTGATCTCAAGCCTGCCTTGTCCGCGTTCCGCGATCTAGACCTTCCCGGCTCGCTGCTGGCAGCGCTGGACGAGGTGGGCTACGAATCGCCAACGCCGATTCAGGCCCAGGCCATTCCACCGCTGCTGAAGGGCCTGGATCTGCTGGGCCATGCGCCCACCGGAACCGGCAAGACGGCGGCTTTCGCGCTGCCGCTGCTGGCTCGCCTGGATATCGCGGATACGAGCATCCAGGTCATGACGCTCACCCCCACCCGCGAGCTGGCGATTCAGGTAGCGGAAGCCTTCCAACGCTATGCGTCGCACATTCACGGCTTTCACGTGCTGCCGGTTTATGGCGGCCAGGATTATTCGATACAGCTGCGCCAGCTGCGGCGCGGCGTTCACGTGGTGGTGGGCACGCCCGGCAGGGTGATGGATCACATGCGCAAAGGGACGCTGCGACTGACCGGGCTCAAGGCCCTGGTGCTGGATGAAGCGGACGAGATGCTGCGTATGGGTTTCATCGACGAAGTCGAGTGGATTCTCCAGCAGACGCCTGCAGACCGGCAGATGGCCCTGTTCTCGGCCACCATGCCGAAAGAGATCGAGCGCATCGCACGCAGTCATCTGCGCAACCCCCAGGAAATTTCCATCAAAGCGCGGACAGCAACCGCTGAAACGGTGCGCCAACGTTACTGGCTGGTAGGCGGGCTGCACAAGCTGGATGCGCTCACCCGGATCCTCGAGGTGGAATCCTTCGACGCCATACTGGTATTCGTCCGCACCCGGATCGCGACGACGGAGCTGGCCGAGCGTCTGGAAGCCAGAGGCTATTCGGCAGCAGCTTTGAACGGGGACATGGCCCAGCCCCATCGCGAGCAGATGGTCGGGCGCTTGAAGTCGGGGGCGCTGGACATTCTCGTGGCGACGGACGTTGCCGCCCGCGGGCTGGACGTGGATCGCATCAGCCACGTCATCAACTACGACATTCCTTACGATACCGAGGCCTATGTTCATCGAATCGGCCGCACCGGCCGTGCCGGTCGGCAGGGTGATGCCATTCTCTTCGTGGCGCCGCGGGAACGACGCATGCTCGGCGCCATTGAGCGGGCTACCCGGCAGAAGATCGAGCCCCTGGATCTGCCATCGACGGAAACCGTCAACAACAAGCGGATCGCCAACTTCAAACAGAAGATCACCGACACCCTGGCCAGCAGCGACCTCGCCTTCATGCACGGCATTCTCGAGCAGTATCAGCAGGAGCACGATGTGCCTGCCCTGGACATCGCGGCAGCTCTGGCCAACATTTCCCTGGGAGAGCGTCCGCTGCTGATGAAGCCGGAGAAGAAGCGGTCAGAGCGATCGGCGAAGGAAGCCGGCAAGCGCAGCGAGCGTGGCGAACGGTCGAAGCGAGGTGAGCGTGGGGAGCCACGGCGGCAGAAACCGCGATCCGCTGCGGCCGCGGACACGGAGCAGTTCCGCCTGGAGGTCGGTCATGAGCACGGGGTCCTGCCGAGCAACATCGTGGGCGCCATTGCCAACGAGGCGGGCCTCGACGCCCAGCACATCGGCCACATCGATATTCAGGCGGACTTCAGCACGGTGGAGCTCCCCACCGGCATGCCGAAGGAGGTTTTCAGAGATCTCAGGAAGGTCTGGGTTTGCGGCCGGCAGCTGCAGATATCGCGGCTCGGTGAAGCCCCCGGGAAAATCGGGTTCGAGAAGAAGTCGAAAGGCAAGAAGGCGGCTGACAAGAAGGGGGGCAAATCCCGTTCAGGCCCGCCCGGTCGGGGCGAGAAAAAGAAGGGTCGCGACCGAAAGGGCTCCGGCAGGAAAGCGAACGCTGACGGTAAATAAAGGCGCACGGCGCTGATTCGGCGTGCTGCGTTCGGAGGCGTCCCTCGGAAACTCGATGGCGCATCATCAGTCAGCGTCCGGACCCTGCTCGACCGGCGCGTTGAGAAGGATGATTTCGATCTCTTCGGTGATCTCTTCCTGCCGCAGGGCGTTGCTCTGGCGCTTGAGCTCCTCTGACTCCTCGTCGAGATGCCGCACGGCTTCGTCGAGGTGGGCGACCCGCTGATGATTTTCCTCTGTGAGCGAGGCGTACAGCATCTGGTTCAGGGCTGCGAACAGATACTGGTCGGTAAGCTCCACGAGGAACTCGGACGGCGTCAGATTCAGCATCGGCGGGTGAGGAAACCTCTGCGGCTGATGCTGAAGATGCTGAAACGGCGGCAGCAGCCGCTGCGCGACCACGCCGTTTTCCCCCGCCTGATAAAGGCTGTAGAGTGAGGCAGGGCCTTTGTTGGATTGAACGGCAAGCAGGTTTTCAACTACCCGGTTCAATATGTCGGTTGTTTCCTCAACGACGCTTGGGCCTTCGAGGCGAATCAAGGGCAGGGGTGAGCCGTCCAGCAGTTGATGCAGCTTGGTTCCCACGGCGATTACCGTGGCGGCGGGTGATTTCAGGGTCTCCATTGCAGATTCGAGGTGCTGGAGCAGGCTGCGATTGAAGTCGCCGCAGAGGCCCCGCTCGCTGCCGATCGCCAGAAACACGGTCGTGCTGTCGGCCACCTCCGGGAGAATCTCGGGATAGAAACTCAGCAACTCACCCGCGGCCGTCTCCATGCTTTCCACGACCGCCCGCTGAGCTTCGGCGAAGCGAATCAGCTTCCTGGTTTCCATGTAGGCCTGGGTTTTCATGGAGTTCATCACGCTGCGGATTTCCGTCATGCTGCGCAGATGGTTCTGCAGCATGCGTCTACGAGTCATGTTCTTGGGCTTGTGCGGCGCGACCGACCCACTGCCGGACCGCCGCGCTCCATTCGTCTCGCGGAGATTCCAGATCGAGCGAGGTGTTGCGAACCGATTGTTCCAGCGTCGCGAGCAGGCGTGGGACTGCTTCGAGGTCCACGACGTCAAAACTCCCGTCGTTGAAGGCCACCAGCCAGGCCAGCTGAAAGCGCTCAGAGGAGGGGGAGAAGCGCTCCTGCTTGAGAATCTCCCGGAGCTGTTGACCGCGGCTTATGGCGGCCTCCATCGAGGTTTCGAGACGCGCACCGAAGCGAGTGAAAACTTCCAGTTCCAGGAACTGCAGATAATCGAGTTTCATGCGCCCTGCTTCCTGCTTGATGCGGGGATGCTGTGCACGGCCGCCGACGCGGGAAACCGAACGGGCGATATCGATGGCGGGACGAAAGCCGCCGGAGAACAGATCACGATCCAGATAGATCTGCCCGTCGGTGATGGAAATGAGATTGGTCGGAATGTAGGCGGCGATCTCACCGAGTTCCGTTTCAACGATGGGCAGCGCCGTCATGCTGCCGCCGCCGTTCGCCGAATTCATGCAGGTGGCGCGTTCCAGCAGCCGTGCGTGAACGGAAAAAATATCGCCCGGGTAGGCTTCCCGTCCCGGGGGTCGGCGCAGCAGAAGAGACAGCTCGCGATAGGTTTTGGCATGTGTCGACAGGTCGTCGTACACCACCAGAACGTCCTTGCCCTGGCGCATCCAGAATTCGGCCAGGGCACATCCGGCGAATGGCGCCAGATACTGCAGCCCTGGCAGGCTGCTGGCCTCCGCCACCACTACTACGGTGTATTCCAGGGCCTGGTATTCCCGCAGCGTCTCGATTGTATTGACCACGGTAGAGCGCCGCTGGCCGACGAGCACGTAGACGCAGTAGACGTTCTTACCGCGCTGGTTGACCACTGTGTCCAGCGCGACGGAACTGCGCCCCAGGCCCTGGTCGCCGATCAGCAGCTGGCGCTGCCCCTTGCCGATGGGGATCATCGTATCGACCATCCGGATGCCCGTGTACAGAGGCTGCGTAACGAAATCCCGGCTCATTACGGGCGGCGAGGAAGTTTCGAGCGGCATCCATCGCGTATGCGCCGGCGGCTCGGCACCGTCCATCGGGGTGCCGAGGGGGTCGACGACACGCCCCAGCAGGTCATCGCCGCCCGGAATGCTGAGAACTCGCCCCGTACGTTGCACCTTGGTGCCTGCTGTCAGGGCGTCGGTGTCGTGAAGCAGCACCGCGCCGATCAGCCCCGGCGTCAGGTCGAATACGGTTCCGTGGCTGCCGTCTTCGAACAGCAGAATATCGTCCATTGCCGCTGAAGGCAGGCCGTCGATCCAGGCGATGCCGTCACCGACCGAGACGACGGTGCCCTGCTCGCGGATACGCAGACCTGGTTGATACGCCTCCAGCCATCGAGCCTGATGCCCCAGGCCGTCGCTCCGTGGGGCCGCTCGGCTATCGGTCATGGCTCAGCGTGGCGAAACCTGCCAGCTCGTCCCGCAGGTTCGCGCCGATGACCCAGGGGCCGCGGGTGATGTGCAAACCGGCAAGCAGGGCGGCATCCTGCTCCAGTTGCATCGGAGCATCCAACCCGGTAGCCCGCGTCAGTGCTTGAGCGAGACGCTGGCGCTGGTCCTCGGGCAGCGGATAGGCGCTGCGGACCTGGACAGGCTCAGGGGTGGTTCCGTAGCCTTTGCGCAGCGCCGTGATGCGCTCCTCCGGAAGCTGCATGAGCTCCGTGATCACCATCTCTACCAGTCGTGCCTCCAGTTCCGGCCCCGATGCCTGCTGCAGCAGGCGCTGCGCGAACCGTGCTCCCTGACCGAGTGCCGTCTCTTCCAGCTTGTTTTCGATATCCGCCTGGCGGCGGGCCTCGGAGACGCGGGATTTCTCTCGCTCCTCGACAATATCCGCCTGCATTGCCGCCAGCTTTTCAGCCCGTTGGGTTTCAAGCTCCCGGGCCAGTGCCTCGCGAGCTGCCCGTCGCTCTGTGTCCCAGTCGGTGAGACGGGTTTCATATTGCGCCTGCAGCGCGGTGGCTTCCGCGCGGATTTCGGCACTCTCGGTAAGGGTCTGCTCGATACCCGCCTTGCGCCGGGCGATGACTTCGAGCACCGGCTTGTAGAGAAAGCGCTGGAGAATCCACACCAGCACCAGGAAATTGATGATCTCCAGAATGAAGGTCGACCAGCTTACCTCCACCGTACGCGCCTCCGTGGCCTCTTGGTCTGCACCTCGGGTGGGCGTTTACTACTGAAGTACATATTCGAGCAGCGGGTTGCGGAACAGCACGATGAGCACGATCACCAGAACGTAGATGGCCAGCGACTCGATCATTGCCAGGCCGATGAACAGGGTCCGCATGATGGAGCGCTCCGCTTCCGGCTGTCTGGATAGCGCATCTAGCGCGCGGCTGATGGATCGGCCCATGGCGACCGCGGGCAGCATGACGCCCAGCGCGATTCCCAGAATCGCGGCAACCGTGGATGCGAGAGCAAACGTCGAGAGTTCGGGCATGGGTTACACCTTTTTCTGTTGCCTGAGTTGTTGTGATTGGATGCTGCCGGCGACGTAGATCAACGCCAGCATGCCGAAGATGTAGGCCTGGACCAACGCTTCCACGATGTGCAGCATTAGGATCGGAACCGGCGCCAGGAATCCGGCTACGAGAAGTATCAGCAGCGCCGCCATCTCGAGGCTCATCATGTTGCCGAACAGGCGTATGGCCAGCGCGATGGTGCGGGTGATCTCGCTGATGACGTGGAATGGCAGCAGGATCGGGCTCGGCGTCAAATAGTGGCGCAGGTAGCCGCGCAGGCCCTGTATCCGAATTCCGAACCAGTGTGTCGACAGGAATACCAGAAACGCCAGCGCCGTCGTTGCGGACAGATCTCGAGTGGGTGAGTGCACGCCGGGTATCAGGCCGCAGAGATTGGCGATGACGAGGAATACCCACAGGGTCGCGATGAAGGGCATGATCTGCCGCCCGTGTTCAGGCGCAACCGCCTCCACCGCTTCTTCGATCGTGGAAACCACGCCCTCGCATGCGGTCTGCACCGATCCAGGGTCCTCCCTCAGCGAACGGGAAGCCAGCCACGCCAGCAGCCAGACGGCGGCCATGATGATCCAGGTGGTTATCACGGTATTGGTGATCACCACGGGTCCCAGCTGGATAGCCGGCTCTATGATCAGGTTACCTTGTTGCATGACCCTCCTTCCTGCCATCGCCCGTGGCCCCGCTCGTTACGGGAAACTTTCATTCGCGAATGAAAAGAAAAACGTTCAACGCGCCGATGAAAATGCCTATGAGAATAAGGCTTACCGTCCAGCGGGACGAGTAGTCGGATGCCAGGCCGTCCAGCCAGCTTCCCAGGTAGGCGCCGCCCACCACCGGCAGGACGATGAGCAGGCCGATGGTGCCGATGTAGATCGTCTGGCTGAGCAGCGTCGGCCTGTCCCGCTCGGCCTTTTTCATTCGTCTGGCCTGCTGCTCCACTTGCTTGCTCAGGTCGTTCAGTTCGGGCACGGCGATCACCTCGAGCCGGCTCGGCTCGCCTCCCACAGACGTTTCAGCACTTCTTCTTCCATGCGTCTCAGGCTCTGGTTCATGCTGGCCAGCTTCTTCTGCTCAGCCAGCAGCTGCTGCTGCAGGGCCTGGCTGATGCGCGTGTAGTCGTCGTCCAGCAGATAACGATAGGTGCTGAGCGTAAGGACGTTTTGCCGGAAATACAGCACCGCCCTGGGCACTGCCAGATACTGCCAGGCTTCGGCGCCGATGCGGAATCGGGCCAGCCCCATGATCAGTGAGGTCATGATGGGCGCATGCCCGGCCAGGATGCCGAAGCTGCCGGATGCGTCCTCGCCCACAAAGGTCGTCACGCCGGCAAACGCCTCGGCGTGGGTGGCATCCTGCAGCTGAATCCTGAAGCTGTTCATCCGCTCGCTTGCCCCATGGCGCCGCGCATGTAGCACTGATCTTCCGACATGTCGTCGTAGCGGCCGGTCAGAAAAGCGTCGCAATCGTTCAGGGTTTCTTCCAGCGGGACGGATACGCCGTCGATGCCCGTCTGGGAGGCGGTGGTCCAGAACGGCTGGGTCAGATAGCGCTGCAGCTGGCGTGCGCGCCTGACGATCTTGCGGTCCCGGGCCGACAGCTCGGCGATTCCCAGCATCGCCATGATGTCTTCCAGCTCATGGTAGCGGGCCAGGTGCTCCCGCACGCCCTCCGCGATGTCGTAGTGCCGGGATCCCAGGGTATGACGATCCATCAGCCGGCAGCTCGACTGCAGCGGGTCCACGGCGGGATAGATGCCTTTGGCCGCCTGGCTGCGGGAGAGAATCACATTGGTGTCGAGATGGCTCAGCACGGCGCTCACCGCGGGGTCGGTCATGTCGTCGGCGGGTACGTACACCGCTTGAACCGAAGTGATGGCGCCGAGCAGGCTGGAGGTGATGCGATCCTGCATCTCGGCTACTTCCGTTATGAGTGTGGGCTGGTATCCCACGGTGGCTGGCATGCGACCCAGCAGGCTCGAAACCTCGCTGCCTGCCTGCACGAAGCGGAAGATGTTGTCCATGACGAAAAGCACCGGCCTCTGCAGGGTGTCACGGAGGTACTCGGCGTAAGTGAGCGCCGACAGCCCGATGCGGAATCTGACCCCTGGGGACTCGTCCATCTGGCCGAACACCATGAGCGTGTCGTCCAGCACGCCGGCTTTGCGGATTTCGTGCCAGAGCTCATGGCCTTCGCGGATACGTTCCCCTACGCCGGCGAAAACGGACACCCCCTGGTGCAGGGTGGCGATGGCGTGCATGAATTCCATGACGAGCACGGTCTTGCCGACCCCGGCACCACCGAACAGTCCGGTCTTACCGCCTTTGACGAAGGGGCACAGCAGGTCGATGACCTTGATGCCCGTGTGCAGAAACTCGCCAGCGCCTACGGCGTCCTGCAGGGGCAGCGGTCGGCTGTGGACGTTGCGGAATTCCGTGGCTGGGCCGTCATCGAGAGGCGCGCCTTCGTCCAGAGGCTCGCCGAAAATGTTCAGCAGGCGGCCGAGGCAGTGGGTGGTGACCGGTACATGCAGAGGAGAGCCCGTGTCGTAGACGGGCATGCCACGACTCAGACCTGTGCTCCGATGCAGGGTGATGACCCGCACGTGCTTCTGGTCGAGATGCTGATGCACCTCGAACAGAAAGGTCTCATGGTCCAGGTCCGCATAGAGGGCCTGCCGCAGCGGAGGCAACGTATCGCAGGCGATGACCGCAACGGGCCCGTGAACTTCAGTAATGAAGCCCACCGGCGTTCTGGTTACGTTCTTGATGTTCGGGTTGGACGCCATGCTGATCGGGACTCCGGACCCCGCTGTCGAACGGCACCGCTGCTGCCAGCCCGCCGCCCAAAGACGGTTACCATGGCACAGACACTTTGCCCGGGCATCTGCGGGATTTCCCTATTGTGCCGACAACCCCGCCGTTGGCTGGCGCATCTGGTCGTCACGCAGGAACGGTCACCTCGCGCAGCATCTGGAAGTAACTGCCCGGGAAGGTCACGCTATCGTAATAGCCCCTGGCTTTAAGCATCCGGTGCATCTTCGGCAGGTTGTAGACCGGTATCGACACCCGCATGTGGTGTTCCAGGTGGTAGTTGACGCCCAGCGGGCAGAAAACCAATCGGTCCAGCCATCCAGCAGCAACGGTGCGGGTGTTCCGGCGCGGGTCCAGATCGAACAGGTTTGGAACCGCCGCGTGCTCTGCTACCTGGCGCAGGCGGCTGATCAGCCGATTCGTGGTCAGCAGCGCGACCCACCAGACGAGGTACAGCCAGGCGACGCCCAGGTAGGCAAGCAGCACCAGTGCCAGCAGGTTGACCACCAGCCCCTTTGCCAATGCCGCCCGCTGTTCAGGTCGCTGCTGGTTGAAATTCCGGAAGCTGCGGAACAGCCCGCGGGTCTGACGCCAGCCGGTCTGGCCGGTCAGGTCGCGCCAGATCTTGCGCCGCAGCCGGTCGCGGGTGATGGGGTAGTCCTGGTAGTTGGGCAGGTCGGGGTCTTCCCGGGTTCCAGCCAGCCGGTGATGCTGCAGGTGACCGCGGCTGTAGGATTTCATGTTGTTGAAGGTGGGCGGTGCTGCGAGCCATTCGCCTACCCACTCGTTGAGCCCGCGCGAGCTGAACAAGGTGCCGTGACCGCACTCGTGCACCAGCACCCCGAACCCCAGCTGGCGGCCGCCGAGCAGCAGGATGCCGAGCAGGACGGTGAGGGGATTCGGCCACAGGGCCATCATGGTGAATATGGCGGCGGTGATCGCGTAGTTGCATAGCACCAGCCAGGCCGCCTTCCAGTTGCTACGGCAACCAAGCTCCTCCAGCTCCCCGGCGGAGAGCGCGTCATTCAACTCGTTCACGCTCGTCTCCTGTTAACGCGTCCGCTGACGCGCTTCTTAGCGAATCTAACTGTAAATATTTTATTATATTTCATGAGGTTGAGAACTTATCATCCAGCTGTTTCGAGCTGCGGTCGCGGCATGCGTCGCAGCGCGTCTTCCTTGCCGCTTGCCCAGATGTCTTTTCCCAGCAGGTCGTAGTCCAGCGTGGCGCGCCACAGCGCTTCCCGCGCCAGGACGTTCACGAACTCCATCGGCAGCAGCGGATCTTTGGCCAGGCGGTGAATCATCTCGCCGCCCATGCTGAAGCATTCCAGGCACGCCCGGTCAGAAGCCATGGTCGGCAGGCGCCGGGCGCTTTCCTCCAGCCGACGCAGCGCGTCAGCATAGCCTTCGTCCAGCTCTGTGGGGCGCCAGGCCTGCAGCCAGCTTTGCGGCATCGGGTCACCCTCCGGCTGCCCGGTCACCAGCAGTATCCCGGGGCTGAGG
>CAMYJX010000092.1 GCA_947258825.1 uncultured Pseudomonadales bacterium
TTTTGCAGCAGGAAACGCAACATAGTGCCCCACGCTTTCAACGCCGATACCCGTGTTCCCGGCGTGGATACCGGCCGTCCGGTAAATCGTTTTGATTATCCGATCTTACAGCGTTTTACATTCTTTTCATTGCTCCCGTAAACTATCGCTTTATCTACATAGAGAGATTCAATTGCAGTTTGATGATGTCATTCTCGGACGCCGCAGCATTCGAGGTTATAAACCCGATCCGGTACCGAAAGCACTGATTAGAGAAGTTCTAGCACTGGCAATGCGTTCTCCGTCATCGATGAACACGCAACCGTGGAATTTCACTATCGTCTCCGGCGAACCTTTAAACCGTATTCGCGCCGGTAACACGGAACGCAATCTCGCAGGTGTACCGCATTCGCGTGAGTTTCGCATCGGACAGGCCTTCGCGGGGCACCATCGCGACCGACAAGTTGGTGTTGCCAAGCAACTGTTCGCTGCCATGGATATCGCGCGTGAGGATAAAGAGGGCCGTCAGGATTGGGTGCTGCGCGGTTTCCGCCAGTTTGATGCTCCAGTATGTGTGATTGTTACTTATGACCGCGTGCTCGCAGACAGCGATGACACTGCTTTTGACTGTGGCGCGGTAACAACAGCGCTAGTGAACGCGGCTTGGTCGCGTGGC
Source organism: uncultured Pseudomonadales bacterium (assembly GCA_947258825.1). GTDB lineage: Bacteria > Pseudomonadota > Gammaproteobacteria > Pseudomonadales > Azotimanducaceae > UBA7803. The sequence goes on from CAMYJX010000092.1 coordinate 656, forward strand.
CTGGGAGCAGTGATTAACAGCCAGGGCATCATGCAGTCGCCGGTGGTGCGCGAGCATGCGCAGATTGCAGACGATCAGGTGATTATGAAGGCTGTTGCGCTGGGCTGGCCGGATGAGAGTTTTCCTGCCAATGCGGTAGTCTCAGAACGAAAGAGCGTAGAGGAAGCTGCTACTTTTCTGGGCTTTGACGACTGAGCTTTCATGGATTGGACCTTGTCAGCTGGGGAACCCTGTTGGCTTGTGCCTGAAAGAGGTGACTCACCCCAGGGGTTTGATACGCTCTACGCTGAATCGCTCGAAATTCTACTGCGTATTTGGAGTGCCCGAGGCAGACGTTCCTTAAAGCTCACCCCCACGCTGGTCAGCGCGAGCACCATAACGCGATGCCAGGATATTCGCCGTCAGGCCGTGTGCCACGACGCTCAGCACAATGGTCCAGGTCACTGTAGCGAGAATCGTATCATTGCCGGGCAGGTGCTGCGCCGCGACCATCACATCGGCTGCCAGGAAAACTGGCTCAGGAGCAGGCCGAACGCGATGGTTCCAAAGGTGAACCAGGTGAGCAGTGCGAGCGCATCGCTTGCGCCCTCCGCCGATTCGAGAAACTGGTCCTTGTGGTTGCGGGTCAGGCCTCCGAAAGTCAGCCCTCCCACGAAGCAGGCAATAAAACCACTGCCTCCCAGCCACTGGGCAAGCCCAAAACAGGTAAACGCCAGCGCGACCACGGGCATCTGCAACCAGGTGCCGGCTACCCAGCCCCGGGTTGCGCAGGTTTTCAAGGCGAATCCACCGACCCCGGCCAGCAGCACACCGATAATGACGCCTATGCCGATCACTTCCAGCGGTAACTTGATAACAAGCCCGGCTGAGTCAGAGGCTTCGACTGAACCGGCAGCAAGAGCGAGAAAGAACAGGATTACGGGCACACAGATACCGTGTGCATGGCGAATTGGTAGGCCCTGCAAAATAGCAGATCAAATTCCAGCCTTGTAGTTGCCGGAAGCCTGTTTACGATGGATCACATGAAGTCCGCCGTTCTGCTCTTGGTCCATTTTCTGGTGCTCATCGCGAAAGCGCTCCGACCCGGCGGAATCAAAGCTCTAATCGCGGAAAATCTAATACTCAAACATCAACTCACCGTACTGAGTCGAGCCCGACAGAGAGCACCAAATCTGAAGGCAACCGATCGATTCTTTTTTGGTTTATTGTCGTTAATCGTTGCACGAAAACGGCTGCGCTCCGTGGCAGTCATCATCAAACCCTCGACACTTTTGAGGTTTCATCGCGCGCTGGTGAAACGCAAATATCGCCGCCTGTTTAGCAACACGGGTCATACAAAACCAGGACCCAAAGGTCCTTCTCGGGAACTCATCGCTGCGATCGTCGAACTGAAGCAGCGAAATCCCCGCTATGGTTGTCCACGCATCGCCTACATCGTCTCCGTCACTTTCGGCATTGAGATCAACAAAGACATCGTCCGACGTGTGCTCGCCAAACACTACAGGCCTACCCCAGGAAATACTCAAGGTCCCTCATGGCTATCCTTACTTGGTCACAGCAAAGACAGCCTGTGGAGTATTGATCTTTTTCGGTGCGAATCCGTCGTACTCAAATCGCATCGGGTTCTCGTTGTCATGGATCAATACAGCCGGCGCATAATTGGTTTCGGTATTCATCAGGGCGATGTAGATGGCCTTACCGTCTGCAGAATGTTCAACCGTGCCATTTCAGGGGCTGATCCACCGAGACATCTCAGCACCGACAACGATCCGCTCTTCCGCTTTCACCGTTGGCAGGCCAATTTGAGGATCCTGGAAGTTGAAGAAATCAAGTTACTGCCCTACGTACCCATGTCGCATCCATTTATAGAGCGATTAATCGGCACGATCCGGCGCGAGTATCTCGATTTTGTGCCCTTCTGGAATTCGCTGGACTTAGAGCGAAAACTTTGTGAATTCAAGAATTACTACAACAATCACCGGACGCATTCCGCACTTAATGGACAATCACCATTCAAATACTGCCAACAAGCTAGCGAGACATTCGCCAATACTAAAAACTATGATTGGCAGGAACATTGTCGCGGACTTTTCTACACGCCAGTTGCAGCCTGACTACCAATTCGCCATGCACAGGAAGTGCGATAGAGACAGCGTGATCGGACGTTCGCTGCAACGTCGCTGTAATGAAAGGTTGGATTGGTCGGGACGGCAGCATTTGAACGGGGCCGGCCAGGCCAAGACCAGGTCGCAGGGATAGTGGCCCGCGAGGGAGGGTACTGAATCAAAAATCGGAAATTGGTCGGGACGGCAGCATTTGAACGGGGCCGCCCAGGCCAAGACCAGGTCGCAGGGATAGTTGTGCGCGAGGGAAGGTACTGAATCAAAAATCGGAAATTGGTCGGGACGGCAGGATTTGAACCTGCGACCACTTGACCCCCAGTCAAGTGCGCTACCAGACTGCGCTACGCCCCGAATGTTGAGCTGATGCTCTGTGAAGGCGCAGAATAATACCCGAACGGGGCAGAGTGCAAAAGCGCCGCGGGGCCACGGAAGCTATAGTTCGGCTATGGATCTCCCCATGCCTCAGGACACCGCCTGGCAGACCCGGCGCACGGTCAGCCTGGTCGCTCTGGTCGTGGTAAACCTGATTCCGCTGATCGGCGTTCTACTGTGGGGATGGGATGTGGGGTCCCTGGTGATCCTCTACTGGTCAGAAAATCTGATCCTCGGCGGTTATACCATCGTCAAGATGCTGGCGGTGAGCCCGGTCGGCGGGCTGTTTTACAGCCTGTTCTTTCTGATCCACTACGGCGGCTTCTGCGCCGTTCATGGGATCTTCGTGCTCGCGCTGGCGACGGATACTGAGCCGGCCTTCTTTGACGGGGACCCCTGGCCTTTGTTTCTGGTGTTTGTACAGTTGCTGGTCAGCGTTGTTCGGCAGGTGCTGGCGATGGCGCCGCCGGAATGGCTGATCGCTTTCTGCGCCCTGGCCGTCAGCCACGGTGTCTCGCTGATCTTCAACTACTTCATGAACGGGGAATATCGGAATCAGACCGTGAAAGCGCTCATGGGCGCGCCGTACAAGCGCATCGTGGTGCTGCACGTGGCCATCATTCTCGGCGGGTTCGGCGTCATGGCGCTCGGCTCGCCGTTGCCGCTGCTGGTGCTGCTGGTGGGGCTCAAGCTGGGGCTGGACCTGGTGCTCCACAAACGAGAGCACCAGGTCAGCCCAGATCCGAATTGACGACGACGTCAGTTTGACTTAGTCGTCCCGGAAACAACCACGGTGACGCGCCGGTTCTTCTGGCGGCCTTCTTCCGTGGCGTTGCTGGCTATGGGCTTGGACTCGCCGTAACCCACCGCGCTCAGACGACGGCTTTCGACGCCCGAGTTGGTCAACGCCGTCACGACCGCTTGTGCACGCCGCTCGGAGAGCTGCTGGTTGTAGTCCTCAGCACCGATGCTGTCGCTGTGCCCTTCGATGACCGCCTGGGTGCTCGGGTACTCGCGCAGGAACCTGAGCAGCTCCAGCATCTCCTGGAAGGCCACCCCGGTGATCTCGTCCGAGTTGAAGGCGAACTCCACCGTCAGGTCGAAGGATACGGGCTTCTCCAGCACGATCTCGCAGCCACGCTCATCCACGCGGGCGCCGGCCGGGGTTCCCGGGCAGTCGTCACGTGAATCCGGCACCCCGTCGCCGTCGCTGTCCAGTGGGCAGCCGCGTGAATCTACGGTGGTGCCCAGCGGCGTGCCGGGGCAGGCGTCGTTGTCGTCCGTCACGCCGTCGCCATCGGAGTCAACCGGGGCCGGTGGCGGTGGCGGTGGTGGCGGGGTGGGGTTGCCGATCAGCATGGTGAATCCCGCGGTGGCCATGGGCATGACGTTTTCACCTTTATCGCTGTACACGCCGCGGACGTCAGCTCTGAATGCCACCCGATTGTTCAGGTTCTTGAAGAAACCGGCGCCGAAGTTCCACATGGTATCGTCGACATCTTTGCCCAGACCCTTGTAGTCATAGGTACCCTGTCCGCCGCCGATGGTGAGGTAGGGGCGCCAGAAATCGCTGTTGCCCAGGGTGCGGATCAGGTTCACGGACCAGTAGTCCAGATCACCTTCGCCTTCCGCGCCGGTGTCCAGCTCCACATCGGGATTGAAGTCGAAATACGTGGCTTCTGCCATCCAATGGTCGGTGAACGCGTAGCCGAGACCGCCGCCGAAACCTTCGCCGACCTCATCAATGTCGATCTTGGAGGGCTCTTCCATGTAGGCGCCCAGAAGGCTGAGGAAGAACTGGTCCTTTTCCGGTCCCTGCTGGGCGGATGCCAGCGGGGAACAGATAAGAATGCAAGTGAAGCCGATGATTCCGAAAAGATGACGCATCTGAGTCTCCTTACTCTGCTTCCGGCGGTTGCCTAATTGGACCGCCAGGCGGCGCGCACAATACCATCTTTTTGCCACACGTCCACCTCAGATTGATGGGCCCCGGGCTGTTAGCGCCCTTTGAACTCCGCTTTTCGCTTCTCCATGAACGACGCCATGCCCTCGCGGAAGTCTTCCGACTGAAACAGGGGCAGCAGCTGCAGGTAGACGTGGTGCACATGGTCCTGGAAGGTCTCGTTCATGCCCATGCGCATCATGCGCTTCGACGCCTGCACGGCCAGAGGGGCGTTGCCGGCGATTTCCCTGCCCAGCGCCTGGGCCGTGGCGAGGGTGTCCTCAGCCGGCACCACGTGGGACACCAGGCCCAGAGTCTCGCACTCGTCGGCCAGCAGGGTGCGGCCGGTGAAGATGATCTCCGAGGCTTTGGACCAGCCCAGCAGGCGGGGGAGGATCCAGGTACCCCCGGACTCCGGTACGACGCCGCGGGCCGTGAAGGCGGCGGCCAGCTTGGCACTGTCAGCCATGATGCGTATGTCGCAGCCCAGGGCCAGATCCATGCCGTAGCCGGCGGCGGAACCGTTCAGGGCGCAGATGGTGGGGGTGTCCAGGCTGTGTAGGACGGTGGGCGGCGTGTTGCGCAGGTCCAGGTTGTTGGACCCGGAATTCTGCGAGGACAGGCCGCCGGCGATGCCGCCGCCCCGCAGGTCCAGGCCGGCGCAGAAAAACCGCCCGCTGCCGGTGATGACCATGGCGCGCACGTCCTGGTCGTCGTTGGCCTGCAGCAGGCGCTGGGTGAGGGCGTCCAGCATGGGGCCCGAGATGGTGTTCTGGGCCTCGGGTCGGTTGATGGTGATGGTGGCGACATGATCGGCGACCTCGTAGAGGACTTCGTCGGGTGCGGTCTGTTCTGGGGCGGTGGCCATGGCTGTTTTTCCGTCTGATTAAAGCGTTCGGGGGATCGAAATTACGAGTTTGAGAAGTGATACGCAAGCTGAGGCCTGATTCGGCTGGCGAACCCGATGGGCGCCAACTAGATTTAATGAAATCGCAACGGAATTGACGGATGCCTCACAACGATCAACGACTGGTGGACCTGCTGGAGATCTATCACGCACGACAGCTGCGTGACGATCTGCTCTCTCAGCTGCGGCGTCTGCGAGTGGATGATCCGTTGAATCCGTTTCAGGATCGAGCTCGTCGGCTGGAGACCCAGCGCTACTACGAGGCCATGCTGCTCACCGTAGCGGAGCTGCTTCGAGGCCTGGGGGACGATCTGCCGCTTGCTTGAATCCGGGCCGCGCCTGCCCCTTTGAGGGGGTTCGAAATCAGCCCCGGTCGGGCATCTTCTCATCGTTGACCCTGTAGCCGGCCGCCGGCGGTATGCAGATATAGCCGCCGTCTTCCCGCTGCTCCATCCACGGCAGCACCTTCACGATCTCGCTGTCCCGGGCCGCAGCGATGGCGGCCTCCACCGTATCGCTGTCGCCGAGCTTTTCCACGTTGCGCAGGGTGGGGAAGATCACCGTGTACTTGCCGCTGCTGGCGCCTTCGAGCACCTCGGCGGGTGTAATCCAGACCGAGTCGACGGATTCGTGCCCGTCATGCACGGCCAGATGATCCTCCGGCGCCACGGCCAGAAAAAAGTGGGTGTCGAAGCGCTTTGGCAGCATGGTGGGTGTTACCCAGTGCGCGAAGTGGACCAGCTGATCGCAGGCGAGGCGCAACTGCTCCTTCTCAACGAAGTCTTTCAAGGACACCTCGCCACTGTGCAGCGTTGTGCGATAGTCCTCCAGCGTCAGCAGCCTTTCGGCGCCGATCAGCCCTTCCTCACCCTCGGCTCTGGCCAGCAGAATGCCGCACTCTTCGAAGGCTTCCCGGATGGCAGAGACCTGGATCGCCCGCATGTTGGCATCTTCGTCGGCGCCGTCCAGGTGGGGGATCAGATCCGTATCGAAATCCTGGGGATCCGCCTTGCCGCCGGGGAACACCAGAGCCCCGGACGCGAAATCGATCTGGTGGTGGCGCACCACCATGAATACCTCGAGGCCTGGATCCTCACGAAGCATCATGATGGTGGCGGAGGGGACGGCTGGTGCGGGTTGTTTGTCGCTCATCGAGATTGTCTTTCCTTTAGTTCGAGCCGCGGGCGCTTTAAGCCGCGGGCGCTTTAAGCCGCGGGCGCTTTAAGCCGCGGGCTGTCTATTTAGGCCGCGGGCGCTAGCGACGGGCTACTTCGGTAATGAAGCGATCCAGGGTAGCAACTTTCTGTTCCTGATCACCCAGGGTGAAGTCGGGAACGATCAGCTCGTCCACGCCGATCGCCTCGTACTCAGCCGCCAGAGACCGAATGTCTTCGACCGTGCCGATCAGGTGCGGTTGCTGCAGCTTGGCATCACGCATCTTCTGCAGGTAGTCCTGGTCGTCGCTCATGAACAGCAGGGCGACGGCCGTTCGCTTGATGGCCGCAGGATCGCGCGCCAGGTCAGCGCAGTGGCCGTCGAGGATCGCCATTTTATGCTTGAGAATCGTCGGGTCACCCCAGACGTTCCACTCGTCCGCATGCCTGGCCGTCAGCTTTAGGGTGACTTTCTCTCCGCCGCCGCCGATCAGCAGGGGCAGCGGGTTCTGAACGGGCTTGGGCTCGAGGGTCGCGTTTTGCAGCTGGTAGAACTGGCCTTCGAAGTTGCTGCTGGATTCCGTGAACAGAGATTTGATCACCGTGCAGGCCTCGTCCATCCGGCGCAGCCGCTCGCCCACGGTATAGAAGGGTATGCCGTACTGACGGTGCTCGTTCTCCTGCCAGCCGCTGCCCAGACCCAGAACCACCCGCCCGTGGGTGATGTGGTCCAAGGTGGCGGCCATCTTGGCCAGCACGGCCGGGTGCCGATAGGTATTGCCCGCTACCAGAGTACCGATCCGCAGGCGTGGAACCTGGGCGCCCAGGGCCGCGAGGGTTGTCCAGGCTTCCGGCCAGGGCGTGCTGGTGTCCTCGGCATTGGGCATGAAATGGTCTGCATACCAGATGCCATCCCAACCCGTCCCCTCGACGTGCTGCGCCAGTGCCAGCACCTGGTCGTATGGCTGCATGGGCGCAGGCCAGAAGCTGAATTTCATGTTTCCCCCTCTATTGAGCGCATAGTACAACCCCCGCGGCGTGCACCCCAAACTTTGCCAACCCCCTGCAAACTCCTGAATCGTTGCTACAGTTACTAGGAAGCTCCGCGCACCGAGCGCATCAGGATACTCTGGAGAACGATATGGAAATCGCACTGTTTGTCGTCTACATCGCGATCAGCCTGGTCATAGGACGGGCGATGCAGAACGCGTGGGGATACACGTCGGAACCTTTGATTCCTTACGTGCGCAATGTGCTCATGACCAGCCTGTGCTGGCCGATCGTGCTTCTGCTGGCGGCATACGACCAGATTGCCCCGCCTCCGGAAGAAGACTGGGTGCTGAGCTAGGCTTCGACCTCACCGTTCGCTTTTGCCGACCCGGCTTTCGCCAGGGCTTCGCTTTGTAGCGGCAACCTGCAGCCCGCCTGCCCGTCCAGATGGGTGGTTGCTCATGCCCTTCCTATGGCACACTCCGATGTGGGGGAGCCATAAAACAACAAATCATGCCCATTCTCAGGACGGAAAGGCTGATTCTGCGTCCTATTGCTGAATCTGACGTGGATGCGCTGCATCGGGTCTGGACCGACCCGGACGTGCGTCGGTATCTCTGGGATGACGTCATTCTTTCCAAGGAAAAGGTCGAAGAAATCGTCCACGCCAGCGAAGCCTGCTTTCGTGAAACCGGATCGGGTTACTTTGCCCTGGAACTGGCAGATCAGCCGGGGGTTCTGGTGGGGTTCTGCGGGCACCGGCGCTTCGAGGATGGCGACCAGATGGAACTGCTTTATGCGATCCTGCCCGACCACTGGGGGCAGGGGCTCACCACGGAAGCCGCCGCGGCGGTGCTGCACTACGGCTTCGAAGACTGCGGCATGGAGCGGGTCCTGGCATCCACCGACACCCCGAATCAGCGCTCGGTGCGGGTCTTGCAGCGCCTCGGCATGGTTTTCGAGGAGCGGCGCGAGTATCGGGGTCTGGACACGATCTTCTACAGCATCACACCTCAGGACCTTGCCGCGCGCCTGTGAGCATTGGCCTGCTGCGCATTGATTTCCACCTGCGTGGTTGCCGCTCGCTGAAAGAGAAACGCCAGCGTCTGAAGGGCATTCGCGAGCGCTTCGGTCGCGCGCACAACGTCGCGGTCAGTGAAAGCGGTCACAGCGATCTGCTGCAGCGGGCCCAGTACGTGTTCATCGCGGTAGCCGCCAGCCCGGACGTGGTAGAGCGGGCGCTGATGGACATCGAACGCACCGTGCAGACGACGGTGGACGCAGAGCTGATAGCCGTGCACCGTGAGTGGCTGGATTAGCGTCCTCGATGTCCTGGGCGTCCTTGGTGTTGTGGCGCTGGCGCTCTGTCTGCTG
>CAMYJX010000093.1:0-6610 GCA_947258825.1 uncultured Pseudomonadales bacterium
GGCAACATGAACCTCACCCCGGCCGACGCCTACCGCTTCGCCCGGGGCCAGGAGCTCGTTGCCCACAACGGCATGACGGTGAAGCTGAGAAGGCCTTTGGATTTCCTGGTGGTGTCGGACCATGCGGAATACATCGGTGGCTATTACCGCTTCAACGTCGGCGATCCGCTGGTCACGGGCACGGCGGCGGGGAAGCAGTGGCAGGGTTACCTGGAAGAGGGCGACCCGGCCAAGCTGATCGGCGCCTTCACCGCCAGCATGGCGGACCCGGAGAACAACTATCCCTTTCCCGAGCGGACCCGGCGTCTGATCTGGCAGGACGTGGCGATGACCTCGGATGAGTACAACGACCCCGGCATCTTCACCGCGTTTACCGGCTACGAGTGGACCTCGATGATCCGCGGCAACAATCTGCACCGGGTAGTGATCTACAGGGACGGCGCCGACAAAGTGGCGCAGCTGCCGCCTTTTTCCGGGCAGGACAGCCTGGACCCGCGAGATCTGTGGAACGCCCTGGCCGCCTATGAAGCCGCTACCGGGGGCGAGGTCATGTCCGTCGCCCACAACGGCAACCTGTCCAACGGCATGATGTTTCCCGACGAGTCTGTGGATGGCAAGCCGCTGACCCGCGAGTACGCGGAGCTGCGGGCGCGCTGGGAGCCGCTTTACGAGGTCACCCAGGTGAAAGGCGACGGCGAAGCGCACCCGACCCTGTCGCCGGACGATGAGTTTGCAGACTTCGAGAACTGGGACTGGGACAACATCGGCCGCACCGAGCAGAAGGAAGACTGGATGCTCCGCCACGAGTATGCGCGGGGCGCTCTGCAGCTGGGGATGAAGTTCGAGCGAGCGCTGGGCGTAAACCCCTTCAAGTTCGGCATGATCGGCAGCACGGATGGTCACAACACCTTTTCCACCGCGGAGGAGGACAATTTCTTCGGCAAGTTCCCCGAGTCCGAGCCCAGCCCGGAACGTCTGGAAAACAGCATGGCGTCGAACCGGTTGTGGCAGAACTGGCGCATCGTCGCTTCCGGTTACGCGGCGATCTGGGCACGGGAGAATACCCGCGAGGCGCTGTTCGATGCCATGAAGCGTCGAGAGGTGTATGCCACTACCGGATCCAGAATCAGCGTGCGCTTCTTCGGCGGCTGGAACTACGCGTCGGACCTGGTAGAGCAACCGGCCTATCTGGATGTTGCCTACGGCGAAGGCGTGCCCATGGGCGGCGAGCTCAGCGATGCGCCGAAAAGCACGCCGCCGGTTTTTATCGCGGTGGCGCTGAAAGACCCCGATGGTGCAAACCTCGATCGGGTGCAGATCGTCAAGGGTTGGCTCGACCGTAAGGGCAACATGCAGGAAAAAGTTTACGACGTTGCCTGGTCGGACAACCGGCAGCCCGACCCCGCAACGGGCAAGCTGCCGCCGGTGGGATCCACCGTGAACGTCGAGCGCGCCACCTATACCAACGCCATCGGCGGGGCCCAGCTGGCTGCGGTGTGGACGGATCCCGATTTCGATCCCAAAGCGCGGGCCTTTTACTATCTGCGCGCTATTGAGATTCCGCGCCCGCGTTGGAGTACCTACGACGCCGCCTACTTCGATCTCGAGCTGCCGGAGGAGATTCCGAGAACGGTGCAGGACCGCGCGTACACCTCGCCCATCTGGTACAACCCCTAGGCCGGCGACCGGCCGCTAACGCGACCTGCACCGCGACCGCGACTGCGTCCGCACTGCGTCCGCACTGCGTCCGCACTGCGTCTGCGATGATCGAATTATCCACGGCCGTCGGCTATGCTGGCCGACCAGTTTGCGGGTTCAGGGCAGCGTTTCTCCATGGCCAAGACCGTCGTCGATCTCAGCGGGCTCCCGCGCATCGATAATCCCGGGCGCATCGCCATCCTGCAGTCGAAGTGGTACCCGGAAATCGTCGCCAGCATGTCGGATACCTGTGCGAAAGTTCTTCGCGAGACCGGCTACCAGCGCGTCGAGGTGCACACTCTGCCCGGATCGCTGGAGTTGCCGCTGGGCGCTGCGGACCTGCTGGCGTCGGATAAAGCCGGAGATCTCGATGCCGTGATCTGCTTCGGCGTCATCCTGAAAGGGGAAACCCTGCACTTCGAGATGATCACCAACGAGTGCATGCGCGGCCTCGGCGCGGTGAGCCTGCAGTATCGGCGGCCCGTGGTGGTAGAGGTGTTACCGGTACTCGAGATCGAGCACGCCAGAGCCCGAGCTGCTGACGACGAGTTCAACAAAGGTTACGAAGCGGCGGCTGCGGCGCTGGAAATGATTCACTGGCGTCGGGCTGTGATGGCCTGACGGCGGGGGCGGGCAGAATACCGGGCCCGTGGTTGTAGCGCCGATCGCTCAGCCCGTCTGCTTCATCAGGCGCTCCTTCTGCCGGTTCCAGTCTCTGTCGCGGCTCGAGGCCCGCTTGTCGTGCAGCTTTTTGCCTTTCCCCAGGGCAATCTCACATTTGACCCGGTTGCCCTTCCAGTACAGGGCGGTGGCGACGCAGGTAAACCCTTTCTGCTGGGTGGCCGCGTAGATGCGGGCAATTTCCTTCGCGTGCAGCAGCAGCTTGCGGGTGCGCTGAGGATCCGCCACCACGTGGGTAGACGCGCTGGCCAGCGGCGTGATGTTAGCGCCCAGCAGCCAGGCCTCGCCGTTCCTGACGAGCACATAGGAATCCACCAGCTGACCCTTGCCGGCGCGCAGGCTCTTGACCTCCCACCCTTCCAGCGCGACGCCCGCTTCGAAGCGGTCCTCCAGCAGGTAGTCGTGCCTCGCCCGCTTGTTCAGGGCGATGGTGCCGGTTGGGGTTTTGCCTTTCTTGCTTGCCATGGGCCGATTATAGGCGCCAACCTTGAGGCGGTTATAGGGTTGGGCCACAATCGCGCCAACTCACCCTCAGAGAGCATCGATGGCGGCAAGCACAGAATCACGACACGGCATGTGGTCCAGCCGGTGGCTGTTCGTTCTTGCGGCCGCAGGGTCTGCGGTAGGCCTTGGCAATATCTGGAAGTTTCCCTACATCACCGGGGAAAATGGCGGCGGGGCCTTTGTTCTGATCTATCTCGCCTGCGTGGCTTTTGTCGGTCTGCCCATCATGATGGCCGAAGTGCTTCTGGGCCGTGAAGGCAGGCAGAGCCCGATCAACACCATGCGCACTCTGGCGCAGCGCCACAACCGGAACCCGTTGTGGGTGCTGCTGGGCTGGATGGGCGTGCTGGCCGGGTTTCTCATTCTGTCCTACTACGTGGTCATCGCCGGCTGGGCCCTGTACTACGTCGGCGAGATGGCCGACGGCGCCTTTTACCAGGCCTCTGCGGAAACGGCTTCTGCAACTTTCAGCCGGTTTCAGGCAGACCCGCTGCAGATGATCCTGTGGCAGACCGTGTTCATGGTTGTGACCGTGTTCATTATTTCCAAAGGCGTGATCAAAGGGCTCGAGCGAGCGATCCGCTGGTTCATGCCCCTGCTGTTCATGCTCCTGCTGCTGCTGCTTGGCTATGCATTCAACACGGAGAGTTTCGGAGAGGGGGTCCAGTTCATGTTTGCCCTGAACTGGGAAGACGTCACCAGCGAGACCGTGCTCATCGCCATGGGCCAGGCTTTCTTCACCCTGAGCCTCGGCATGGGCGCGATCATGGCCTACGGCGCCTATCTGCCGGCCTCGGCATCCATCGGCAGCACCGTCGTCTTCATCGCCGGGCTGGATACCCTGGTGGCGATCGCCGCAGGGCTGGCTATCTTTCCCATCGTGTTTGCCAACGGCCTCGAGCCCTCCCAGGGCCCCGGGCTGATGTTTGTCACCCTGCCTTTGGCTTTCGGTCAGATGCCCCTGGGCGCCGTGTTCGGCACCCTGTTCTTCGTGCTGGTCAGCTTCGCAGCCATTACCTCGGCGATCTCCATCTCGGAGCCGGCGCTTGCGTATCTGGTCGAGGAATACAACGCCAAGCGGGGCCGGTTCGCTATCTCTCTGGGCGTCATCGCCTGGATCCTCGGCATCGGAACCGTGCTGTCCTTCAACGTCTGGGCCGATGTCCACATCGTGGGGTCGCTGACGTTCTTCGATTTCGTCGACTACGTTTCGCAGAACGTCATGCTGCCGCTGGGGGGCATGCTCATCTCGTTGTTTGCCGCCTGGGGCCTGCCGCGAACGGTCGTCGGCGAGCAGCTGGGCATTCAGAGTGGCTGGGTCAACGTGGTCTGGAAGCTGCTCTGCGGTGTGGTTGCCCCGGTGTGCGTGCTGATCGTGTTCATCAGCACACTGCTGGGATGACCGACACCGATTCGGTGAATTCGGGGACGGCAGCGGTGGTCCACGTCGAAGTCGTTTACGCGCTGCCAGAGAAGGCGCACAGCTTGAATCTCACGCTGGCGCCGGGCGCAACCGTCGCCCAGGCCCTGGCGTTGCTGGCTGCTCGAGAGCCCTTTGCCGCCCTCGATCTTCAGCAGCAGCCCGTCGGTATCTTCGGAGAGCGGGTAGAAGGCACCCGGGTGCTGGCCGATGGCGATCGAATCGAGCTCTACCGGCAGCTTCAGATTGATCCGCGGGAAGCGCGGCGCCTGCGGCTAAATAGAGACAGCGGCTGTAAAGCGCCCGCGGCGGATTAAGCGCCCGCGGCGGATTAAGCGCCCGCGGCGAATTAAGCGCCCGCGGCTAAATCTAGATTGAGACCGAAGCTAAATCCCGGAAACGGCGTTGGCTTCCTCGGCGTCTTCTCCTGCCTCGGCTGCCTCTTCTGCGTCACCGGTGCTGGGCTTCAAATCGCCGGTGAAGTAGGCGAGGAGGTCGTTCTCGAAGAACACGCTGACCGTTTTTCTGTCTTCGTAGTAGCCGGGCACCTCGATGCTGTAGATGTAGTCCCAGCGGTCGTCGTTGAAGGTGTTGCGGAATACGGGGTCGCCCATGATGTAAGCCACCTGGCCTCGCGTCATTCCCGGTTTCAGCTTGTCGACCATCTCCTGGGTAATCACGTTGCCCTGCTGGACGGTTACCTTGTGGACGCGCGGCAGGCTGAAGCGGGGCATGCTGCAGGCGCTCAGCAGCAGGCTGGCGCAGATCAGGCAGACGAGATGACGCATGATGTTCCGGATAGCTGAAACGTGCTGCAGTCTACCTACACTGCTGCGGCTAATGAAGCGCCCGCGGCTCTTCTAATGCAGAGCTCTGTTTTCCGCTTCGCGCAGGAGGGTAGCCGCGTAATCCCTGGATTTGTCCGTAATATCGGCGCCTGCCAGCATGCGTGCCAGCTCTTCGACCCGACTGGCAGCCGCCAGAGCGTCAATCTGCGTGTCCTGTTCGCGGTCTTTGTGCACACGCAGGTGGTGATGGCCCAGCGCGGCAACCTGGGGCGCGTGGGTAACGCAGATAACCTGGGTATGGGCTGCAAGGGCGCGCAGCAGCCTGCCCACCACGTCGGCGGTGGTGCCGCCCACACCGACGTCCGCCTCGTCGAGCACCAGGCACGGTAGCGCCGATTTCTCGGCGGCAACCACCTGGATCGCCAGGCTGATCCGCGCTCGCTCGCCGCCGGACGCGATCTTGTTGAGCGGCCCGGCCGGGTATTTTGGATTGGTCTGCACGTGAAATTCCACGGTTTCCAATCCGCGCTCCGATTCAGACGGTGAAAAAACCAGAGTCAGCGCCCCGTTTTTGATGCCCAGGGTGTTCATGCAGGCGCTCACCGCCCCGGCAAACTCATCGGCCGATTGGCGACGTTGTCGGGAAAGCGCCTCGCCGTGTGCCAGGAATGCCGCATGTTCCCGCTCGGCGGCCTCCTGCAGAGCCTGCAGCGCGGAGCGATCGGTTGACAGGCTGTCGAGCTCGGCGCGCAGCGACTGCTGGAGCTCGTGCAGCATCTGCGGGGTAACCCGGTGCTTGCGCGCCAGCTCGTGGATCTGATTCAGCCGATCATCCAGCTCGGCGAGATGTTCGGGGTCGAGGTCCAGGGCGTCGTCATAAGCTCTCAAATCCCGCACCGCATCCGCAATGAGGTCACCGGCAGCGCGCAACGCTTCAAGCGTGCTCTTCAGCCTGGGGTGGTCGTCGTCCATGGCGGACAGGGCTCTAACCACGCGACCCGTGACCTCTTCCTGATCCAGCGCTTCCAGGCTGTCGGCTGCCGTTTGCCGGAGGTCCTGAGCCTGGGACAGGCGGCGGTGGTCCGACTCAACCTTCGAGTACTCGCCCTCCTCCAGCGCCAGCGCCTCCAGCTCTTCCAGCTGATAGACCAGCAGCGATGCGCGGTCGCTGCGATTCTCCACATCGGTTTCCAGCGCCGCGGCCTGGTTGCAGGCTTTCTGCCAGGCTCGAAAAGCATCCCGGCAGGATCGCAGCTCGTCCGGGTCGACCCCATAGTCGTCAAGCAGACCCAGCTGCACGTCTTTCTGCGCAAGACGCTGATTCTCGTCCTGGCCGTGGATGTCCACGAGCTTCTCGGAAAGCTGGCGCAGCACCTGAAGCGTTACCGGAGTGCTGTTGATGAATGCCCGGGAGCGGCCGTCGGCGTTGACCACCCGGCGAACCAGGCAGCGACCGGGCTGATCTTCGTCCGCAAGCGCCTGCGCGTCCAGGAACGCGGCTGCGGCATTCAGCTCGGAA
>CAMYJX010000093.1:6626-15955 GCA_947258825.1 uncultured Pseudomonadales bacterium
TTGCGCGCTCCCCCAGCACCAGGCTCAACGCCCCAAGCAGAATGGATTTCCCGGTGCCGGATTCGCCAGTGATGACGGTCAAACCCTCAGCAAAGCCGATCTCCAGCGATCGAACCAGGGCAAAATCCTGAACGGTAAGCGTTTTAAGCAAGGCGCGCTCCGTTCGCGACAGCGCTGACGCAGCCCGGTGACAATCCGTGAATCTGCTGGTTTGTGATTTTGAACAGGGTGACGCCGAATATCATTAAGAGCCTGGTGTCGATCTGGTCGATGAACTGAATAGCCTCTGAGAGGCCTAATAATTGCACTCCGAATGGATGAATGGATACGGATGAATGGATACGGATGAATCGATACGGATGAGATCCTAATATAAGGTTGGAGCAGAGATCTGGATACGGTTAAAGAATGCTGTACTAGCGATTCAACGTCCATGTTACGGTCAGCCGTTGGTAAGTTGTAGGCCCAATGAGAAAGTCAGCGGAAAATGATCTCGATGAACGCGCCCAGCTGCTGCTGAAGCTGCTCGTCGAGCACTATATCGAGGAAGGCACGCCGGTGGCTTCCAAGCTGTTGGCCGCCCAGCCGGGCGTCGAGGTCAGTCCCGCCACCGTGCGCAACATCATGGCCGATCTGGAGGCCCAGGGTCTGGTGCGCTCACCCCACACGTCGGCTGGCAAGATCCCTACCGATCGTGGGTTGCGGTTCTTCGTCGACAGCCTGCTGAGCGTGCGTCCTGTGGACGAGGCCCAGGTGCATCGCCTGCAGCTGCAGCTTAATCCTGATCTTTCGCCCAAACAGCTGGTGGAGGCGGCCTCCAACCTGACCTCCCACCTGACGCGCATGACCTGCATGATTACGCTGCCAAGAACGGATCAGGTGGTGCTGCGGCATGTGGAGTTCCTGCCCCTCTCGGGGGAGCGCGTTCTGGTAATTCTTGTGCTGAACGACCACGAGGTGCAGAACCGGGTCATCCACACCCATCGCGCGTACAGCGAATCCGAGCTCACCCAGGCGGCGAATCTGATCAACCGGGAGTTCGCCGGGTTGTCCCTGCTGCGGGTGAGAGAGGCACTGCTGCAGAGTATTCAGGCGGACAAGGATCGCATGGACAGCCTGATGCAGATGGCCCTTGACGTGGCTTCACAGGCCTTTGAGCCTCCGGAAGAAGCCGGTGAAGGTCTGGTGGTGTCCGGCGAGACCAACCTGCTGGATTTTGCCGGTGACACGGGCCAGGTCCGCAAGCTGTTCGACGCCCTGTCTCGCAAGGGGGGTATCCTGCACCTGCTGGATCAGTGCCTGGAGAGTCCGGGTATTCAGCTTTTCATTGGGGAGGAGTCCGGTTACCGGGTGTTCGATGATCTCAGCCTGGTCACGTCGGTATATGAGGTAAACGGGGAGATGGCGGGTGTTCTCGGCGTGGTAGGGCCCACCAGGATGGCCTACCAGGAGATCATACCGGTGGTGGATGTAACGGCACGCATGCTCAGCGCGGCGATGACCTACTCCTGAGGCTCCCGAACCTGCTGAGCAGGAAGGGTCCGGGTTTTTTCGGCGTTGCGCTTGAAATTTCCTCTGCCCACCCCACAAAGGCTCGTAGAAGTTTATCAGCGGCGACTCAACAGCCATCAGCGATTGCTGTCGGCCGAGATTGTATTGTGGGAGCGAGCAGACGATGCCGGACGAAAAGGCAGGGGAAAAAGTGGCTGAGCAGGCGGAAACCGCTGCTCATGCCGAGGAGCAGGTCGGACGCGAAGGGTCCCGTTCCGCAAGCCCGGAAAGCGAGGGTGAAACGGCGCCGGACAGCGATGTCGAGGGACGGCTGGCAGAGGCGCTGTCTCAGGTAGAAAGCTATAAAGATCAGGTGCTTAGAGCACAGGCCGAGGCGGAGAACATTCGCCGTCGGTCCAGTCGCGACGTCGAAAATGCCCACAAGTACGCGCTGGAAAACTTTACCCAGGAACTGCTGCCCGTGTTGGACAGCCTGGAAAAAGCCGTCGAGCTGGTCACCCAGGCACAGGCCCCAGAAGCGTCCGCAAATGCGGGCGCGGAAGCCATCGCCCAGGGTGTCGAGCTGTCACTGAAGATGTTCCACAGCGTCCTCGACAAGGCAGGCATCGCTCAGGTGGATCCCCTGGGACAACCCTTCGATCCCCAGCATCACGAGGCCATGGCGATGATTCCCAGCCCGGACGCTGAGCCCAATTCGGTTATCGAAGTCATGCAGAAGGGTTATACCCTAAACGGGCGCCTGGTCCGGGCCGCTATGGTGGTGGTAAGCAAAGCGCCCGAAGAGACAGGATAAAAAGATTGATCCACCGGGGTTGAAGTCGAGCCGTTCGCACAGATATTCCCGGTAACGACGGTTCAGGCAAACCAGCCAGGGCCAACCTTAGATTCTGGAGAAACAAGCAATGGGCAAGATCATCGGCATTGACCTCGGCACCACCAATTCCTGTGTTGCTGTGCTGGAGGGGACCGAAGCCAAGGTCATCGAAAATTCCGAGGGTGATCGAACTACGCCCTCCATCATCGCCTACACCGACGATGGTGAGATCCTGGTCGGCCAGAGCGCCAAGCGTCAGGCGGTTACCAACCCCAACAACACCCTGTTTGCGGTCAAGCGCCTGATCGGCCGGAAGTTCGCCGATAATGTTGTCCAGAAGGACATCAAGATGGTCCCTTACGAGATCATCGAGGCCCAGAACGGCGATGCCTGGGTCAGCGTGAAGGGCGAGCAACTGGCGCCGCCGCAGATTTCCGCCGAAGTTCTCAAAAAGATGAAGCGGACGGCGGAAGAGTACCTTGGCGAAACGGTCACCGACGCGGTGATCACGGTGCCGGCCTATTTTGACGACTCCCAGCGCCAGGCGACGAAAGACGCCGGTCGAATTGCCGGGCTGGAGGTCAAGCGCATCATCAACGAGCCCACGGCAGCCGCTCTGGCTTACGGTATGGACAAGAAGCGCGGCGACGCCAAAATCGCCGTCTACGACCTCGGCGGCGGAACCTTTGACGTCTCCATAATCGAGATCGCCGAAGTCGACGGCGAACACCAATTCGAAGTGCTGTCCACGAACGGCGATACCTTCCTGGGCGGTGAAGACTTCGACCTGCGGGTGATCGACTATATGGCCGATCAGTTCAAGCAGGACAACGGGGTGGATCTGCATAACGACCCGCTGGCCCTGCAGCGTCTCAAAGAGGCTGCTGAGAAGGCCAAGATCGAGCTCTCCAGCAGCCAGCAGACAGAGATCAATCTCCCCTACATCACGGCAGATCAGAGCGGGCCAAAACACCTGGTGATGAAGCTGACCAGAGCCAAGCTGGAGTCTCTGGTGGAAGAGCTGGTAGATCGGACCATTGGTCCGTGCCGCACGGCGCTGGAAGATGCCGGGCTGTCGGGCTCGGACATCGATGACGTGATTCTGGTG
The DNA here is from genome assembly GCA_947258825.1 of uncultured Pseudomonadales bacterium. Classification (GTDB taxonomy): domain Bacteria; phylum Pseudomonadota; class Gammaproteobacteria; order Pseudomonadales; family Azotimanducaceae; genus UBA7803. The sequence continues at coordinate 10,061 of CAMYJX010000093.1, forward strand.
GGCGGACAGACCCGTATGCCGCAGGTTCAGGGCAAGGTGCAGGAGTTTTTCGGCAAAGAGCCGCGCAGAGACGTAAACCCCGACGAGGCGGTCGCCATCGGCGCTGCCATTCAGGCGGCCGTGCTGTCCGGGGACGTCAAAGACGTTCTGCTGCTGGATGTCACCCCGCTGTCGCTGGGTATTGAAACCCTGGGCGGTGTCATGAGCGCGCTCATCGAGAAAAACACCACCATACCAACGAAGAAGCAGCAGGTATTCTCCACCGCGGACGACAACCAGACCGCGGTTACCATCAACGTTGTGCAGGGTGAGCGCAAGCAGGCGGCACAGAACAAATCTCTGGGGCGTTTCGACCTGGCTGATATACCGCCGGCGCCTCGAGGCATGCCGCAGATCGAGGTCAGCTTCGATCTGGATGCCAATGGCATTCTCAACGTCTCTGCCAAGGATAAGGCGACGGGCAAAGAACAGTCTATCGTGATCAAAGCGTCCGGCGGCCTGTCCGATGATGAGATCGACCAGATGGTCCGGGACGCCGAGGCTCATTCCGAGGAGGACGCGAAATTCGAGGAAATGGTCAACCTGCGCAATCAGGCGGACGGCCTGGTGCACGCCAGCCGGAAAACCATCGCGGAAGCGGGGGATAAGGCCAGCGAAGAAGAGAAAGCGGCCATCGAGTCGGCTGCGACCGCGCTGGAAGAGGCCATCAAGAATGGCGACAAGGACGACATAGAGGCTAAGATGCAGGCCCTTTCGGAAGCCTCCTCCAGTCTGGCGCAGAAAATGTACGCGGAACAGGCTCAGCAGGCCGAGGCCGGTAACGGCGATGCCGCCGACGGTAGCGCCGACGACGGCGATACGGTCGATGCCGAGTTTGAAGAGGTGGACGACAAGAAGGACAAGTAGCCGGTGGCTCCGGGGGCGCGAAGACGGCCCCCTCGGCCGCCCAGGCCCCTCTCGGCATCAGGCAGATTATGGCGAAACGCGACTATTACGAAGTGCTTGGCATCTCGCGAGATGCTTCCGATGCCGATATCAAGAAATCCTATCGCCGGCTGGCGATGAAGTATCATCCGGATCGTAATCCGGATGATGCGGATTCGGAAGAGCGGTTCAAAGAGGCCAGCGAAGCCTACGAGGTGCTGACCGACAGCGAGAAGCGCCAGGTTTACGACCAGCTGGGCCATGCGGGCCTGGAAGGCGCGGGAGGCATGGACGGCGGGTTCTCCGGTTCCAGCTTCAGCGACATCTTCAGCGACGTGTTCGGTGACATCTTCGGCGGAGGTGGCCGCGGTCGAGGGTCCGTGCAGCGGGGTGCGGATCTGCGCTATGGCCTGGAGCTGGATCTGGAGCAGGCGGTTCGGGGCGACTCTGTCGAGATCCAGGTCCCTGTGCTTACGAACTGCGAGGTCTGCTCCGGCTCCGGAGCCAAGCCTGGCACCAACCCGACGACCTGTCCGGATTGTGGTGGCGCCGGGCAGATTCGTGTTGCCCAGGGTTTTTTCTCTCTGCAGCAGACTTGCCCGCGTTGCCGCGGCAGCGGTCAGATCATCAGCGACCCGTGCAGCCCCTGTGGCGGTCGCGGGCGCGTAGAGAAGCGCAAAACGCTTTCCGTGCGCATTCCCGCGGGCGTAGACAACGGCGATCGTATTCGCCTTGCTGGTGAAGGGGAAGCGGGTATCGGTGGCGGCCCACCTGGGGATCTCTACGTGCAGATGGAGGTGCGTGAGCACCCTATATTCGTCAGGGACGGGGCCAACCTCTACTGTGAGGTTCCTATCGGCTTCGTCGACGCCGCGCTCGGGGGCGAGCTCGAGGTGCCTACGCTCGATGGTCGGGTCAAGCTGAAGATTCCTGCGGAAACCCAGACCGGCAAGATGTTCCGGCTGCGAGGCAAGGGCGTTAAGCCGGTCAGAGGCGGCTCGGTGGGCGACCTGCTGTGCCGGGTCATGGTAGAGACGCCGGTGAAGCTGTCCGACAAGCAGAAACAGCTGCTGCGCGACTTCCGTGCCAGTCTGTCTGACGGCGGCGAGAAGCACTCACCCAAGGGCACGTCCTGGTTCAAAGGCGTCAAGGATTTCTTCGACGGCCTGACTGGCTGATTCGAACCTGCCGCGGATGAGGTCAGGGCAGCTCAAGCGCGCGCCCCGACCAGGAACGCTTCCCCTCTCACGCTTCAGGAACCCCACCCGCCTTCAGTCTGCTAACATCGCCGGCAGTTGCAGAAGGACCCACGGAATGACCCGAATAGCGGTAACCGGCGCTGCCGGGCGCATGGGCAAGACAATTATCCAGGCCATCCATGAGGCCCCGGATATGACCTTGGGCGCGGCATTGGAGCGAGCCGGGTTGAGCCTGCTCGGGGCGGATGCCGGAGAGCTTGCCGGCCTGGGTCGGCTGGATGTTCGGCTCACAGACGATCTGGCAGGCTGTGCAGAGGCTTTCGATACCCTCATCGATTTCAGCGTTCCCGATGCCACGCTGCGCAGCGTCGACGTCTGCTCCTCCGCGGGGAAGGCCCTGGTGATTGGAACCACCGGGTTTGACGCCGCCGGCCTGGAAACCATTCGAAAGGCCGCAGGGTCGATTCCGATCCTCATGGCTCCGAACATGAGCGTTGGTGTGAACCTGTGCTTCAAGCTGGTGGAGCTGGCCGCCCGGGTCCTGGGGGAAGATGTGGACATAGAGGTAATCGAAGCGCACCACCGGGATAAGATCGATGCGCCCTCCGGAACCGCGATGCGCCTGGGCGAGGTTCTCGCCGGTGCCCTGGATCGCGACCTCGGCGAGGTTGCCGTTTACGGACGTCAGGGCATTACCGGCGCCCGCGACCGACAGACCATCGGTTTTGCCACCGTCCGTGCCGGAGACATCGTGGGCGAGCACACGGTGCTTTACGCGGGGGCCGGCGAGCGCATTGAGATTACCCACCGAGCCCAGAGCCGCATGAATTTCGCCCACGGGGCCCTGCGTGCCGTGCGCTTTCTCGATGGGCAGGAAGCAGGGCTTTTTGACATGCAGGATGTGCTGGGCTTTAAGGGCCCGCTTGGGTAGACTACGCCACCCAACCAGGGTGGGTAATGCCGCGATTCACAAGCGGCAGCGAACCGGCCCTCGTGCTGGCGCAGCCAGCTTTAAGCAACGAGCGATTTAAGCAACTGACGATAGGGTTGTACTGACGGAAGACGGCGCCAGCGTCCCCCGGCGGCACCCCTGAACCAGAATTTTCGAGCGGTTGCGATCGGGCTGATATTGAACCAGGGTGAAGAATTGATTCCGGCTCTACTTGTATTGGAAGACGGAAGCGTGTTCCGCGGCCAGTCGATCGGTGCTGAAGGCACTTCGATCGGTGAGGTGGTTTTCAATACGGCAATGACCGGCTATCAGGAAATCCTTACGGATCCTTCCTACGCCCGGCAGATCATCACGCTCACCTATCCTCAGATCGGCAACACGGGCATCAATCTCGAAGACATGGAATCGTCTCGCGTCTGGGGAAGCGGGCTGGTTGTTCGACAGCTGCCTCGCAGGGCCAGCAACTGGCGGATGCAGCTCAGCCTGCCGGAGTTCCTGCTCGAGCAGGGGGTGGTTGCCATTGCCGATGTGGACACCCGGCGGCTGACCCGGCGGATTCGAGAAAAAGGCGCGCTTGCCGGCTGCATTGCCGCTGGCGAGGCCGCGGCGGGAGACACCGCCGTTGAAACGGCCCTGGATGCGGCGCGCCGCTTTCCCGGCCTCCAGGGTATGGATCTGGCCGGCGTGGTGACCCGTGAGGAGACGGCCAGCTGGGACCAGACCAGCTGGGTGCTGGGAGAAGGTTACGGTCGCCAGCTCGAGCCTCGACATCACGTGGTCGCCTACGATTTCGGCATCAAGCACAATATCCTGCGCCTGCTGGCGGATCGCGGTTGCCGATTGACCGTGGTCTCGGCCACTACCCCTGCGGAGGCGGTGCTGGCCATGAACCCGGATGGCGTGTTTCTGTCGAACGGGCCCGGCGACCCCGAACCCTGCGGCTATGCCATCGAAGCCATAAGCGAGTTGCTGCTTCACGATATGCCCATCTTCGGTATCTGCCTCGGTCACCAGCTTCTCGCGCTGGCCAGCGGAGCGCGCACCATGAAGATGGCCCACGGTCACCACGGGGCGAACCACCCGGTACAGGATCTCCGTGATCAGCGGGTCGTCATTACCAGCCAGAACCACGGGTTTGCCGTGGACGCCGAGGCGCTGCCCAACTGCCTGGAGATCACTCACGTGTCGTTGTTCGATGGCACCCTGCAGGGTCTCCGACGAAACGACCGACCCGCCCTGGGATTCCAGGGTCATCCGGAAGCTAGCCCGGGGCCCCAGGACTGCGAGTATCTGTTCGATGAGTTCATCGCGCTGATGGACGCCCGCCATGCCTAAGCGAGCCGACATTCAATCCGTGCTCATCGTGGGCGCCGGTCCGATCGTTATCGGGCAGGCCTGCGAGTTCGACTACTCCGGCGCCCAGGCGTGCAAGGCGCTTAGAGACGAGGGGTACCGGGTGATCCTGGTGAACTCGAATCCGGCCACCATCATGACCGATCCTGCCATGGCTGACGCGACGTACATCGAGCCGGTGGAGTGGAAAACCGTCGCCAGGATCATCGAGCAGGAGCGGCCGGATGCCCTGCTGCCCACCATGGGTGGGCAGACGGCGCTGAACTGCGCGCTGGATCTGGTGCGCGAAGGCGTGCTGGACAAATACGGCGTTGAGCTAATCGGGGCCAGCCAGGACGCCATCGACAAGGCCGAGGACCGGGAGCGCTTCGACAAGGCCATGAAGCGCATCGGTCTGGAAACGCCACGGTCCGCCATTGCGCACAGCATGGAGGAGGCCTTGCAGGTGCAGAGCATGCTTGGCTTTCCCTGCATCATCCGGCCCTCGTTCACGCTGGGCGGCAGTGGCGGGGGAATCGCCTACAACACGGAAGAGTTCGAGGAGATCTGCGGGCGCGGTTTTGATCTTTCGCCGACCAACGAGCTTCTCATCGACGAATCGCTGTTGGGTTGGAAAGAATATGAAATGGAGGTGGTACGCGACCGAAACGACAATTGCATCATCGTCTGCTCCATCGAGAATCTGGACCCCATGGGTGTTCACACCGGCGACAGCATCACCGTTGCGCCGGCCCAGACGCTTACCGATAAGGAATATCAGATCCTGCGTAACGCTTCCATCGCCGTACTGCGGGAAATCGGCGTGGAAACCGGTGGCTCCAACGTGCAGTTTGCCATCAACCCGGAGAGCGGCAAGCTGGTCGTCATCGAGATGAATCCCCGCGTCTCGCGCTCCTCGGCGCTCGCCTCGAAGGCCACCGGGTTCCCCATAGCCAAGGTTGCAGCCAAGCTGGCCGTAGGCTTCACGCTCGACGAGCTCGCCAACGATATCACCGGTGTGACTCCGGCCTCCTTTGAGCCCAGCATTGACTACGTGGTGACCAAGGTTCCCCGGTTCACCTTCGAGAAGTTCAGCCAGGCCGATGCCCGGTTGACGACTCAGATGAAGTCCGTCGGCGAGGTCATGGCCATCGGCCGGACGTTTCAGGAATCTCTTCAGAAAGCCTTGCGCGGCCTCGAAACGGGCATGAACGGCTTGGACCCGATCCTCGCTGAGGACGGGGAAGAAGCACGCACTACCCTGCGTAGAGAGCTGAGCGTGCCTGGTTCGGAGCGCATCTGGTACCTGGCCGACGCTTTCCGCTTTGGCCTGTCCCTTGAAGAGATTCACGGGTTGTCTGCTGTCGATCCCTGGTTCCTGGCGGAGAGCGAAGATCTGGTTCTGACCGGGATGTCCATCGTCGGCCAGCACCTGGAAAACCTGCAGCGTGAGGAGGTCTACGGCCTGAAGCGCAAAGGTTTTTCGGA
>CAMYJX010000094.1 GCA_947258825.1 uncultured Pseudomonadales bacterium
CGGCACCGCGGGCGTGCTCGGCAAGGGCAGGTTCGTCCGGATTGCCCGAATCGTCGTCGGCTGCGTTGACGGTGACGCGGATTTCCCCATGCACGCCGCAGTCGAACAGCGGCAGCTGCGGGGTTTCCCGCCTGGCAATCACTACGCGATCCTGCAGACCTCGCCGGAGCACCAGCTCGAACGCCTCTCCCAGGTAGTGCAGAAGCTCACCGGAGGCATAGCTGATGGAAGCGCTTACCGCCAGACTCGCTGCGACCTTTTCCAGCCGATGCCGCAACCAGCGATGATGCTCCAGCACAACCGACTCTATCTCCGCCTCGCTGGCGTCCAGGGGGGTTTCCATGATGACGTAGCCGCCAGGATCGAAGGCCAGACCAATGCGCGTGCGGCGGCGTTTGCTGCGCCGCACTTCCACGGGAATGGTTTCGATGATCCGGCGCTCACTCATCAACCGCGACCCGCCGATACCGGCAGGTGCGGTCGGTGCACGGGAAACTCCCGTTTGCTGGCGGCCATCTCCAGCAGCTCGGCCTTGGACCCGTGCGCGGCGAGGCTCTGCAGCTGCATGCGGGTGACGTTCATGAGATCGAACTCTTCAGCCGCGTTGCGAGCCAGCGCCTCCTGAGGGCTGATCCATATGCTGTGCACGGTTTCCTTCTCATCGTGCTGACCCGTCTGACCGGGTGGCGCCTCGGCAACGAAAAACCGGGTGTCGAATCGACGCGGGCGTCCCAACGGGGTGACGAAGCGGTTATAAAAGTGAATGCGATCCACGGCGAGCCGCAGATTCTCGCGCTGGCAGATTTCCTGCAGGCTGATCTGACCCGCATGAAGCGGGCCGCGATAGCCGGAAAAACGCTCATGCGCGTCCGTATCCTGGTAACGCAACAGCTCGCCGCGGGCATCGTAGGCCAGCAGCAGGCCGGCCTCTTCGAAGCTTTCGCGAATACCGGCAATCCAGAAACCGCGCCACTCGAAGCCCAGCGCCTTCTGCTGCAATGCCTGACGACGATCCGGGCCGACCCTGACGCTGTCGTACTTGTGCAGGTGATCGTCGCTGTCGACGCGCCCGCCTGGGAAAACATACATACCGCCGGCGAAAGACGCTTTGCTGGTACGCCGCAGCATGAAGATCTCGAATCCGGCGGCAGCGTCGCGAACCAGAATTACCGTGGCCGCCGGACGAATGGGTTGAATCAGGCTCATGAGATCACGTTCACCAGTTTACAGCGCGGTCCGATACAGCTGCGTTGGCAGGGCTCCGGCGCCATGCCGCAGGCTAAAGGGTTTTTACCTTCAGGGCCATAGCCGTTATGTTTGATCCGGATACCGTCGGCACGTGAATCCTCTATATCGGAGACAAGGACATGCAGCTCTCAGTGGAATTTCCCAGCGTTGCCTACCGTGAGGGCCCTGACGCGATCACCCGCCTGGCGAAAGCCATCGAAGACATCGGCTACGATCAGCTGGATATATTCGATCACGTGGTGATGGGGTTCGCCACAGCAGATCGACCGGCGCCCATGTACCCACCGCAGATGCCCATCCTGGAGGCGCTGACCACCCTGGCTTTCGCCGCCGCCGTGACCAGACGGATCGGCCTCGGCACCGAAGTACTGGTGCTGCCCCAGCGCCAGCCCGTGCTGGTCGCGAAGCAGATGGCCACGCTGGACATCCTCTCGGGTGGCCGCATGCGTCTGGGGGTAGGCGTGGGCTGGCAGGCGTCGGAGTACGACGCGCTGGAAGAAAACTTCACCGACCGGGGCAAGCGCATGGATGAGGCCATCGATCTGCTGCGCACCTACTGGGAAGAAGACCACGTGGATTTCGACGGCGAGTACTACACCTCTACCGCCATGGCCATGGAGCCCAAGCCGCCCCAGTCAGGCCGACTGCCCATCTGGATTGGTGGAAATTCCCCGCGGGCCCTGCGTCGGGTGGGGGAATTGGGGGACGGCTGGATGGCCACCGCCTTCACCGATATGGATCAGGCGCGCGGGGCGGTTGCCGAGATTCACCGCCATGCGGAGGCGGCGAGCCGAGACCCTGCCAGCATCGGCCTGCAGCAGATGCTGGACGTACCGCCCAGGGACGAAGAAGGCAAAGCCTTCTACAGCGACCCGGACAATGTGGTACGGCGGGCAGAGACGGTCAAGGAGATGGGTTTCGAGTGGGGCTCGCTGAACGCCACGGCCATTTTTCAGTCCGGCGCCCGATCCGTCGATGCCATCATCGAGAAGCTCGGGGTCCTGCACGACCGGCTGCGCGCCGCGGTGGGCTGAGCTGGCTCAGGCGAAGCTCAAGCGAAGCTCAAGCGAAGCTCAAGCGAAGCGCATGGCGATGCTGGCGTCCACTGAGCTGAGGACCACATCTCCGAAAGCACCGGTGAAAGTCGCTCGAAGCCAGGGCTCGCCCTCGCGCGTAACGGTCACCGGGATGTGCAGATCCGCGAGCAGCGGCGCCAGGACATCGGCGTCCGGCGAACCCAGCGCGAGATCCTGCAGCCGGGCCCCGACGGGCGTCGTCGCCGAGGGGTGCGGCGAGTCCCGCCAGTCGATGAAAAACGGGCACAGGCCGCCAAAGCTGTGCCCTGCCACGAACAGCAGATCCCAGGCGAGCAGCTCGCCTGCCGGGGTCGTGCGCTGTGTGGGCACCGGGCCGCGAGGGCGATAGCCTCGCTCGCGGAGGTCGTCCGCAAGGTCGCTTAGCTGACTGGTTGCTACCGCAAACGTCACCAGCGCCGGCGCTTCCAGACGCTGCAGCCCCTCACCCATGGTACCGGCAAGGTCCTGCGCCGGATCGGGACCCAGAACCTCCAGATAGACCCCATCCCCCAGACCCAGCAGCGCGTTACGGGTGCCCAGGCCAGGATGCGAACCACCCGGCACCGGGGTTACGCCGAACAGTTCTTCGGCAGCCTGCACCCCTGCATCGAGATCGGGTACGCCCCACATCAGGTGATCAATCCTCGGCGCCATGATTACCCCTCTCCGTCCGAATGCGAGCATTTGCGAGCATTCTCACAGATTCGCCCCAGCCTTTGTACAATGGGCTTTTTCCAGGGAGGGGAATCATGGCCGAACGTGACGATGCTCAACCCCACAGGGCGCGAGCCTACTGGCGCGCCAACCTGAAGCTCACCGCCGTCCTGCTGGCCATCTGGTTTGTGGTCTCTTTCGGGTTTGGCATCCTGCTGGTAGAACCCCTGAACCGGATTGCGTTCTTTGGCTTCAAGCTGGGCTTCTGGTGGGCACAGCAGGGCTCCATCTACGTCTTCGTCGTGCTCATCTTCGTTTACACCGTCTGCATGCAGCGGCTGGACAGAAAATACGACGTTCACGAAGACCCGGAATCAGACGAGCCGCGAGGAGACTGATCGGGTCATGGATGTCCAGACGCTGACCTATCTGTTTGTGGGTTTATCCTTCGCCCTGTACATCGGCATCGCCGTGTGGTCCCGGGCCGCCTCAACCCGTGAGTTCTACGTTGCCGGCGGGCATGTACATCCCGTCGCCAACGGCATGGCCACCGCCGCCGACTGGATGAGTGCCGCCTCCTTCATTTCCATGGCCGGCATCATCGCCTTCATGGGCTATGACGGCACCGTGTATCTGATGGGCTGGACCGGTGGTTACGTGCTGCTGGCGCTGCTGCTGGCTCCTTACCTGCGCAAGTTCGGCCAGTTCACCGTGCCGGATTTCATCGGCACCCGTTACTACTCGAACACCGCCCGCGTAGTGGCGGTAATCAGCCTCATCGTGGTGTCCTTCACTTACGTGGCGGGGCAGATGCGCGGCGTCGGCATCGTGTTCTCTCAGTTTCTGAACGTCGACATCAATCTGGGCGTCATCATCGGTATGGCCGTGGTGTTCATGTACGCCGTGCTGGGCGGCATGAAGGGCATTACCTACACCCAGGTCGCCCAATACTGCGTGCTGATCTTCGCCTATCTGGTGCCGGCCGTATTCATCTCGTTGCTCATCACCGGCATCCCAGTCCCCCAGCTGGGCCTGGGGGCAGACGTGTCCGGCGGCTCGGGAACCTCGGTTCTCGACAAGCTCGACAACACCCTCGTCAGCCTGGGGTTCGGACCCTACACCGAGGGCAGCAAATCCACCGTAGACGTTTTTGCCATAACCCTGGCGCTGATGGTGGGCACCGCCGGCCTGCCCCACGTCATCGTGCGCTTCTTTACCGTCCCCAAGGTTTCCGACGCCCGCCGTTCGGCAGGCTACGCCCTGCTCTTCATCGCCCTGCTCTACACCACCGCGCCCGCGGTAGGCGCTTTCGCCCGGCTGAACTTCATCGAGACCGTGCACAACACCCAGTACAGCGAGATCGACCCCTGGTTTCGCAGCTGGGAAGACATCGGCCTGATCGGCTGGCTGGATAAGAATCACGACGGCGCGATTCAGTACGGGCCCGGCGCCCCGTTTGAAGGCAGGCCCAGCTTCAGCCAGGTACGGGGACTGCTGGGGGAGCGAAAAGTGGTAAACGTGCCGGTCGAGGGTCCCAATGAGGTCTACGTCGACCGGGACATCATGGTGCTGGCCAATCCTGAAATCGCCGCGCTGCCGGGCTGGGTGATCGCGCTGGTGGCCGCCGGCGCGGTAGCGGCGGCTTTGTCCACAGCAGCGGGGCTGCTGCTGGTCATCTCCGCATCCGTTTCCCACGACCTGATCAAGAACACCTTCGCTCGCCAGATTACGGATCGCCAGGAGCTCCTTTACGCCCGGCTGGCTGCCGCCGTCGCCATTGGCGTGGCCGGTTATCTGGGCATCAACCCGCCTGGCTTCGTTGCCCAGGTGGTGGCGTTCGCCTTCGGACTGGCGGCGGCGTCGCTGTTCCCGGCCATCATGATGGGCATCTTCAGCCGACGGATGAATCGGGAAGGGGCCATCGCTGGCATGGTGTCCGGGCTGGCGTTCACCTTCTGCTACATCGTCTACTTCAAATTCGTGGCACCGGAACACAACAGCGCCGAGCACTGGTGGTTCGGCATATCTCCGGAAGGCATCGGCGCGCTGGGGGCGCTGTTGAACTTTGCCGTCGCCGCAGTGGTGAGCCGGCTGACGCCCGCCGTGCCCGAACAGATCCGCACCCTGGTGGATTCCATCCGCATTCCCAGGGACGCCGGAAACGCTTCAGGTTCGACGCAGGATGATCGATGATGATCGAATTGCAGGTCTGCAACCGAAATATCCGAAACTGGAATATCCGCAACTGGTATAAACAATGATGCTGGAACAATCGGCCGCGCTGCTGTCCATCGCCGAGATCGCGGCCACCTTCGCTGGTTTCGCCGCTCTGGTAACCCTGTTCGGCAGACGCCGCGTCGCAAACACGGCGGTTCACGATCTGCTCCGCCTGCGCCTGGTGATCGCCGCCAGCGTGGTGGCTGTCGTAGCGGCGCTGATACCGGTCGCTCTGACGGGATACGGGCTGGATCCCACCCTCTCCTGGCGGCTCGCAGCCGGCGCCTACCTGCTGCTCATCTACCTGGCCATCGCCTCCTTCATCAGCTCCTACCGCTCCGTGCGAGGCAGTTTCCCGCCCGATCGACTGGCGGTCTCGGTGGCCGCCATTCTCGAGGTGTTCATACAGATCGCCCTGCTGCTGATCCTGTTCGGATTCGAGGCGGAGAGGCACAACAGCCTGTACATATCCGCCGTGGTGGGCACCCTGGCCCAGGCGGCTTTCGTGTTCCTGCGCCTGGTGGAGTCAGCGTTCGGCACCATTGTCGTCAAGCCCGAATGAAACCCATGCCCGCCCATGCAAGCTGAACGTCCGAGCCAGACGGCCATGGCGACGGCATGGCTGCGGGCGCTGCATCTGATCGCTGACGATGAGCCCTGGGTATTCGAAGACCGGGCCGCCGCCGATTTTCTGAGCCGGTATCAGCAGCGTTTCCTGCAGCGGCTGTCCGCGATGCCGCGCAGCTGGTCGCGAACTTTCCGCCAACGCCGGGACGCCCTCACCGCCATGCGCAGCCAGATCGTCGTCCGCGCCCGTTACGCCGAAGACGCCCTGGCTGCAGCTCGCGAGCGGGGCTGCCAACGCTACGTCATTCTCGCTGCGGGGCTGGATACCTTCGCGCTGCGCCAGCGCCAGGCCGGGCAAGACGCCGCAGATGCCATCACCGTGGTTGAGATAGATCATCCTGCCACTCAGGCGTGGAAGCGGCAGCAGCTGACGTCCCAGGGCCACGAGCAGGTCGAAAATCTGACTTATGTCGCCGTAGACTTCGAGCGTGACAGGCTGGAGGAACGGCTGCCGGCCACCGCTTCGCCACAGTTCGTTTCATGGCTCGGCACCAGCTACTACCTGTCTCGCGAGGCCATCAGCGCCACCCTGACCACCCTGGCGGAAACGTCCGCCCGGGGTTCCGAGCTGGTGCTGGACTACTGGCAGCAACCGTCCACGTTCGACCTGAGCGCCGCCCTGTTCTGGGGAACCCGCGTCGCCACGGCGTTTCAGCAGGAGCCCATGCGCTCGTTCTTCCGTCCCAGCGACATGGAAAAGCTGGCATTGGCCGCCGGCTGGACCGTACGTGAAAATTGCGCGCCCATCATCCAGGACGAGCGCTATCTTGCCGGACGAACCGACAACCTGGCTGTGCCATCATTTGCCTATCTGCTGCACCTGGAAAATTCTCTGCGATAATCCGCCACCAGACCTGACGGGAGGCAGGAGATGACAGCATTCGTTCTGGTTCACGGCGCCTGGCATGGCGGCTGGTGCTGGCAGCGTGTAGCCGTAACGCTGCGGGCAAAGGGCCACGCCGTATTTACGCCCTCTCTCACCGGCCTGGGGGATCGGGCCCACCTGCTGACTGCCTCCGTCAATCTTTCCACCCACATCGCCGACATCACCGGCATCGTCGAGTCGTATGATCTCGAAGACGTGGTGCTGTGCGGGCATTCGTACGGCGGCCTGGTGATCAGCGGCGTCGCCGATCAGATGCCCGAAAGGTTCAGGGCGCTCGTCTATCTGGACGCGCTGGTGCCCGAAGATGGCCAGAGCATGTTCGATACCATTCCAGACGCCATTGCCGACGGTTTCAGAACCCAGGCACAGGACGGCGACGGCTATTCCGTGCCGCCCATGACCGCCGAACAGTTCAATGTGAACGCAGCGGACGCAGCGTGGATGAATCGGAAGTGTTCCAATCATCCGCTCGCCAGCTTTGCCGAGCCGCTGAGCCTGAACGGACGACATCTCGAGATATCCCGTCGCGTGTACGTTCTGGCTGCCGGCTTCGACCATCCGGGAACCAAGGCCGCCTATGAGACGGTAAAGGCCCAGGCTGACTGGGAAAGCGAGATCATGCAGGGCGGTCACGATCTGATGATCGACAACCCGGGCGCCGTCACCGACGTGCTCCTGAGGTGCATCTCCTCACCTGCGTAGCGGCGTGAAATCTGGAGCCGGCCGCACTTCTCGGATAACCTCGTAATCCATTCTGCATGCAATCAGGAAAGCGCCACCCATGACCGAACAATCGTCTTACACGCCGCCCAAAGTCTGGACATGGGACAAGGAGAGCGGCGGCAGGTTCGCAAATATCAATCGGCCCATCGCCGGTCCCACCCATGACAAGGAGCTGCCCCGGGGCAAGCATCCCCTGCAGCTCCACTCGCTGGCGACCCCGAATGGGGTCAAGGTCACTGTTCTGTTGGAGGAACTGCTGGCCATCGGCAAGCCCGCGGAGTACGACGCCTACACCATCAATATCGGGGACGGCGATCAATTTGGCAGCGGCTTCGTCGAGATCAATCCGAACTCCAAGATCCCGGCCCTGCTCGACGTCAGCACATCACCTCCAACCCGGGTCTTTGAGTCCGGCGCCATTCTCCTCTACCTGGCTGAGAAATTTGATGCCTTCCTGCCCAGCGACCCGTCACAACGGGCGGAGTGTTTTTCCTGGCTGTTCTGGCAGATGGGCAGCGCGCCGTACCTCGGCGGCGGCTTCGGCCATTTCTACGCCTACGCGCCGGAGAAATGGGAGTACCCCATCAACCGCTACGCCATGGAGGTCAAACGCCAGCTGGACGTCCTGGATCGGAATCTCTCCTCGCGTCAATACCTGTGCGGCGACGAATACAACATCTCGGACATGGCGAACTTCGCCTGGTATGGCGCCCTGGTATTGAGCAACATTTACGAGGCTCAGGAGTTTCTCGATGTAACCTCCTATACCAATGTCTTCCGGTGGGCCTCGGAGATACGCGAGCGCCCCGCGGTCAAGCGTGGCCAGCGCGTCAACAAGGTCTGGGGGCCGGAGGAAGAACGGGTGCCCGAAAGGCACAGTGCCAGCGACCTCGATTAGGCCCCGCAAAAGGCGCGCTGAAGACCAGCAAGCAGAACTGGAGGTAAGGGCCGAGAGTTCAGCAGAGCCCTAAGGTTTCAACGCGGCTTGCGCGCGGCTGAAGACAGGTAGACACTGATTTCGGGGGAGAAGCCAGGATCAGTCAGACACAACATCAGCAGATGCAGCCGCCTGCGCGCTGATCATGCCTGCCTGCGTGGCATTTCCAGTTCTGGAAACAGGGAGATACCAATGAGAAAACTACTTACCGTAATGATCCTGGCCCTGGGTACCGCCGCAGTCGGGCACGCTCAGGAGTCGCAGGACTCACAGCCGCTGCAGGTGTTCGCATGCAAGCTCAACGAGGGGAAAGACTTCAGCAGCGTCATGGCTCTGGCCGAGGCCTATCGAACCGCCTGGGACAAAATGGGCAATGCGGATGAAAACGCCGGCGCGTTCGTCTGGACACCGTTCCGACAGGGCTCCGAGTACGACTACATCGTGGGCTTCATCAACTCCACCCTGACCGACATGGTCAACGGGCTGAAAAACTATTACGGCTCAGGCATGGGGGCGGGTCTGGACGCACAGTTCAACGCTACCGGAGACTGCATCTCAGCCATCATGTTTTCCGAGGAGGTCAAGGACGGAACCATCCTTCAAACGGCCGATGATCAACCCGACGCGTTGGTGGAGGTATTTTCCTGCACCTTGAACACCTGGGTCCGGATGTCATTGATGAAAGACTGCCGGGCATTGCCGAAACAGCCAGAATTTTCTCCGGCGTTGATGTGACCAAGCAACCGATCCCCGTGCTACCGACGGTGCACTACAACATGGGCGGTATTCCGACCAATGTGCACGGCGAAGTTCTGACCACCAGGGGCGACGACACGAGTGTTCCGGTGCCCGGCCTGATGGCCGTTGGCGAGGCGGCTTGTGTTTCTGTGCACGGCGCCAATCGTCTGGGTTCGAACTCGCTGCTTGATTTGGTGGTCTTCGGGCGGGCTGCCGC
>CAMYJX010000095.1 GCA_947258825.1 uncultured Pseudomonadales bacterium
CTACTCCGACCAGCGTCTGATGCGCCAGCTGCAGGTCCGCAACACGTGCCGAGCATTCTCGAACTCAACAACACAGAGCTGACGCTCTACCACAATCAGAGCGTTGCTCTGCGCTCGCCAGGCATCGCCGTAATGCTGGAAGATTCCACCCATTTCGGTGAGACTGCCCTGCACCTGTCGCGCACCCATCCACGGCAGACCAACTCGCAGTACTTCACGCGCCTGTCCGCCGAACCGCTGCCCTACGCCACGCGGCAGGTAAGAAACCACGCCGACCTCGTTTACCTGCATCTGCGCGAGCTGGCGCCGCTCATCGAAGGTGAGCTGGTGCTCGCGGTTCCCGCCATTCTCACGCCGGAGCAGCTCGGCGTGCTGCTGGGCATACTTCAGGAGCTGGACATCCGCGTCACCGGCTTCGTCGATTCCGCGGTCTCGGCTACGGCTGGCGCGGAGGCAACGGGCACCGCCTGCCACGTCGACGTGATGATGCAGCGCGCGGTCATTACGACCCTCGGCTTCAATGACGAGGTCAGCCGCACAGCCAGCCAGGAAGTCGCCGACTGCGGCCTGGCCCGGCTGCTGGAAGACTGGGTCAACGTGACAGCCGACCGGTTTGTCCAGGAAACCCGCTACGACCCGCTGCATGCGGCGGCATCCGAGCAGCAGCTGTTCAATCAGCTGCACGGTTGGATCGAAGACCACCCGGACCAGACGGAGATGGCGCTGGAAATTCATCAGGGCGACCAGACGCGCCGCGTCGAGCTCAGCCTGAGCCTGCTGGCGCAGAAGGCTACGCAGCGGTTTGCCCAGCTGCAGGACGCCATTCCCGAGGGCTGCCCGGTCTTCCTGAGCGCGCGCGCTGCAAGGCTGCCCGGGCTTGCGCCATCCCTGGCCCGGCAGCACTCGATCCTCAAGGTACTACCCGGGGAAGCGCCAGCGCTTGGATGTCTGAACAACCTGCCGGAGATCCTGCGTGGCGATGGTGATCTCAGGCTGATCACCCGACTGCCCCACCGAATTGCCGAAACCCCCTCGGAAGCTGAACCGCGCATCAGGCCTCTGGTCCCCACCCACGCGCTCCGTGAATCGCGCGCCGTTGATCTGCACTCCCCTCGCCTGCCGTTTCGGACGAGCGGCCAGGAAGACGCCGCGCTGCTGCTGGCAGACGACGGCCTGACCCTCAACGGCCAGAGGCTGGACCAGGATACGACGCTGCACATCGGCGACCGGGTCGGTCAGGGTGAAGACGAATACCTGATCATTCACGTGGAGGAATGATCATTGGCAAGGCGTGCGGTCAATGTCTTCTCGCTGTCGTTTCTGGACGTCATGTCCTGCGGTTTTGGCGCGGTGGTGCTGATCTTTCTGATCATCAACCACTCGACCCAGGAGGAAGAGAAGACGATCAACAAAGATCGACTATCGGAGGTGCGGCTGCTGGATTATCAGGTGCAGAACGGCGAGCGTGATCTGTTCGAGCTTCTGGAGCGCATGGATCGGCTGTCCCAGCGCATCTCCGAGTCCGACAGCAAGCTGGTCAGCTCCCGCAAGCTGCTCGATGACCGCCGCGAGGATTTCGAGATCCTGAATGCCGAATCCATCGCCCAGGAAGAAAGCCTCAAAGCGCTCAAGAGCGACGTCGACTCCCGGGAGGAGGAACTCGAGCGCCTGAGGGCTCTGGAAGAGGCAAACGACGGCTCGCGCGTTCGCAGCTTCACCGGAGAAGGCGATCGACAGTACCTCACCGGGCTGAAGGTGGGAGGCAAAAATATTCTCATTGCCGTGGACACGTCAGCCAGCATGCTCGACGAATCCATCGTCAACGTTATCCGCCGCCGCAACATGAGTGAAGAGCGGCGGCGAATGGCCCCCAAGTGGCAGCGAGCTGTGCGGACGGCGGAATGGCTGTCGGCACAGCTGCCGCTGGATGCCAGCTTCCAGATCTACGGGTTCAACGTCGAAGCAGCATCGCTGCTGCCGGACCGGAACGGCGAGTGGATCCCCCTGTCGGAGGGGCGGGAGCTGGACAGCGCGCTGACCGCACTGCGGGAAGCGGTGCCCGAGGGCGGCACCAGCCTGGCGAATCTCGTCACCGCCATCGGTGAGCTTCAGCCACCACCGGACAACGTCTATCTGATCGTCGATTCACTGCCGACCCGCGGCCAACGCGAGCCCCGGGGCGCAACGGTGACGGGCAGGCAGCGGCTGGAGCTGTTCAGCCAGGCGGTCAGCCAGCTGCCCAGACAGATTCCCATCAACGTCATCATGTTTCCCATGGAAGGCGATCCCATGGCATCTGCCGCTTTCTGGAACCTGGCCCGGGCTTCCGGGGGATCTTTTCTCTCCCCATCCAGGGATTGGCCGTGAGTCGCAAACGCCGCGGCATCGAAGAATTCAGCGTCAGCTTTCTGGACGTCATCTGCTGCGGCTTCGGCGCCATCATCCTGCTGCTGCTGATCACCAAGACGGTGGAACCCATCCTGCTGGAAAAATCGAAAATCGACCTGGACGGCAAGATCGCCGAGCGGGAAAAGGCGCTTTACGAAATTCGTGGCCAGATCAAGGATCTCAATCGGCAGGTGGAAGACGCGGAAAACCAGCTGGACGACAACATGCTGCTGCTGGCGGCGCTGGAGCGTGAGCTGTCAACGATTCTCGGAGCCTTCTCGACCACGGTGGACCGCAGCGAAGAAAATCAGTCGGCTTCCGCCCAGTTGGCCGCAGCCAAACAGACCCTGACAGATGAGATGCAGCGTCTGCTTGGCGCCGATTTCCGGCGCAAGACCGAGCTTGTCGGCGGCATCGCCGTGGACAGTGAGTACATCATCTTCGTCATCGACACCTCGGGCAGCATGTTCAACGCCGCCTGGAGCCAGGTCCTGCGCAAGGTGGAGGAAACCCTCTCTATCTACCCCAGGGTAAAGGGCATTCAGGTGATGAACGACATGGGCGACTACATGTTTTCGAACTACGCCGGCGAGTGGATCCCGGACTCCCCCGCCCGCCGCCAGGCCATCATGAAACGCCTGCAGACCTGGAATCCATTCAGCAATTCCAGCCCCGTCGAAGGCATCCAGGCAGCCATCAGCGCGTTTTACGCGCCTGACAAACGCATCGGCATCTACGTCTTTGGCGACGACTTCACAGGACGTTCCATAGAGTCCGTGGTGGACGAGGTCGATAAGGTCAACCGCGCCGACGAATCCGGCCGCCGTCTGGTGCGGATCAACGCCGTCGGTTTCCCCGTCTATCTGGACCGGCCCTCCGGGCGCGTCTATCGGTTCGCCGCGCTCATGCGCGAGCTGGCCTACCGCAACGACGGAACTTTTGTAGGTCTCTCGGAATTTGAGTAGGCTTCAGGGGTCAAAACGCAGATGTCAGGGGCCCCTTTTTCGATGCTGAAATACCGAGCCTGCAGTCTTGTGCTCGTGCTTGCAGTCCTCGGAGGATGCGGTGGCGCCAGCGTGTCAGTACCCGCGCTTTTTCCCGTGCCGCTGGTGGACCGCATCCCGCTGCAGATGGGTCTGCACCTCGACGAGTCACTCACCGGATATGTACATGCCGAGGATCTGGAAGACTCAGGCGAGTGGGAAATCGATCTGGGCAGCGCTCAGGGCCAGATGTTCCGGAGCCTGCTGAGCGGCATGTTCGACAGCATCTATCTGGTGCCCGATCCGGCAGCCCCGGGTGGCGAGGTCTCAGGCGTGCTGGTTCCCGCTATTTCCGAGGTACAGTTCTCCACGCCCCTGCAGACCCGAAGCGATTATTTCGAAGTCTGGGTTCGATACCGCTTCCAGCTCTACGGGCGGGACGGCGAGCTCTTGGGCGAATGGCCGCTGACCGCGTACGGCAAGGCGCACGAGGACAACTACGGAATCCAGAGTCGCAAGCCCGCATTGCAGGCCGCCGCCGTCGCAGCCTGTCGCGACGCCATGGCGTTCTTTACCGTACAATTCCGGACGGTGCCAGAGGTTCGTCAATGGCTCTTGACCGAGGCGGGAGGACCCACTCGATGACCAGATACCACCAGCCAGCGATCGCAGTCGGCTGCCTGCTAAACCTAATGCTGGCGAGCGGCTGCGTCACCTCTACAGTTCAACAGGTGCGGGAATCCTCAACCGGCATGACCGAGACCGAGTCCGTTGTGGTGCTCAGCCGCAAAACCCGGCCCACTCAGGATGAAACCGAAGCCAAGTTCGTCAACTGCATCAGCAAGAACATGGGCGGCGGCAAGCAGAGGGTCAACGTGGTAGCGGAGCAGGAGTTCCGGGATGCGCTGTTTCCCTGGTTCGAGCCCCGCACGGCGCCCGCCAACGCTTCCGACCTGCCTGAGCTGATCTCCCAGCCGGAACTGGCGGAACGCCTCGAATCCCTCGGATTGCGGTATCTGATCTGGGTCCAGGGAGATACCGATAGAACAGATTCTGCCGGTTCTCTGACCTGCAGCGTAACCGCAACCGGTGCCGGTTGCTTCGGGTTTCTTACCTGGGAAATGGACGCCGGCTACGAGGCCCAGGTGTGGGACGTTCGCTCAGGCAACCTGGCGGGCCGAGTCAGCTCGGAAGCCGTCGGCACCAGCTACATGCCGGCGGTGGTCGTACCGCTGCCTTTCATCGCGCCGGTACGCTCCTCAGCCTGCTCCAGCCTCGCGCAACAGTTGAAGTCGTTTGTCCTGAATGAAGGATAACCCTCTAATTTAAGGCTACTTTTTTTTCTTTTTCGGCCGGATATCCACTACCTCACCGGCGAAATATTCCGGCTCGGCCGCATACCATTCCTGCAGGTTGACCTCATGCAGCTTGGCGCACTGGTCCGCCAGCTCGTAGAAGGTGGGACGACCGGGATCCGTGATGATGACCCGCTCGACACCGGCTTTCACGGCTCGGTTCACCAGCGACTTGAGGGGCTTCACCATGCTGTCCCAGAAGCAGACATCCGAACCCACGATCACATCGAACTCACTCAGATCTTTCACCGTCAGCTTTTCGAACTTCTGCGGCAGCGGCGTGACCTCCACGTTGTTCAGGGCAGCCAGCACGTCGAGAAAGGGAAACACCTCTTTATCGATATCCAGCGCCGTGACCTTTGCCTTGAACTGACTGGCGCAGAAAACCGAACCGGGCCCCCACCCGCAGCCGATTTCCAGCACCCGTGACTTCTTCCGCATCGGCTCGTGCTGGAGGTAGTCCATCAGCAGGAAGCTGGCGCTCCAGGTTTTGTGGCCATGAACGGAGGGCTGGTAGGCTTTTCTCAGGCGCCTGATCAGCCTGTGCTTGGATTCCAGCAGATACGTGCCGTAAGCCTGATAGATATGGGGTTCGGGCAGCCTTTCCAGCTTGGGCATGAGTCGATGTCACCGCTATTGAGCAAAGCGGCGCAGTTTATAGCTTCGCATGCCAGCCGTCAGCCCGAATGGCCCCGGGAACAGGCCAGGCGGGTGCTTCCCGCGCGCCGGCAATACCCGACTGTTTTACTCTGGTATTAGCCGACCCCCACGGTTACAATTTCTGCTCCCAAGCAAAGAGACGCACGTGTGGCTGAAACCTCAGTCGAAGATCTGGTAAAAAGCGAATACAGCGCCGGTTTCGTGACCGATATCGAGTCGGATACGCTGCCGCCCGGTCTGGACGAATCAGTGGTCCGATTCATCTCAGCGAAGAAGGGCGAGCCAGCCTGGCTGACCGAGTGGCGCCTTGAAGCCTTCGCCCACTGGCAGACGATGACCGCCCCCCGATGGGCGCACGTGCGCTTCCCCGAGGTGGATTTTCAGGCCATTTCCTACTACTCGGCGCCGCGCAACCAGACCGACGGTCCCCAGTCGCTGGACGAGGTGGATCCGGAATTGCTGCGCACCTACGAGAAGCTGGGCATCCCCCTGCACGAGCAGGAGATTCTCGCAGGGGTCGTGAAGCCCTCGGCTGAACCTGCAGCCGAACCGCCTGCCGAGCCCGACGGGCGACCCCAGGTCGCCGTGGATGCCGTATTCGACAGCGTCTCCATCGCGACCACCTTCAAATCCAAACTCGCAGAAGCCGGCGTCATATTCTGTTCGATCTCCGAGGCCGTTCGAGAACATCCGGAGCTCGTTCGCAAGTATCTGGGCAGCGTCGTTCCGCGCACCGACAACTTTTACGCCGCGCTCAATTCAGCCGTCTTCAGCGACGGCTCTTTCGTCTACATCCCCGAGGGCGTGCGTTGCCCCATGGAACTGTCCACCTACTTCCGCATCAACGCCCAGAATACCGGGCAGTTCGAAAGAACCCTCATCATTGCGGAGCCCGGCGCTTACGTAAGCTACCTGGAAGGCTGCACCGCCCCCATGCGTGATGAGAATCAGCTGCATGCGGCGGTCGTGGAGCTGGTGGCTCTGGAAGACGCGGAGATCAAGTACTCTACGGTGCAGAACTGGTATCCGGGTGACCAGGATGGCAAGGGCGGCATCTACAACTTCGTCACCAAGCGTGGCGCCTGCCTCGGCGACCGATCAAAAATTTCCTGGACCCAGGTCGAGACCGGTTCTGCCATCACGTGGAAGTACCCCAGCGTGGTGCTCCGAGGTGACGACAGCGTCGGCGAGTTCTACTCGGTAGCCCTGACCAACAACTTTCAGCAGGCGGATACCGGCACCAAGATGATTCACATCGGTCGCAATACCAAAAGCACCATTATTGCCAAAGGCATCAGCGCCGGCCGCAGCGACAGCAGCTACCGCGGGCTGGTGCGAACCACGCCCACCGCGACGGGCGCGCGTAACTACACTCAGTGCGATTCGCTTCTCATCGGAGATGGCTGCGGCGCCCACACCTTTCCCTACATCGAGAATCGAAACGCGACAGCCATCATCGAGCACGAGGCTACGACGTCAAAAGTCAGCGACGAGCAGCTGTTTCTGTGCCAGCAACGCGGCATCGACAGCGAGAAAGCCGTCAGCATGATCGTCAACGGTTTCTGCAAGGACGTGTTCCGCGAGCTGCCCATGGAGTTCGCCGTGGAAGCAGGCAAGCTGCTGGAAGTCAGCCTGGAAGGTGCTGTCGGATGAAAATCATTGAAATCAATGACCTACACGTCAATGTTGACAGCAAACCGATCCTTCAGGGGCTGAGCCTCACCCTGCGGGCAGGAGAAGTCCACGCCATGATGGGTCCCAACGGCTCTGGCAAAAGCACCTTGGCAAACGTCCTTGCCGGACGACCGGGATACGAAATCACCCGGGGTTCGATCGCGTTCCTCGACCAGGACCTCGCGGCTCTGGAACCGGATGCCAGAGCCCACCTGGGGCTGTTTCTGGCTTTCCAGTACCCGGTGGAGATCCCGGGCGTCAGCAACATGGAGTTTCTGAAAGCGTCGCTGGACAGCCTGCATTCGGCTCGCGGTCTGGACCCGTTGGATACGGTGAGCTTCATGCGGCGAGTACGCGATATCGCCAACGAGTTGAAGCTCAACCCGGAGTTTCTCAAACGCGGTGTAAACGAGGGGTTTTCCGGGGGCGAGAAGAAGCGCAACGAGATTCTGCAGATGCTGCTGCTGCAACCGAGGCTCGCGGTGCTCGACGAGACCGACTCGGGGCTGGACATAGATGCCCTCCAGGTTGTCGCCCAGGGGGTCAACAGCTTCCGCGCCGCCGATAACGGCGTGCTGATGATCACCCACTATCAGCGCCTGCTGAGCCACATCGTACCGGACGTGGTTCACGTCCTCGCCGAGGGCAGAATCGTGCGTTCCGGCGGTAAGGAGCTGGCGCTGGAGCTCGAAGAAAAAGGTTACCGGTGGTTGACCGCATGAGCGTCCAGAGAAATCCGGAGGTGGACGCGCTGACATGGTCGGCGGGTCCGCCAAGGGCCTGGTTGGATGCGGATGCGCTGCGAAGCCGCGTCAACGGGCACCTTGAAAGCGGAAAAACCCGCGAGCTCTGGAAGTACACGCCGGTCAAAGGCTTTGTCGCCGGCCTGCCCGAAAGCGGCGGCGGCGCCACGCTGGCGATGTCCGGCGTCGATCAGAAAGGCGTTCGCGCGGTGCCCTTTGCCGATATGAGCGCTGTCGACGCTGATCAGGTGAGGTCGCTGCTTACCGACAGCCTGGAAGCGGCCAGCCACCCGCTTGCAGATCTGTGCCTGCTGCGGGCGCCCGGAGGCTGGCTGATAGATATCGAAGCGCCGCTGAAACAGCCCATTCACATCAGCTATCCGTCCCCAGGGAACGCGCCTCTGGTAGTCCTGGTCCGCCAGGGGGCGGCTGCGGAGCTGATTGAGCTTGCCGAGACGCCGGGCTCTCTGGCCCAGCTGCTGCTGGCCGAGGTGCAGGAGGGCGCTGCCCTCTCCCATCACCGGCTCTCGCTGGAAGGCGACTCGCAACACTGGGCGTTGCAGCAGGTCCGGCTGGCCGCCAGCGCGAACTATCAGCTGCACCAGAGCCTGCTTGGCGGCCAACGAAGACGCAGCGAGACCCACATCATTCTGGACGGCCCGGGCGCCGAAGCATCACTTACAGGCGCCTATCTGGTGGAGGCGGGACAGCACCTGGATCAGCAGCAGACCGTTGAACACCGAGCCGGCGATACCCGAAGCCGTCAGACCTTTCACGGCATCGGCTGCGGCAAAGGTCGCAGCATATTCAACGGGCGGATACACATTCACCCCCACGCGGCCCGCAGTGATGCAGCGCTGTCCAATCGCAACCTGGCGCTGCACCCGGAAGCCGAGATGAACAGCAAACCCGAGCTCGAGATCTACACGGACGATGTGCGCTGCGCCCATGGCGCTACGGTTGGCCAGCTGTCCGAGGACAGCCTGTTTTACCTGCTGTCACGAGGCATTCCCCCGCCCATGGCGCGGCGGCTGCTGAGCCACGGCTTTCTGCGCGAGTGCCTCGGGGGCCCGCTGGCGGAGATGGCTGCCGAACGATTCATGCTGGCGCTCGGTTGAAGCGGATCTGGACAACAAACGGATGAAGACTCAGGAACGGCACACAGAGCTGGATATTCGCGGCGATTTCCCGATTCTCCACCAGACCATTGGCGACCAGCCATTGGTGTACCTGGACAACGCTGCCACCACCCAGAAACCGAAGGCCGTCATCGACGCCATCGCCAACTACTATCTGCGCGACAATGCGAACGTGCACCGCGGCGCCCACGCGCTGGCCGACCGCGCGACGGGCAGCTTCGAGGC
>CAMYJX010000096.1 GCA_947258825.1 uncultured Pseudomonadales bacterium
AAAAAAAGCCACTAAATATAAAGACTTAGACTGAGACCTCGGAGGGTTCACAAAGCTTCGACTCTGCTATTATAGGCGGCCAATTTGGACTCGAGAGAACCGACCGGTCATCTCATTTCAATGGCGATCTTGGCATACGGCGTGAACTATCGCACGGCTCCTGTGGCCGTGCGAGAAAGGATTTCGGTACCCGAAGACGGTGTCGCGTCGGCGCTGCACGCGCTGGCAGAAGCCGTGCCTTCGCTGTCAGAAGCAGTCATCGTCTCAACCTGCAACCGAACGGAGCTTTACGCGTCGCTGGATCCCGCCGAAGAGACCCTCATACCAGCCTGGTTCACCCGTTATCGACCCATCGCGGAGAACGAGTTAGCCAGCATGGCTTACACCTACTGGGATGCAGATGCAGCACGGCACCTCATCAGGGTCGCGTCGGGCCTCGACTCCCAGGTCCTCGGCGAACCGCAGATCCTCGGCCAGGTCAAAACCGCGTACGAGCTGGCCCGCCGCGCCGGCACTCTTGGTCCGGAGCTGAACCTGTTGTCACAGGTGGGCCTCTCTGCGGCAAAACGGGTGCGAACGGACACCGATATCGGTCGCAATCCGGTCTCCGTCGCCTACGCTGCGGTGGTGATGGCGCAACAGATATTCAGCGATCTGAGGAACAACCGCGCATTGCTGCTGGGCGCCGGCGATACCATTCAACGCGTCGCCGAGCATCTGACCGAGATGGGCATCGGCGGCCTGGGAATCGCCAACCGGACCCTGGTCAACGCCGAAGCGCTTGCGGCGCGGTTCAACGGCTTCGCCATGCAGCTCACCGACGTTGCCCACGAGCTCCACAACTACGACATCGTCATCGCCTCCACCGGCAGCGCCCTGCCGATCATCGGGAAAGGCGCGGTAGAAGCGGCCATCCGGCAGCGGCGACGCAAACCCATCTTCATCGTCGACATTGCCGTTCCCAGGGACGTCGAGCCCGAAATTTCCGAGCTGCACGACGTCTTTCTGTACACCATCGACGATCTGACTGACATCATCGAGGAAAACGTCCGCCAACGTCACAGCGCCGCCCAGGAAGCAGAGCAGGTGGTAGAAGACGGCGCCGCACACTACGTTCGCGAACGCCGCGCCCACCACGGCCAGGGCCTGCTGCGAAACTTCCGGGCTCATGCCGAGTCTATCCAACGGGCTGAGCTGGATAGGGCACTGAGAGAGCTGCATGCCGGTGCCGATGCGGAAAAGGTCATCAGCGGCCTGGCCCGTGCGCTGACCAACAAGCTCATTCACCCGCCGACGGCAGCCATTCGCAATGCCAGTGCCGACGGTCGTAACGATCTGCTGGATTATCTGAAGACGCTGTACCAGCTCGACTGACACAAATTGCAAAAGACACAGATCGCAAAATATGCCCCTCTCCTCATCCATGATGGCCAAGCTGTCCGATCTATCCGACCGATTCGAGGAGGTGGGCGCGCTGCTGTCCGATCCCGAGACCATGGCGGACCGGGACCGGTTCACAGCTTTGTCCAGGGAGTTTTCCGAGCTGGAACCGGTCATCGCGAGCTTCAAAGGTTTCAGAACCATGACCGGCGAGCTGGCGGAAGCGAACGAGCTTGCAGAGGATGAAGACCCCGAGATGCGCGAGCTGGCCCGAGAAGATTCCGCAAGGCTCACGGAAGCTCTGGAGGAAGAAGAGCTGCGGCTGAAAGCGCTTCTGCTACCCAAAGACCCCAACGATGCCAGCGACGTTTTTCTGGAAATCCGCGCGGGAACCGGCGGTGACGAGGCGGCCATATTTGCCGGTGATCTGTTCCGGATGTACGGCAAGTTCGCAGAATCCAAAGGCTGGCGCGCAGAGATTCTCAGCGAGCGCGCCGGCGACCACGGCGGATTCAAGGAGATCATCACCCGCATCGAAGGTAAGGACGTCTACAGCCAGCTGAAATTCGAGTCCGGGGCGCACCGGGTGCAGCGCGTTCCGGAGACCGAATCCCAGGGCCGCATACATACCTCGGCCTGCACCGTCGCGGTGCTGCCGGAGGTGGCCGACATCGACGACGTGGCGATCAACAAGGCCGATCTGCGCATCGACACCTATCGGGCATCAGGCGCCGGCGGCCAGCACGTGAACAAGACGGATTCCGCCGTCCGCATTACCCACCTGCCTTCCGGCATCGTTGTCGAATGTCAGGACGAGCGTTCCCAGCACAAGAACCGGGCCCGGGCCATGTCGCTGCTGCAGGCCAAGCTGTTGGACAGCGCCCGCTCTGCACAGGAATCGGAGCAGGCGGAATCGAGACGTATCCAGGTAGGATCGGGAGACCGATCCGAACGCATACGAACCTATAACTTTCCCCAGGGCCGGGTCACCGATCATCGCATCAATCTGACCCTGTACAAGCTCGACGAGGTCATCGAGGGCAACCTCGACAGCGTAATTCAACCGCTGATTCAGGAAAATCAGGCGGAAGCGCTGCGCGGCCTGGGTGACGAGTCGTGACCTGTCTGGGAAGCTGGCTGAACCAGCACCAGGACCTGGAGCGGCTCGATCGCGAGCTGCTGATCTGCGAGGCCATGCGCATGACCCGGGCTCAGGTCCTGGCACGTCCGGAAACCCCCCTGCCCGCGGCGGCACACCGCGATCTGAACGAGTGGGCCAGACGACTGCGCGATGGAGAACCCCTGGCCTACCTGCTGGGCCGCAGGGAATTCTGGGGTCTGACCCTCAACGTCTGCGACGCGGTCCTGGTTCCGCGACCGGAAACCGAGCTGCTGGTAGAGCTGGCGCTGGCTCAAATCCGGCCGGGCGATCGCGTGCTCGATCTGGGGACCGGGAGCGGCGCCATCGCCATCGCCGTCGCCAGTAGCACGGGGGGTGCCGCTCAGGTTACCGGCAGCGACAACTCGATGGCCGCGCTGGCCGTGGCCAGTGAAAACGGCCGCGCCCTCGACACGCAGGTGCGCTGGATATCCAGCAACTGGCTCGATGCGCTTCCCGGACCATTCGAGCTCATTCTCAGCAACCCGCCCTACATCGCCGAGAATGACCCGCATCTGGCGGCGCTGGGCCACGAGCCGCAGGCGGCGCTAACCGCTGGACCAGACGGTCTCGACGCCTTTCGGCACATCGTCCCCGACGCGCTCCAGCGCCTGAGTTCCGGCGGCTGGCTGATGCTGGAGCACGGTTACCAACAGGGGGAACAGGTCCGCCGCCTGATGCGGCAGGCAGGATTGCTCGCGATAGAGACTCTGACGGATCTGGCAGGACACGAGCGGGTGACCAGAGGGCGTCGCGCGTGAACGACGAGCAACTGCTGCGCTACAGCCGGCAGATCATGCTGCCGGAGGTGGATGTGGCGGGCCAGACGAAGCTGCTGGCAGCCAGGGTCCTGATCGTCGGCATGGGCGGGCTGGGTTCGCCGCTGGCCATGTATCTCGCCAGCGCCGGGGTAGGGACGCTGGTCATCGCGGATTACGACACCGTAGATCTTTCCAACCTGCAGCGCCAGATCATTCATCGCAGCGCCGCCATCGGCGAGCTAAAGGTGGTTTCCGCCAGCCGCACGCTGAAGGAACTGAACCCTGACGTGCATCTGGAAACCATCGCCGAGAGATTGTCGCCGACACGGCTGCGAGATGAGGTAGCCGCCAGCGATCTGGTCCTGGACGCGACGGACAACTTCAGCACCCGCTACGCGATCAGCGACGCCTGCTGGAACGCCAGAAAACCCCTGGTCTCCGGAGCCGCGATACGCTGGGAGGGTCAGGTCGCCGTGTTCGATCCCCGGCGGGAAGACTCGCCCTGCTACCGATGTCTGTACGAAGAGGGGGACGACGAGTCGCTCAGCTGCGCGGAGAACGGCGTGATAGCGCCCCTGGTAGGGATCATCGGCACCTGCCAGGCTCTCGAAGCAATCAAGCTGCTGAGCGGCGTCGGGGAATCCCTCACCGGATACGTTCTATATTTCGACGCCAAACGTATGGACTGGCGCAAACTGACCCTCAGCAGGAACCCGTCCTGCCCAACCTGCGGGCACTGAGGCCGTAGGCGTCCGCCAGCGCATCCACCAGCCGGTTTTCCACTTCGCGCAGCGTGACGCCTTCTGCCTGGTCGACCATCTGCGTTACTTCCATGCCAAGCAGGCCGCATGGATTGATGCGGCTGAACGGCTCGAGGTCCATATCGACGTTGAGGCTGAGCCCGTGATACGAGCAGCCCCGACGGACCCGCAGTCCGAGCGCGGCAATCTTGGCACCATCGACGTATACGCCAGGGGCATCCGGGCGAGGTTCACCCCGGATTCCGTAGCTTGCCAGCACCGAGACCACGGCATTCTCTATGCCGGTGACAAGCTCTCGAACGTTGATCCCCAGGCGCCGGACATCGAACATCAGATAGCCGACGATCTGGCCCGGGCCGTGGTAGGTCACCTGGCCACCACGGTCGCTCTGGACAACGGGGATATCTCCGGGGGCGAGCACGTGTTCGGCTTTACCCGCCTGCCCCTGGGTATAGACCCGCTCATGCTCCGTCAGCCAGATTTCGTCCGCGGTGTCCTGGTCACGGTCCCGGGTAAAGGTCTGCATCGCGGAAAACACCCGGGCGTAGTCTGTCAGACCCAGCTCCCGAACCAGGACTTGGTTCGCAGCGCCCACCTCAGAGCACCATCCGCACTCTCGAGTCCGCCATGAGCGTTTCGTGGAGCGCGCGCAGCTGCGGCTCGCCGGTGGCAACTATGGTGAATCGAACCGAGCAGTAGTTGCCCCCGCGGCTGTCGCGCACAGAAACCGTCGCCTCGTCGAGATCAGGGGCATGGCGTCGCACGATGTCCAGAACGGTGCGACGGAATCCTTCGTCTTTGTCGCCGATCACCCTCAGCGGGTAGGGACAGGGGAACTCGATGCGGACGCTATCAGTCATCGGACAGGAGACTGCTGAAAAACAGATAGATCGCGTGGCCCAGCCGCTTGAAGATGCCCCCCTCCTCTACCGCCGCAAGAGCCACCAGCGGCGCCCGATAGATGGTTTCGTCGTCCAGCGCCAGCCGGAGCTCGCCAATCTCTTCTCCTGACTGGATCGGGGCTTCAATCACTCGCTCGATCATCAGGTCAGCTTTGACATCCTCGTAGGCACCACGGGGTATCGTAATAAAGACTTCTTCCGTCAGGCCCAGCTCGACGATGTCTCCCTCGCCGTACCAGACTTCCGCCGTTTTCAGAGGAACCTGAGCATCGTAGAGCTTCTGGGTCTCGTAGTAACGAAACCCGTAGGAAAGCAGTTTCTGACTCTCCCGCATCCGGGCCTCTTCGCTTTCCGTGCCCATGACGACGGAGATCAGGCGCATGTTGTCGCGCAGGGCGGATGCTACCAGGCAGTACCCGGCCTCTTCCGTATGTCCCGTTTTGACGCCGTCCACCGTCCGGTCGCGCCACAGCAGGCGGTTCCGGTTGGGCTGCTCAATGTCATTGAAGGTAAAGGAGCGATCCGAATAGATGGCGTAGTGCTCGGGAAAACGATGGATGAGTGCCCGTGTCAGCAATGCGAGATCCCAGGCGGTGGTGTAGTGGTCCTCGGCCGGAAGGCCCGTGGCGTTCTGATACTGGGTCATGGTCATTCCCAGCTGAACCGCCTGCTGATTCATCATGTCGGCAAAGGCCGACTCGCTGCCTGCAATGTGCTCCGCCACAGCAACGCTGGCGTCATTGCCGCTCTGAATCATGATGCCGTGCAGAAGATCGTCCAGCGGTACGGATGTGCCCTCGCGGACGAACATTCGGGAACCCGGCGTGCGCCAGGCTTTGACACTGATGGGCACCTGATCCTGCAGGCTGATGCGCGCATCACGCAGCTCAACGGCCGCGATGAACGCGGTCATGATCTTGGTAAGGCTGGCTGGAGGCAGCGTCTCGTGAATATTGTGCTCAACCAGCACCGCCTGGGTGTCTGCATCCACTAACAGGTAAGAGCTTGCTGATACCGCCGGAGGCGGGGGCAGGATGGGCGCAGCCGACCACCCCGGCAGGCTGCCGATGCTGAGCAGAAGGCCAGCACAGGTCATGCGGAGGTTCCGAGACCAAATGGATCGCTCGTTCGTCTTGCTGTTCATCCTCATCGGGAGGCTGCTCATGATTCCTGCTGACTGTTTCTCATATTAACACCTGCCGCACCCCGGTCCCCGACTACCCATCCGGCACCTCCGTTTTGAGTCACTGTCTCAGAATGAGGGGCTCGCTGTAGTTGGCGGCAACGATGATGGCCTGCAGCCGCAGAGCCTCTGGACGGCCATTCACCGGCCCAACGCGAACTCGATACAGCCTGTCGCCCGATACCTGTACCACATAGGCCGACGCCCCGGTAAGCGACGCTAGCGCATCCCGCAGGGCATCCGCCGCAGCCACCTCGCTGAACGCGCCCGCCTGAAGGAAAAATCGCTGCTCCTCCTCGATGGACTCGACTCTGACCCTCGCAGTGCCGCCGTTCTCGAAGCCGAGCTTGACCGCCGCTGCATAGGAAAGGTCGATGATGCGATCGCTGTGAAACGGCCCGCGATCGTTCACCCGAACCACCGTCGAACGTCCGTTCTGAAGATTGGTGACTTTTAAGTAGGTGGGAATGGGCAGAGATCGATGAGCCGCCGTCAGCTTGAACATATCGAAAGGCTCGCCGCTGGAGGTTAGACGGCCGTGAAACTTCTTTCCATACCATGAGGCGATGCCCGTCGCGTAGTAGCCGTCGGCAGAATCCATGACCCGATAGGTTTTGCCAAACACGGTATAGGTGGACGGGTTGCCACGCGCGCTCTCCTGCGCCAGCTGATGTACTGCCAGCGCGTAGAGACGGCTGCGATTGTATCGGGTGATTACGTAGAAATTATTCAATCCAAGCCAGTACTCGGCACCGTCAGCCAGTTGCATGCGAAACAGCGCCACGGATTCGGCCCCGTCGAAACCGTCGACTTCCACCCCGAGCCTGCGGAGATCATCGATGGTGTGGTTCAGCTCCAGCGACTGGTTGGCCACGCCGTCCGCGGCGTCGCCGACAACGGTCACGGCCCGGACAACCTCTGCCTCCGGCTGCCAGCCGTGGCTCGCGAAGTAGTTGGCGACGCTGCCGATAGCGTCCCACGTGTTGCTCCAGATATCTCGCGTGCCATCCTCGTCAAAATCCACAGCGTAGCTGCGGAAGCTCGAGGGAATGAACTGGCCGTATCCCATGGCGCCTGCGTAGGATCCCTTCAACTCCAGGGGATCACGACCCTCTTCTCGAGCCAGGAGCAGGAACTGGGTAAGCTCCTTCCGGAAAAACGGGGCCCGTGGTGGGTAATCGAACGTCAGCGTCGTCAGGGCATCCAGCACCCGGTAGCCGCCGGTGATCTGCCCGTAGCGGGTCTCCACGCCGATGATGGCCACGACGTACTCCGGCGGCACTCCGAAAGCCGCCCAGGCTGCCTGAAGCGCCTCTTCGTTGTCATCCCAGAACCGAAGACCCTGCTCGATTCTGGACTCCTGCAGAAAAATCTCTCGGTACTCGTGCCACTCCAGGGTGCGTTCCGCGGGCCGGGCGATCGCCTCCAGGATGCTGCTCTGCCGTGTGGCCTGAGAGAACAGCTGCTCCAGCTCTTCGGAGGCGAAATGGTGCTCCGCCGATACCTCAGCCATGTACGCCTGCACGTCCTCACGGTCGGTATAGTCGGCACAGCCCGCGCCGACCAGCAGGACCCCAACCGCCGCATACGGCCGCAACGCCGTGCTGATGCTGATCATAGGGTTATGTTCCCGTTCCACAACGCGGTCCGGCGGCTACCAGCCACGATGCGACCTTACGGCCATGATGATGCCAAAACTCACCAGCAAGGTGATAGCTGATGTTCCGCCGTAGCTCACCAGAGGTAGCGGCACACCCACCACGGGCAACAGGCCGCTCACCATCCCGACGTTGACGAACACGTAAACGAAGAAGGTCAGCGTCAGCGCGCCGGCCAGCAGTCGTTGAAAAGTATGAGGCGCCTGAGTAGCAACGTAGAGCCCGCGGCCGATGAGTACGAGATAGAGCGCAAGCAACGTGAGTATGCCCATCAGACCCAGCTCCTCGCCGATCACCGCGATAATGAAATCGGTCTGGCTCTCGGGGAGGAAGTCCAGATGGCTCTGGGTACCCTCGAAAAGGCCCTTGCCATACAGACCGCCAGAACCAATGGCCGTAGTGGATTGGATAATGTTCCAGCCCGCCCCCAGCGGATCGCTCTGAGGATCGAACAGGGTCAGAATGCGCATCCTCTGGTAGTCCTGGAGCCCGTACCACCACACCCAGGGTGCGGAGATGACAAGCATCAGCAACGCATAACCGATCCAGCGCCATTGAATGCCGGCCAGCACCACCACGGCCAGGCCGGCACCAGCCACCAGGATACCGGTGCCCAGGTCCGGCTGCAGAACGACGCAGCCTGCAGGGACGAAGATGATGACCAGCGCCACACAGAGGTCTTTGAAGCTGGGTGGCAGCGGACGATCATGAAAGTACCAGGCCACCATCATCGGAACCGCCAGCTTTACCAGCTCTGAGGGCTGAAACCGGGGCAGCCCCGGCAGATCCAGCCAGCGGCGCGCCCCCTTGGCCTCTACCCCGATCAGCAGCACGAGCACCAGCATGACGATGCCGGCCGCGTAGGCTAGTGGGGTCCACCTCAGGTAGATGCGAGGATGAATCTGTGCTGCCGTTACCATGAGCACCAGCGCAAGGCCCATGCGCATGGCCTGGTTGCCAAACAGATCCATGTTCCGGTCCACGGCGCTGTAGAGCACCACCAGCCCATACCCTATGACGCAAAGCAGCGCCGCCAGCAGGAGGGGATCCAGGTGGATCTGCAGCAGCCGTTGGCCGGCGGCAGAGCCACCGTGAGGCAGGCTTCTGACGAAGTCTCTGCTGCTCACCGTTTCGCCAGCTGAGGCAGCAGATAGGCGTCGAGGACTTCTCGGGCCACGGGGCCGGCAACCGAGCTGCCACCGCCACCGTTTTCCACCAGCACCGAGACCGCAATCTGCGGGTCTTCCGCGGGCGCAAAGGCGATGAACCAGGCGTGTTTTCTGCTGTACTCGTCCAGTTCCTCTTCCTCGTACTCTTCACCCTGGCGTATCTCGACGACCTGAGCGGTGCCGGATTTACCGGCCATCCGGTAGGCAATGCCACGTCCTATGTAAGCCCAGGCGGTGCCGTTCTGTCGGTAACCCTTATTGCCTCGGTGAACCACATCTTCCATGGCGTCCACCATGTTTTCCCAATCCTCGGGCGTGGGGCCCTGCACGGCGGGCATGGCTCGGGGCGGATCGAATTCTACCAGCGGGCGATCGCTGGAAAGCAGCATGCGGGGGCGAACCCACCGACCACGATTAGCCAGAACCGTCACCATGGTCGCTAGCTGCAGCGGCGTAACCAGCAGGTCGCCCTGGCCGATGCCAATATTGACGCTGTCACCCGGATACCATATCTCTCCTTTGGCACCCTGTTTCCAGACCCGATCCGGCACGAGGCCCGAACTGGTGTCGGGAATGTCCACCGCGGTGCGTTGTCCAAGGCCAAACTGCCCGACGAACCGGGACAGATCGTCGACATCCATGCGGGTGGCCAGATCATAGAAATATACGTTCGAAGAACGATAGATGGCTCGCCGCAGATCTACCTTGCCCTGACCACCGGCATTGCCCACGCGCCAGCTCCAGTCTCGATAGATGCGATCCTGGCCCGGCAGGCGGAACCAGCCCTTATCCTCAATGTGGTCTTCCCAGGACACCACATCCAGAGACAGCGCGGCCAGCCCGACCAGCGGCTTGAAAGTCGAGCCCGGCGCGTACTGCCCGTTGATGGCTCGATTGAACATCGGCGTATCCCGGGACGTGCTGAGCAGCCGGTACTCCTCATCGCCAATTCCGGTAACGAACAGATTCGGGTTGTAGGCAGGATTGCTGACCATGGCCAGAACCCCTCCGGATCGGGGATCGATGGCCACAATGGCGCCCCGTCGATCTCCCAGCGCGGCAGTTGCCGCAATCTGCAACCGACTGTCCAGATGCAAACTGATATTCTGCCCCGCTACTGGGGGATTGATGTCCAGAACCTGGCGGATGCGGCCGTGGGCATCGATCTCGACCCGCTGGTAGCCGACTTCACCGTGCAGCGATGCCTCATAGAACCGTTCCACCCCCCGCCTGCCGACAAAACGGGTAGCGCTGTAGCGCACTTCATCGAGCTTCCGCAGATCGTCTTCCGTAACCCGCCGAACCGACCCGACAGCGTGGGCAAACAAACCATCGAACGGATAGTTGCGGACGAGCTCTGTTGTGATTTCCACGCCGGGCAGCTCATGACGATGAACCGCCAGCCGGGCGATTTCCTCCTCGCTGAGATTGAGCTTAAGCGCCACGGGCTCGAAGGGCCGGCGGGCGCGCTGGAGACGTTTTTCAAACCCGGCAACGTCTTCTTCCGTAACGCTGACAAGGTTCGACAGCTGCTGAATCAGCGCGTCCAGGTCTGGCACCCTTTCCCGCACCAGCGCCAGGCTGGAGATAGGCCGATTGTCCGCAAGCAATACCCCGTGGCGATCGAATATCAGGCCTCGCGGGGGTGCCAGCGGCTGCACCTGAATCCGGTTCTCGTCCGACCGCGTCTCATAGGTCTCGTGTTCCCAGATCTGAAGCTGAACCAGCCTGAGTATGAGCCCGGCTATGAGCAGCAGGGCCACAACGAACAGGAGCAGGGCGCGGGCGAAGAAAATCTGCCGTTCCCTTAGGTTGTCCTTGAGCGAGATCTTGGGTGACATGGTCAGGCGCGATGATAGGGGTGCCCAGTTAGTATGGTCCAAGCTCTGTAAATCTGCTCTGCAACCATGACTCGAACCAGGGCGTGAGGAAATGTCAGAGCAGACAGCGACAGGACGTCGTCCGCCCGCTGCAGGCACAGCTGATCAAGGCCATCAGCGCCGCCAA
Organism: uncultured Pseudomonadales bacterium; assembly: GCA_947258825.1. Taxonomy (GTDB): domain Bacteria; phylum Pseudomonadota; class Gammaproteobacteria; order Pseudomonadales; family Azotimanducaceae; genus UBA7803. The sequence goes on from CAMYJX010000096.1 coordinate 10,981, forward strand.
CCAGAAAAGCCAGGTCCTGTCCGTCCATGCGCCAATTATCCAGCTTCTTCGCCAGAGTTTCCGTGTTCCAGGCAGCACCATCGACAGCCAGTGCAACCACGTGGTCTCTTGGACCCAGATGGCCAAGCAATCGTTCCGCCTCCTGGCGGCGGATGCGATCAGCTGGCAGGTGCCCGCGGGTAACGGCCTGGACCTCCAGGAGGGTAAGCGGCATATCTCGCGGCAGCCGCTTGGCGTACTCGGTAAAACCGTCGGCAACCCACGCCGGCGGGCGCTGCCCGACAGCAATCAGGCGAACCTTCACACGCCCTGTTCGCTATCGGCGGGCAGATCAGACCACAGCCGCTCCAGATCGTAGAATTCCCGGGTCTGCGCCTGCATGACGTGCACCAGCACGTCTCCCAGGTCGATGAGCACCCATTCATAGGTTTCCCGGCCTTCCACACCGGCCGCAGGATTATCGGCCGTCGCCGCGGATTCGATGACCTGATCGACCAGGGCCTTGACGTGGCGGTTGGAAGTGCCGCTGGCAAGCACCATGTAGTCGGTGATGTTGGTAGCCCGGGCGACATGCAGCACCACGATATCGCGGGCTTTGCGGTCTTCCAGGGCATCTATGACGAGGTCGCGCAGGGCTTCAGGGGTCACTGAGCACTCCGTATAAGCCATGCTTCCTAATATAGTTGTAGACGGTGGCGGGGAGCAAATCACGCGCAGAGGAGCCTGCTGCCAGCATGGCGCGCACCTGGGTCGCTGAAACGTCCTGCATTTCCGCCTCGAGGCAGATGATTCCGCCGCTGGGCGTCTCTGGAGGCGCGTGAACGCGATGCTTTTGCAGCAGGTCTGCAAGCTCTCCGGTAGGAGCCAGTTTGGCTCTAGGACGATTTAGAACCACAAGATGCGCAAGATTCAGAACTTCCCGCCAGCGGTGCCAGGTCGGAAGCTCCATGAACGCGTCACTGCCGAGCACCCACAGCACCTTCTCCTCGGGTGACCGCCGACGCATTTCTTCCAGGGTATCCACCGTGTAGGAAGGACGTTCACCCTTGGCTGCACGGCGGATCTCACTGTCGTCAGCCAACAGCCGTTCATCGTCGGCGCAAGCCAGCTGCAGCATGCGCCAGCGATGCGCTACGGACGTCCCGGGCGCGTCCCGGTGTCCGGGGCGCGCGGAAAGCACCATGTTGATCTGACTGAGTCCCAGGGCGCTGCAGACCTGCCTGGCGCCGTGCACGTGGCCCAGATGCACCGGGTCGAAGGTACCACCGAACAGGCAGATCAACGGTGGCGTATCTCGCCGGAGCCGTAGACCACGAATTTCTGCGTGGTGAGGCCCTCCAGACCCACCGGCCCACGAGCGTGAAGCTTGTCTGTGGAGATCCCGATCTCTGCCCCCAGCCCATACTCGAACCCATCGGCAAACTGGGTAGAGGCATTGACCAGCACCGAGGCAGAATCCACCGCGCTGACGAACCGGCGAGTGCGGCCATAGTCCGTGCTGACGATGGCATCCGTGTGCTGTGAGCCGTACCTGTTGATGTGCGCTATCGCCTCTTCCAGGTCCTTTACTACCCGCACCGCCAGAATCGGTCCCAGGTACTCCTGATACCAGTCGTCTTCTGAGGCCGGAACCGCCGCGGGCACGAGATCTCGGCTCTTCTCACAACCCCGGAGCTCCACCCCCGCCTGGCTGAAACGCTGGCCCAGCAGCGGCAGCACTTCGGGGGCAATTCCCTCGGCAACCAGCAGCGTTTCCAGAGCGTTGCATACCGCGTACTTCTCGGTTTTCGAATTCACCGCGATGGACACCGCCATGTCCAGATCGGCCGTGTCATCAATGAACACGTGACAGACCCCGTCCAGATGCTTGATGACAGGTATGGAAGATTCCCGGCTGATACGCTCGATGAGCCCTTTGCCACCTCGGGGCACGATGACGTCAACGTAGTCGTCCAGGGTGACGAGCTCGCCGACTGCGGCCCGATCGGTGGTGTTCAGCTGAGAGACCACGGCATCGGGCAATCCCGCCGCATTCAGCCCCTCGGCGATGCAGCTGGATATCGCCTGATTGGAGTTGAAAGCTTCCGAGCCGCCGCGAAGAATGCACGCGTTGCCCGATTTGAGGCACAGGCTGGCGGCCTCTACGGTGACGTTGGGCCGCGACTCGTAAATGATGCCGATGACGCCCAGAGGCACCCGCATGCGACCCACCTGTATGCCGCTGGGCCGATAAACCAGATCCGTAACCTCTCCCACCGGATCCGGCAGCTTGTCCACCTGATGCAGACCCTCGATCATGCGGTCTATCACCCGATCATCCAGACCCAGCCGATCGATGAGCGGCTGGTCGATGCCGTTCTTCCCAGCCGCTTCCATATCGACGGCGTTGGCAGCTTTGAGCTCCTTTCTGGACCGATCCAGGGCGTCGCCCATGGCGAGCAGAGCGGTGGACTTGATTGCAGTGGGCGCAGCGCCGATGACGCGGGAAGCCGCCCGGGCTTCCTGACCCAGCTGCAGAATGTAGGTTCGAATATCCTTCATGCCCGTGTTCATCGCGCGCAAATTGACCCAGATCGCCGCCCGCCTGGGGGCAGCGGGCCGACCAGTATACGCCAAGCTTCAGCCGCGAAGCTTGTCGACAAGCCGAGTCAGCTCCTGCAGCCGCTCCCGCGGCCATTGCAGCTTGAGGAGACTCTGCTTTATCTCCGGCTCGATGGGCAGGAGTTCGGCCAGGCGCCAGCCGACGGATCTGGCATCGTCGAAGTCGATGTCGAGACCCAGCTTTTCGATCATGGGGTGCTTGACCAGCTCCCGCAGGATATCTACCAGCTCCTGATGTCCAGCATCGATAGGCAATGCCGGCTCTTGCGGCAGGTACTCGACCCGACCGATCAGAAGATGATCTTCCTGCTCGCGGGTACCACGCACACGAAACTTGCGGCCACCACGCACGACGATTCCCAACCGTCCGTTTGGCAACTGGTTGAAATCGACCACGTTTGCCTCGGTACCTACGTCAAAGATCTCCGGCTGGGGCATCTCGGCAAGCAGTTTGGCGTCAGATCCGCGGCGAATCAGCACCACGCCGAAAGGTCGACCATCGCGCATGCAGTTGCTGATCATATCCGTGTAGCGCGGCTCAAAAATCTGCAGCGGCAGCCGGCCTCCGGGAAACAACACCGGATGCAGAGGGAAGAGCGGGATTTCCGCCGTCTCCGATCTGACTTGGGTTTCGTCTTCAACCATCGTGCAACCATATCACGCGGCCAAAGGTCAGTCGCGAATTGCCAGCGCACCGGGTAGACTCGCCGCGGTGGAATGGCTGCAGATCATCGCCCTGGCCCTGATTCAGGGAGTAACGGAATTCTTGCCGATATCCAGCTCCGCGCACCTCATTCTTCCCGCGCTGCTGACCGACTGGCCCGATCAGGGTCTGGCCTTCGATATCGCCGTGCACCTGGGTTCCCTGATCGCCGTTACCTCCTACTTCCGGCGGGACATCGGCCAGTTTGCAGGCAGCGGCTGGCGGCTGGTCAGCGGCGGAGGGCTGGACCCGCACGGCGACGAGCTGTTGAAGGTGGTGGTGGCCACCTTGCCTATCGTGGTTGTGGGCTACCTGCTCAAGGGGTGGGTAGAAACCGAGCTGCGCAGCGTCCTGGTAATCGCCTGCACGACCATCGGCTTCGGCCTGCTGTTGGGCTACGCGGACCGCCGCCATGGCCAGCGAACCACCTTGACCTGGCGGGATGCGCTGATCGTGGGTGGCATGCAGGTGCTGGCCATCGTGCCGGGCACATCCCGCTCCGGCATCACGATTACGGCCGCCCTCCTGGTGGGGTTGTCCCGGGTCAGCGGCGCGAGATTTTCGTTTCTGCTGTCTATTCCTACCATCGCCGGTGCGTCTCTGCTGGCGACGATGGATCTTCTGGAAGCAGGCAGCAGCACGGACTGGTCCGCTCTCGCGGCAGGGGCGCTGCTTTCCGGGACAGCCGCCTACCTGTGCATCGCTGCTTTCATCCGACTGGTGGAGCGCACGGGCATGATGCCCTATGTGATCTACCGCCTACTGCTGGGAGCCACCCTGCTGACGCTCTGGTCGACGATGGTACGCGCGACCTGAACAGGTCGGAGGCCTGAGGGTCCGACCGAGGAACCGATTCTCAAAACGGAATATCGTCGTCGAAATCGTCTTCCGCAGGGAGGGTTGGTGCATTTTCCGCCGGGCCACGGGATTCGAAGCCGGTGGGCGCCTGAGTATCCGTACCCATCCCGCCGCCACCGCCACCGCGGCTGTCAAGCATCTGCATGTCCCGGGCCATGATCTCGGTCCGGTAACGCTTCTGCCCATCCTGCTCCCAGCTGCTGGTACGCAAGCTGCCCTCGATGAACACCTTGGACCCCTTGCGCAAGTATTCGCCCGCGATCTCCGCCAGCTTGCCGAAGCAAACGATGTTGTGCCACTCGGTACGCTCCTGCTGCTCGCCGCTTTGGCGGTCCCGCCAGCTTTCCGAGGTCGCGACGCTAAAATTGGTGACCGGGTTGCCCCCCTGTGAATAGCGGGTTTCCGGATCTCTGCCCAGATTGCCGATAAGTATGACTTTGTTGATCCCCCGAGCCATAGCGCTGTCTCTTCCCTATTCGTGAAATTCACCTAAGCGGGCAGTTTAGCCCATG
>CAMYJX010000097.1:0-1248 GCA_947258825.1 uncultured Pseudomonadales bacterium
GCAGCCTCAGCTGCCGGTGAAGTTGGCTTCCCGCCGCTCCAGAAACGAGGCCACGCCTTCCTGGTGATCGCTGCTCCTGAAGCACTCGGCAAGCGCCCGGGTATGCCGCTGCATGTGCGGACCGACTTCGGAGCCCAACCCCTCGTAGACGAGGGTCTTGATTCGGGCGTGAGAAAACGGCGAGCCCTTGCAGATGGCGGCCGCCAGCGCGTGGGCTTCCTGCAGCAGCTGCTCTGCTTCCACCACCCGCTCCACATAGCCGATTTCCAGCGCCTCCTGGGCGCTGAGAAACTCGCCCGTGTACAGCAGCCGCATGGCTCTGGCCGGACCGATGAGTCGCGGCAGCAGCCAGCTGCCGGCGCCCGTATCCGGAACCAGCCCGCGATGGGCAAAATTCCAGGCGAAGCGGGCGGCGGGGGTAGCCAGGCGGATATCACACTGGGAGGTGAATTCCGCGCCCATGCCTACCGCGGCCCCGTCTATGGCACCGATCACGGGCTTCGGGCACTCGACGATGGGCCACCAGCGGTCGCGATCTTCGGCCGCCCCCCGCAGACCCCGTTCGGCGCCGGGCACCGATGCCAGGTCGGACAGGTCGGTACCCGCGCAGAAAACGCCGGGCGCCCCGGTGATGATCAGCACCCGCACATCGGGGTTTTCACCCGCCTGGCGCACGGTTTCGATGAAATCGCCCAGCATGGCAAAGGACATCGCGTTGCGCTTTTCCGGGCGATTGATGGTGAGCTGGCCGACGCCGTCCTGGACGTCAAAGAGAATGTGGTCTGCCATGCCGCAGCGACTCCTGATATTCGAGGCGCAATGTTACCCCCGTTGCCACCCTGGGGTCACAGCCCGACCGCTCTCGCGATATAATGATCAACTTGTCCCATTGCCCGTGCGCTCGACGCTGCACTCAACACTGAGGAGACTTCACCAATGGCGAGCAAAGTCGACTGGTACTACTTCCGCGGCGGCTGAACCAGCTGCAAAAGAGCATCCAAGTTTTTGGAAGCAAGCAACATAGATATCAAGGAAACGGTTCCCGCAAGCAGGAAGCTCGGGGAGTCGGACGCCCGGGATCTGGCAAAGGGCGCGTCGAAACTGATCGTCGCGAAGGGCAAGAAGCTCTCTGAGTTCTCAGCAGGCGGCGGGGTTTCCGACGAGGCCGTCAGCGCCATGCTGGGGCCAACAGGCAACCTGCGGGCGCCGACGCTGAGGGTCGGCAAAACGCTGCTGGTGGGCTTCAAC
>CAMYJX010000097.1:1302-9815 GCA_947258825.1 uncultured Pseudomonadales bacterium
GCGTCTTCGGCTGACGGCGAGCCCCCCGGCTTGGCCCCAGCTCGGCCCCGGCACGTCCGGGGCTGAGTACGGGGGCAAGCCACTAGCTCAGCGCCGCTCTGACCGCCGGGTGGACGATATCCCCCAATCGCACGTTGATACCGCTGCGAATGGCCGGGTCGTCCATGCCGCCGGGTCCGGCCAGGCGCAGAATATAGGGCACCAGTGACGTCGACAGCGCCTGGGCCGACGTTCTGGGGACGGCGCCGGGCATGTTGGTAACGCCGAAATGCACCACGTCGTGCTGGGTGTAGGTGGGGTCGTCCCACAGGGTGGGCCTTATGGTTTCCACGCAGCCCCCCTGATCCACGGCCACGTCGACGATCACGCTGCCGGGCTTCATCTGCCTGACCATGTCTTCGGAAACCAGGATGGGGGTGCGCCCGCCCGGCACCAGCACCCCGCCCACCACCACGTCGGCGGCCACCACATGGCGCTCCAGCAGGTGGGCAAACGACGGCAGAGCGGTGACGTTGGGCCCGAGGCGGTACATGGCGTCCAGACGCTTACGACGAACGCCGAAAACGGTCACCTGCGCTCCCAGCGCCGCCGCTACCGATGCGGCCGCGGTACCTACGGTGCCGGCGCCGAGCACGACGACCTGCCCCCGTTCGGTGGTGGGCATGCCACCCAGCATCAGGCCCTGCCCGCCGTTCGGACGGAAAAGCAGATTGGATGCCAGCTGCACGGCCAGCTTGCCGGCAACTTCGCTCATCGGCTGAAGCAGCGGAAGGCTGCCGTTTTCTTCCACGGTTTCCCAGGCAATTGCCGTCAGGCCTATATTGCAAAGCTCTGCCGCGAGATCCGGCAGGGCGGCCAGGTGCAGGTAGCAGAACAACAGGTGGTCTTCACGCAGATGGGGATACTCCCGCGGCAGCGGTTCCTTGACCTTGACCACCAGCTGGGCTTTCTCGTAGAGGCTTGAAGCGTCGGCGGCAAGGGTCACGCCCACGCGGGTATAGTCTTCGTCCGCATATCCACTGGCCTGCCCTGCGCCCCGCTCCAGGTACACCTCGTGACCGTGACGCACCAGCTCTCCCGCAGCGGCCGGTATCAGAGCTACCCGGCCCTCGAGGGTCTTTATTTCCTTGGGCACACCAATTCGCATAACGTCAGCTCAGCAGTCGAGGAGCGTCCAACCTTCCACCTCAGCAGGGGCAGGTTCAATACGCGGAAACCACGGTGCACTGCGCACCCACGGGTCGGAAAATCCAGAGGGGTCATCGGTTCGAGGGGTTTGACAGCAGCTTTCAGCGAGGCGTTTATGAGATATGCCCCACCCAGCTAGTAAAGAGCCAGACAACAAAAAGCCGAACGAAGCGCCAACCCTCGCCTGGCATGCGCTTTCCGCAACCGCCTGCCTGGACGCCATGGATACAGACTCCCGAGGCGTGACGGAATCGGAGGCGCGCGTTCGCCTGGCCCAGCATGGGCCGAACGAAGTCCAGTTGCGGGAACCGCCAGGCGCGCTGTCACGGTTCGCCCGCCAGTTCAACAATCCGCTGCTGTTCGTGCTTCTCGGCGCGGCCGCCATAACCGCCTCGCTCCAGCACTGGACAGACACGGCGGTGATACTCGGGGTCGTGGTGATCAACGCGCTGGTCGGTTTCATTCAGGAAGGTCGGGCAGAAAAGGCGCTTTTATCCATACAGCGCCTGCTGGACCCCGTCTGCCAGGTGGTAAGAGCCGGAGCAGCGACGGAGATTCCAGCCCGTTTCCTGGTGCCGGGCGACATCGTGCTCCTGAACTCTGGAGACCGGGTCCCCGCTGACCTGAGGCTGCTCGAATGCCACAACCTGGAGGTCGAGGAGTCCATCCTCACCGGGGAGTCCGTCCCCGTGATCAAGAACCCCGCGGCGCTGTCTGCACAAACGGAGCTGGCTGATCGCCGCAACATGGCGCACGCGGGCACGCTGGTGACCCGGGGCGTGGGCCAGGGGGTGGCCTGCGCAACAGGAACCCGCACGGCCCTGGGCCGAATCTCCGAAACGCTTCGGCACATAGAGCCCATACGAACGCCGCTGCTGTTGAAGTTCGCCCGGCTCGGTCGCCAGCTGTCGTACCTGATCATCGTCCTTGCTGCGGCCATCGCCGCGTTCGGCATCGGGTTGCGTGGGCTGGCCGTGGACGAGATGCTGATCGCAGCGGTGGGCATCGCCGTAGCCGCGATCCCGGAGGGGCTGCCGCCAGTGGTGACCATAACCCTGGCCATCGGCGTGCAGTTCATGGCGCGCCGGCACGCCATCGTACGACGCCTGGCAGCGGTGGAGACCCTGGGGGAGGTCACCGTCATCTGCAGCGACAAGACCGGCACCCTCACCCGCAACGAAATGACCGTGCAGACCATCGAGCTGCCCACCGGGCGCGCCACGGTCACCGGCGTGGGCTACGCGCCGGAAGGCGAGATCCTGCTCGACGACAGCCGTTCAGCAGAGCTTCCCGCCAACCTGATCACGCTGCTGCGGGCCGGACTCAACTGCAACGATGCCCGGCTGGTTCGGCAAGCTGAAGACTGGCACATCACCGGCGACCCCACGGAAGGCGCGCTGCTGACGCTCGCTGCAAAGGCAGGGATGCATCCCCACGCCCCGCCCGACCGAATGCCGCGGCTCGACGTGATCCCGTTTCAATCGGAAGAACGCTTCATGGCCAGCCTGCACGCTTTTCAACCTGAAGCGCCCGGCGGCCCCGAAAGATCCGTGGTGTTTGCCAAGGGCGCGCCCGAGACCCTGCTCGCCATGTGCAGCGCTGTCCTTGATGCCGAGCAACAGCTGGCGCTGGATCGAGAGCGCTGGCTGAGAACCGCCTCCCACCTGGCCGCCAAAGGACAGCGCGTGCTGGCTCTGGCAACCTGCGAGCTGGACGCCGGTACCAATCACTTCGACCGCCCCGATATCGACGGCCGCCTGCTGCTGCTGGGAATGGTGGGTGTAACCGATCCGGCCCGGGAAGAAGCCCGATCGGCATTGGATCACTGCCGATCGGCAGGCATCCGCGTCAAGATGATCACCGGCGACCACATCGATACAGCGCTGGCCATCGGCGGCGAGCTGGGCCTGGGCGCGGACCGGCGGGCCGTGAGCGGGAGCGAGCTCGATGGCCTGGATGACGCCGACTTTGCTCGGATCGCCGGGGACGTGGATATATTCGCCCGCACGACGCCCGAGCATAAGCTCCGCCTGGTGACCGCCCTGCAGAACCAGGGGGAGATCGTCGCCATGACCGGGGACGGCGTCAACGATGCGCCGGCTCTGAAGCGCGCGGACATCGGCGTAGCCATGGGCCGCAAGGGCACGGAGGCGGCAAGGGAGGCCGCGCAAATGGTGATTGCCGACGACAACTTCGCCACGATCGTGAACGCGGTGAAAACCGGTCGCACCATTGACGACAACATCAAGAAGAGCATCGTCTTTCTGCTGCCCACCAGCATCGCGGAAGCGCTCATGATCGCGCTCGCCATTGTTCTCGGCTACCAGTTGCCCATCACGCCGCTGCAGATACTGTGGGTGAACATGATCACTGCCGTCACCTTGGGCCTGGCCCTCGCCTTCGAGCGGCCGCATGGCGGCGTCATGCAACGGCCACCCCGACCCGTAAACCAGCCCATGCTGTCCAGGTTCGTCCTCTGGCGCTGCTCTTTCGTCAGCCTGCTGATCCTCATCGGGGTGCTGGTGTTGCACGGCATGGAGAGGAACAGCGGGGCGTCTCTGGATTACGCTCGAACCACGGCGGTCAGCGCCCTTGTCTGGTTCGAGGCCGTTTATCTGATCTCTTCAAGGCGTCTTGCCAGATCGTCTCTGAACCTGTCCGGCATTTTCGGCAACCGCATCGCTTTGCTGAGCATCGCGGCCGTTGCGGTACTGCAGATGCTGTTCACGTACACTTCACCCTTTCAACTTCTCTTCGAATCGAAACCGCTGAGCCTGGAAAGCTGGACCGCCATCGGCTTGGCGGGCATCGTCCTTTTTCTGCTGGTCGAGCTGGAGAAGCTCATCCGAGTCCGGTACCGGGGAACCGCTGATTAACTCAAAGCTTTTTGCCGCGCCCACAGCCGGAGCCTGACATGGATCTCGCCAGACAGCTCGTCCAGGACGACCTAGCGGTCATAGCGCTGCCGCTGTTTCTGCTCGCCGTCGGCGTCGAAGCCGCGTGGTCGCAGCGCAATCACCAGGGGCTCTATCGACTGCCCGATACCCTGGCGTCGCTGTCGATGCTCGTGGCCTCGGGGCTGGTGGAGATTCTGCCACGCCTGGGTGCGGTTTTCGTCATGCTGTACCTGCACGACATCAGCCCGCTGCGCGACGTCGTGGGCCGGCAATGGTGGGCCTGGATGCTGCTGTTCATCATGGACGACTTCAGCTACTACTGGTTTCATCGCGCCAATCATGCCATCCGGCTGTTCTGGGCCGGCCACGTCAACCACCACTCGTCCGAGTATCTGAACTTGGCCACGGCGCTGCGACAGGGCGTTGGCGAGCGGATTCACAAGTTCGCTTTCTGGCTCTGGCTGCCCCTGCTGGGCTTCGACCCGGCCATGGTCCTGATCATGATCAGCATCAGCCTGTTCTATCAGTTCTGGATTCATACCCAGGCGGTTGGGCGCCTGCCACGCTGGATTGAAGCCGTGTTCAACACGCCGTCGCATCACCGGGTTCATCACGCGTCGAACGTGGGTTATCTGGATCGCAACCACGGCGGCGTGCTGATCATCTGGGACCGGCTGTTCGGCACCTTTGCCCCCGAGCGGGACGAAGAGCCCGTCGTTTACGGGCTCACCCACAACATCGGCACCCACAACCCGCTGCGGGTGCTGCTGCACGAGTACCAGGCGATATGGCGCGATCTGAAGCGCAGCAGCCGCTGGCAGGACCGCTGGCGCTATCTGCTCCTCGCGCCAGGCTGGTCCCACGACGGCAGAGACGAGCGCGCCGCCTCTGTACGCCGGCAAGGCGCAGCCGCTTTAAGCCGGCAAGGCGCAGCCGCTCTCCGCGAGCAGGCGGTCGGCGGCTACCAGGTATCGAAGTGAACCACCCCGTCCATGGGCTTGCGCGGTGCAGGCTTGAAATCCGTTCCCTTGGTGTACGCCACCGGGATCAGGGCAATCTGCGTGACCTCGTCGTAGGGCAGACCGATGATTTCCGCCACGGTGCGCTCGTGCATGAGGTGCAACGTGGTCCAGCAGGTACCGAGGCCTCGGGCACGAGCCGCCAGCATGAAGCTCCAGGCGGCTGGTATTACTGAACCGAACGTGCTCGACTGAGCCACGTTGGCTCCCTCCCCCGAGAGCTGATCGATTCGCCCCGCCGCACAGGGAATGAAGAACACGGGTGCCCGATGCATATTGTCCGCCAGGTACTGGGCCGAGCTCATCACCCGGGCCTGAGTGTCCGCCATGGTGGGATCATCCGCGTGCACCGCCGCGGCAGACATGGGGCTCTCTGCATATCCGGTAAATGCCGTTCTATAGAGCTCGGCGATCTGCGCGCGTTTCTCCGCATCCGTGACAAAGACGAAATGCCAGTTCTGAGCGTTGGAACCGCTCGGCGCCTGCAGCGCCAGCTCCATGCATTCCATGAGCACGCTCTGCTCAACGGGCCTGTCGAAATCGAGCCTTTTGCGAACCGCCCGGGTGGTGGAAAGCAGCTCGTCGTTGCTGAGGTTGAGTTGGCTCATCGGGTTCTCCCTTTTCGTGCAATGTTGGCTGGTGTTCTTTTAGTAATATCCAGCGCGCTCTTTATGGGCTGCGCGGCCGCGGTGGTCAAGGCTTGCTGATGAGCACGCCAGTGGATTCCAGCGCGTCCAGCTCCTGGTCCGATAGCTGCAGCAGGGCTTTCAGCACCGGGCGATTATCCGCCCCCTGCAGGCGGCTGCCGGCCGTCGGTCCGGCCTCACAGCTGGAAAAGCGGAAAGGCGAGCGGGGAATGCTTACCGCCTCGCCGTTGGCGTCCACGTCGACAAACGCGCCACGGGCGACGGCCCAGTCCTCACGAGCCACGTTCGCCAGCGGTTTGACCTTGCCCAGGGGGATTCGAGCCGCATCCAGGGCGGCCTCGAAATCGGCCACCGACTCGTATTCCGCTGCCCAGCGCTGCATCAACTGCCGGATCTCGTCCTCTTTGCCTTGGGTATCTTCTTTGCCGTGCCATCCCTGAGCCGCCATCTCGTCGAGCTTGCCCAGCGCTCGAGCAACGCCGAATATCCAGGTGGTGGGGTTGCCAGGCACCTGCACCCAGCTGCCGTCCCGCATTTGCAGCAACGCTGCCTTGCCTGGCCGAAACGGGCTGATCTGATCGCCGAAGCCGCCGGCCGCTTCCACCGCCGTCCACTCGTTCATGGCCAGCATGGTCTCCGCCATGGAAACGTCGATGTGCTGACCCTCTCCCGTGCGCAGCCGATGAAACAGCGCGGCAAGTATGGCCGTAGCCGCCTGAGCTCCGACGCCGAAATCCACATGAGAGACCGCCTCGGGCAACGGCTCGGTGCCCCGCTCCCGCGCGCTGAGTTCCACCAGACCCAGCTCCGCGTGAATGACGGGCGCGTAGGCCCGCCGATGCGCAGCGGGGCCATTCTGGCCGTAACCGCTGACAGAACAGTAAACAATGCCCGGATTGGCGCGGCTGACGGCGTCATAACCCAGACCCAGACGGCCCGCAACGCCCGGCCGATAGTTTTCCACCAGCACGTCCGAGATCGCGGCCAGCCGTTGAACCAGGTCTTTACCTGCCGGTAACGAAAGGTCCAGAGAAAGATGCCGTTTGCCGGCATTCTGCTGGGTGAAGCCAACGGCAACGCCACCCGCCTTGGGAACCCCCTGACGCATCAGGTCGCCCTCCGGGGGCTCGATCTTTATCACGTCGGCGCCAAGATCTGCGAGGGTTCGCGTGCAGCTGGGCCCGGCGACCACGCGCGTCAGATCCAGGACACGAATGCCTTCCAGCATCCTCGCCGATAGATCAGCCATGAGATTCCCGATGCTCGGTCAACGGTTCCACGCGAAACTCGTCCCGCCGCGGGTGCAGCATTTCCGCCAGATAGCGCAAAGCGCTGTAGGGCCAGAGGGTGAAATTGTGGTCGTTCTCATCCGTGTACCAGGCTTTGCAGCCGCTGCTGAAAACCATCCGCCTCATGTCTTTCTGCAGGCGTCGGTTGAAGGACCGGGTAGCCTCCTGTTCGGGCTCGATGAGCGCGAGGGATTCACGATCCATGAGGTCCAGGCACTGCAGCACGTACTGCACCTGGGACTCGATCATGATCAGTGCCGAGGTGTGGCCGGTGGCGCTGTTGGGCCCAAGCAGCAGAAAAAAGTTAGGAAATCCCGGCACCATCAGCGTGCGGAAGGATTCCACGCGATCCGCCCAGGTGTCCTGCAGCCGACGCCCGTCCCGACCGCTGATGCTGACATAGTCCGTGATGTCGAACGGTTTGAAGCCCGTGGCTTCGATGATGGTGTCCACTTCGTGCAGGTGGCCCGCCGCGTCTCTGATGGCGTTGGGTTCAACCTGGACGATGGGGTCTGTCACCAGCCGCACGTTGTCCCGGTTGAAGGTCGAGAGATAGTCGTCCGAGATGCAGCGTCGTTTGCAGCCCGCGGCATAGTCAGGGGTGAGCCTGCGGCGGGTGTCCGGGTCTTCGACGGACGCTTCCAGGTGCCTCAGCGCGACCTGCTCGATGCGCCGGTTGAGCCGGCTGCCGCGACGCAGGGACATGACGCCGAAGACATCCAGCAGCAGCCACAGACACCGGCGATACAGGCGCATCAGCCACGGATGGCGACGAAACCGGTCACGACGGGATTGGGGAATGTCTCTGGCCATGCGCGGAAAAACCCAGGCGGCCGAACGCTGAAAAACGGTCACTTCGGCAACGTCCGGGGCGATGCTGGGCAGAACCTGCGCGGCGCTGGCACCGGTGCCGATGATGGCCACCCGACGCCCGCGAAGATCGTGATCGTGATTCCAACGCGCGGTGTGGAAGGTGGTGCCCGCAAAATCGCCCAGGCCGGGAATATCGGCATGGTTGGGAACGTGCAGCCCCCCGAGGCCGCTGACCACCAGATCCGCCGTCAGGGCCTGGCCGTCCGCCGTTCGAATGTGCCATCGGTCCGCCTCGAACGTCACTTCCACCACTTCGGTATTGAAACGGATGAAAGGCTCGAGGCCGTGCTTTCGAACGCACCCGTCGCAATACTCCCAGATCTCGCCGCCGCTGGAGAACGCGTGGCTCCAGTCCGGGTTCAGCTCAAAGGAATAGGAATACACGTGGGAAGGCACGTCGCAGGCGACCCCCGGGTAGGTATTCTCCCGCCAGGTGCCGCCAACGGCGCCCGCCTTTTCGAGGATCACGAAGTCGTCGATGCCCTTGAGACGCAGCTGGATGCCCATACAGATGCCGGACATGCCGGCCCCCAGAACCGCAACGCGAACGTGGTTCACCATCAGGCGGCCCGGGACTCGATCTCGCCGAGCAGCGCCTGC
>CAMYJX010000097.1:9835-16187 GCA_947258825.1 uncultured Pseudomonadales bacterium
GCCTTCGGTCCAGCGGCTGCCGAGGGCATCCTTCACCGTCCCCTGCACCGCGGCAAACAGCGCGGGATACATGCTGTTCTGCACGCCGTAGGCCAGCCGGTGGTTCTTCACCTCGTAGTTGAGATAGGCGTCGTCGTCCGTGTAGCTCTCTGTCATAACCAGACGCAGCACCTCTTCCAGCATGCGGCCCTGCATGTGCTGGTCCATGTGGGACATGAGCTCCGCCGCTTCCGGGCAGTCGTGGTAGTAGCGCTCGAACACCGCCGGGACGATGTCGCCGGCCGTCTCCGCCGCCACCTCCAGCGATTCATAAACGAAGTCTTCGCCCGCCATCTTTACGCTCCTCGCGCCCACCAGAGTGCCCAAGTATACTGAAGACCGCGCAAACATCGGGAGGAAACCGTCATGAGCGAAGCCAATGTGGGAACCGCGTCAGCCGAAGACGCGTGGAGCATGCCTCTCGAGCAGATCGACGTCAGCCGGGCCGAGCTCTACGGCAACGATACCTGGGGCCCCTACTTCGCCCGCCTGCGCCAGGAAGATCCGGTGCACTACTGCCCGGAGAGCAGCACCGGCCCCTACTGGTCCGTCACCAAGTTCCACGACATCAAGCACGTCGATACCCACCACGACGTTTTCTCGTCGGAGCTGGGCGGAATCACCATCGCAGAGCAGGATGCGGAGCCGGAGGTGCGGCTGGACAACTTCATTTCCATGGATCCGCCCAAGCACGATGTGCAGCGCAAGACGGTAGCCCCGTCCGTCGCCCCGGCCAACCTTGCGAAGATGGAACCGCTGATCCGCGAGCGCGTCATCGACATTCTCGACAACCTGCCCATGGGCGAAACCTTCAACTGGGTGGACAAGGTGTCCATCGAGCTGACGGCGCGCATGCTGGCGACGCTGTTCGACTTCCCCTACCAAGACCGGCGCAAGCTGACCTACTGGTCAGACATCACCACCTCGTCCCCGCAGATCATGGGCGACGCCGGCCTGCCGGCGGCCAAGCGTGCTGAAGAGCTCAGCCATTGCGTGGCCGCGTTTACCAAGCTGTGGCACGAGCGGGCTGCCCAGGAGCCGGGCAACGATCTCATCTCCATGCTGGCGCACGGCGAGTCCACAAAGGACATGATGTCCAGACCCACGGAGTTTCTCGGCAACATCATGCTGCTCATCGTCGGCGGTAACGATACCACCCGTAACTCCATCAGCGGCGGCGTGCTGGCGCTGAACCAGTACCCGGGCCAGTATCAGAAGCTGAGAGAGCAGCCGGAGCTGATACCCAACATGGTCGCCGAGATGATTCGCTGGCAGACGCCGGTGATTCACATGCGCCGCACCGCAACCCAGGATACGGAGCTGGGCGGCAAGCAGATCCGCAAGGGTGAGAAGGTGGTGATGTGGTACCTGTCGGGGAACCGGGACGAAGAGATATTCGATGACGCGGACAAGCTGATTATCGACCGGCCTAACGCTCGCCAGCACGTGTCCTTCGGCTACGGTCTGCATCGCTGCATGGGCAATCGCCTGGCCGAGATGCAGCTGCGCCTGCTCTGGGAAGAGATCCACACGCGTTTCGAGATGATCGAGGTGGCCGGCGAGGTCGTCCGCGTGCCCAACAATTTCATTCGCGGGATAGCAGACCTTCCGGTACGCGTGCACCCCCGTTAGCTTCCTAAGCTGCTTCTGGGGCTTTTTCTGGGGCTGGGGCCTCCGCAGCTGCCATGCGCCTGCTCAGAACCACCAGAACCACCGCGCCGATCACAAAGGTGCCGCCGTAGACCACGCCAACGCTGAGCAGGCTGTAACTGGGCAGAATCGGCGCCATGAGCATCAGCACGTGGAAGCCAAAGAGCAGGATGGCGATGTTGAAGAACGCCAGCTCTTTGCCGATGCCCGAGCTCAGATCCGGATCCAGGATGCGCAGCAGCAGAAGGCCGCTGCCCGTCGACCCGCAGCAGCAGCCGAACGCAGTGATGGCCCGCTCGATGCCCAGTGCGGACAGCTGCCGGCCGAACAGGAAGCACAGCGCGGCCGTGCACAGGGTGACCGCCAGGCATACCAGCAGAATGGGCACGATGAACGCGGACAGCAGCGCAAACTCGATGCTCATCAGCGTCGCCACCACCATCAGATCTACCGAGGCGCCGGTGATGCGCCGCTGCGTCTCGTCATCGATGAAGTGCCCCAGCCCCGCCTTATCCAGCAGGGTTCTCAGCAGCACGCAGACCATCAGGCCGTGGAAGAAGAACAGGTTGTGGCTGAAAACCAACCCGAAGTTGACACCGGCCAGGTTGACCTGGGCCGCCATGGGCTGCATGAACTGCAGGTACTGGTCCGTCACCACGTAAGCAACGCCCAGGATGGCGATGTGGAAAGCCAGGGTATCCACGTTTCCCGGGTGGGTAATCTGCCGGCCTGCTGAGAGGTTGGAATCCCGAGGCAGCAGGCCGGACAGAAACGCCTCGTCGATGCGGGCAGCGCTGTTGGCGTTCAGGCCGCGACGGATGGCATGGCGGGCCATAGGCACCCCGATGGCGAACGCGGCGACAAAGCCGAAGGACGCGTAGATGAGCCCGAAATTCATGGCGTTGGTGATGCCCATCTCGGTCTCCCAGATGGAGCCCATGGCCAGCGCCTGGCCAGGGCCCTGGGTAAACCCGTGAGTCACGATGATGCCCAGGTACTCCGAGAGATAATCACCCGTCGCCGCGTTGTACCCGACCACCACGGCGAGCCCGATCAGCGCCTGCATCACCAGGCACATCACCCAGATCACCGACAGCCAGGAGCCGCCCGGGACGACGGAACCACCGCTGCCTCGTGACCGATCCGACCCGGTAAGGCACAGGGACATGAAGCTCAGGGTGAAGAAGTGAAAGGTGAACGCGGCAAAGTCGCTGCTGCGGTAGCCGAGGCTCCAGTCGACGCTGACCAGGGCAAACCCCAGCAGGCCGCCGATGAGGCTGGCGGGAACCAGGCCGTTGCGCAGCATCGGCACCCGGGCGCGCAGAAGGGTGCCCGCGAGAATCATGATCGATAGAAATGCAAAGGCGATGACGCCGGGGAAAGAGGATGCCATGGCAGAAACCTCGTCTGTCAGCGGCGCAACCCGTACGGGTCAGCCTGAATCGTTTAGGGCCTGAAGCAGCAGGTCGAGGGCAGCGCGGGTAAACCGCCACATGTTCCCTTCCCGGTCGTCGCTGCCGGTGTCCACCGCAAGGGTGCGTGGGCGGGGGCCATCCACGGCCAGGACGCTGATACCCGGCGGGTGGCCGTAGCGAGCCCGAGTCGGCCCCGCCACCCCCAGCTCGGCAATGGCCCAGGTCGCGTCCAGCTGCCGTCGGGCCAGCTGGGCGAACCGCGCGACCATGGCCTCGGTCAGCGGCTCCAGACCAAGCACGTCTTCCCGAGTGATGCCCAGCAGCTCGCGCCTGGCTTCCAGCGTGTAGATCACCGATCCGCCCCGATAGTAGGCGGACGCTCCAGGCACCGCCAGCAGCGAGGCGGATATCAGACCGCCGGTGGAAGACTCCGCCACCGCCACGGTCTCCCCTGACCCAACCAACTGCCGGGTAACCGCCTCTGCCAGCTCGCCAAGCTGATTCACTTGTCGCCCTCAGCATCAAAGACTTCCCTGGCCAGACGCATGCCCTCCACCGCGCAGGGAAAACCGGCGTATACGGCCATGTGCATGATCAGCTCGCCGATCTCTTCCCGGCTGAGCCCGTTTTCCCGCCCGCGCTCGATGTGCAGCTTGAGCTCGTGAGGCATGTTCCGCGCGGTGAGCGCCGCGATGGTGATCAGGCTGCGGTCGCGCTGATTCAGACCCGGTCGGGACCAGACGCCTTCGGGCAGCGCGGTCTCGATGATGAACCGCCCCCAGTCGTCGCGGATCTCCTCCGGCGCCGGCAACCGTTCGGTAAAGGCCCGGGCCAGACGCAGCTTCTCCTGTTCGTTCATGATTCTTCTCCCTGTGAAGACGCTGACCAACACGGGCAGCGTGCAGAACACTTCAGCAGAAAACCAGGCCCGCAACAATGCACCTGTCCGGCGAGTTGACGACCCCCAGGGCCTCCCGCATAGTGCCGACAAGTAGAGGGGGAAAGCATGCGACTGACTGACAGCGACGCCGGGTTTCTGTACACCGAGTCTGCCAGCGGGCCGATGCAGATCTCGTCCATCTACGTGCTGGACGGCGAAGCACCCTTCGACCGTATCTACCGTCACTTCGAGTCCCGGATACCCCTGGTGCCCCGGTATCGCCAACGCCTGGCCCTGGTGCCGTTCAATCTGGCCAACCCGGAATGGGTGGAAGACCCGGAGTTCGATCTGCGCAACCACGTCAAGCATCACAAGCTGGCACGACCCATGAGCCTCGAGGAGGCCGTGGACGTAGCCCTGGAGCTGAACGCGCAGATTCTCGATCGATCGCGCCCCCTGTGGCTCACCTATGTCATCGAAGGCGTGCCGGGCCAGACGCTGCTGCTGCAGCTGGTACATCACGCCATGATCGACGGCGTATCCGGGGTAGAGCTGACCACGGTGCTCTACGACTTCGACGCTGACGCGCAGAACCCGCCGCCACCCAACGAGCCCTGGCAGCCGGAGCCGCTGCCGGGACCCGTGGCGCTGATCAACGACGCGGCCCGGGACAACCTGGAAAAGCTGCGCAACTACAACCCGCTGCGCCTGCTGAGCGGCGGCAAAGCACAGCGCCAGCTGTTGTCGCGAGCTGCCAGGGTCGCGGCGGATTTCTTCGCCCGACCGGCCATCACCGCGCCCTGGAACGCGACCCCGGTTGGGCCGAAGCGCAAGCTGCGCTGGTCCAAGATGAGCCTGCTGGAAGTTCGGGAGATTCGCCGCGGCCTTGGCGGAACGATCAACGATCTGGTGCTGACCGTCGTGACCGAGGCAGTCGCCCGCTATCTGGAGGAACACAACGAGTCGGTGAAGCAGCGTCACCTGCGCATCATGTGCCCGGTCAGCGTCCGGCGCGAAGACGAGCAGGGGGCGCTGGGCAACCGGGTGTCCGCCATCTTCCCCCGCCTGCCGGCATGGTCCATGGGCGCCGTAGAACGTCTGCAGATCGTTTGCGAAGAAACCGCGCGCATCAAGACGACGGAGGAGGCCCAGGCGCTGACGCTGCTGACCGAGGCCGCCCCGCCCATCCCCCCGGTGGCCATGGCGCCGCTGATGCTGGTGGGAACAGCCTTCGACCCCACGGCGCTGGCCGCACGCATGCCCATGCCCGTGCTGCCCAGCATGGGTCCCCGCCCCCCCTACTTCGGCTTCAACTTCACCTGCACCAACGTGCCGGGGGTGCAGGTCGCCCAGTACATGGCCGGCTACGAGCTGGTGGAAACCCTGGGCATACTGATGCTCACCGGGACCCTGGGTTTTGGCGCCGCGATAACCAGCTACAACGGCCACCTGTATTTCAACTTCGTGTGCGATCCAAGGCTGGTGCCGGACCTGGAGCGGATACGCGACGGCGCCGAGGCCGTGTTCAGCGAGCTCCTCGCGGCGGCCCGCGCCAACGCCGTGGCCAACGCCGAGGCTGAGGCAGCGGCGGCTTCCTGATCCGTCGCGCGCCTGCATCTCACCTAGAAACTGTGGAGGAAACATGTCCTTAGAGTCCATCGCTGAGCGATTCCCGAGATCACTGGTACTGCCGGGCGGGGAAAAAGTAGAGATCAGGATGATGACTGCCGCCGATCGCGAGCCGATGCTGTCGTTCGCTCGCCACCTGCCCCAGAAAGACCTGATGTTCCTGCGTGTGGACCTGACGGAGGAATCTGTGGTCGATGCCTGGGTGGAGGCCCTCGGCACCGGTCACTCCACCTCTCTGGTGGCCTACGACGACGACGGCCTCATCGGTTACGCCACCGTGCACCGCAACCCCGCGCCCTGGACCCGTCGCGTGGGTGAGATTCGCGTCAACGTGAGCCCCACCTACCGAAACAAGGGGTTGGGCAGAAACCTGACCTCTCAGATCTTCGATGTGGCGCGCGAGCTGGGCCTGAAGAAGCTGATGGCCAACATGACCACCGATCAGCACAGCGCCCAGGCCGCATTCCGCCGTCTGGGCTTCGTCCCCGAAGCGCTGCTGGCCGACTACGTCGAAGACCGCCGCGGCACGTCCCACGATCTGGTGATCATGAGCTATGACATCGATGGCCACAGCGATCAGGTAGCAGAGCCCCTGCGCGTCTAGTGAACCTGTGACCCATGCCCGTTTGCCCGCCGGGTTCCGGTGGCCTGGGGTCCCGTCTCGCGCTTGCTGAAGAAGACCAAGTCCTCTAGCATCTTTTGGCCATAGGGGGGTGTGAAATACATGGACACGACCAGC
>CAMYJX010000097.1:16197-26481 GCA_947258825.1 uncultured Pseudomonadales bacterium
TGGCCATCCAGGAGCTGCTGTACCGTTCCGCTTACGCGTTGGACGAGCGGCAGCTGGACATGCTGCGCGACACTTTCAGGGAATCCGCCGTGCTGGTGGTGGACATCGCCGGCGTCGACGGCGAGGCACGGTTCGAGGGGCGGGATGCGATCATGGGCCTGATGACGGACTCCATGGCCGAGCAGTCCGATCAGCGACGCCATGTGGTCACGAACGTCTTTTTCGAAACCGAGGGCGCGGACCGAGCCACGGTGGTTTCCAACATAACCATCACCTCGGTTGCGCCCGAACGTCAGGCAATCCGGCTTGTGACCTCAGGCCTGTATCGCGACGAGGTTGTCATGGAGGGCGGACAATGGCAGATCGCCAGCCGCCGGATAGTCCTCGATATGGCCTACTAATTTCATTAAAAACTTTCATTAAAACTCTTATTAAGACTGTTATTAAAACTCTTATTAAAAAGTGGGCTTAGATTGTTCTTAGAGAGACGTTGTGAACATAGGTGATATCTCGGCCAAGTGGGCATCCCTGGAGCCGAACCGGCCCGCCATCGTCGACGTTCCCAATGACCGCCGCATGAGTTTCGGCGAGCTGGATGAGCGGGTGCGGCGCCTGGCCAACGGGCTGCTGAGCCGCTGCGGTTTGAGCAAGGGCGATCGCGTCGCGGTGCTGTCGAAAAACTGCATCCCCTATTTCGAAATCTATCTGGCCTGCGCGCGCGCCGGGTTCATCGCACAGCCGGTGAACTGGCGCCTCTCGGTCCCAGAGATGGCGCGGATCATCGAAGACGGCGAGCCCGCGGTGCTGATATCCGACGCCGAGTTCGCCGCTGAGCGCGACGGGCTGAAGGATGAGCTGAACATCGAAAACTGGCTGGAGTACGGGGCCGACAGCGATGGCAGCTACGACGCCCTGGTGGCGGCGGCCGACAGCGGGGAGCCCCCGGGTTCGGACCAGGTCGGCGATGACGACCCGGTGCTGATTCTCTACACCGGCGGCACCACGGGGCTGTCGAAAGGCGCCCTTCATACCCACAAGACCCTGTTCATGGGCATGCTGAACCAGACGGTCGCCGAGCGCATCGTGCCCACCGACGTGTACATGCTCACCGGCCAGATGTTCCACATTCCCGTCGCCCTGGCCATGAACTACCTGGCGCACGGCTGTCCGGTGGTGCTGATCAACTTCGAGGCCAAGCAGGCGCTGGAGGTTATTCAGGCGGAGCGGGTGTCGGCGTTTCTGGGCATCACCACCATGCTCAACTGGATGATGGCGGTGGACGGTTTCTAGAACTACTGGATGATGGCGGTGGACGGTTTCGAGAACTACGACATCTCCAGCCTCCGCAACATCCAGTACGGCGGCGGCCCCATGCCCGCAACCGTGGTCCGCGCGGCGTTGCAGGCATTTCCCTGCACCCTGATCCAGGGCTACGGTCAGACCGAAGGCATGACCATGAGCTTCCTGTCCCAGGAGGACCACCTGCGGGCCGTGGGCGGGGAGCATGCCGAGCGGCTGAACTCCTGCGGCCGCGAGGGCTTCGTCACGCGGATGCGGGTGGCGGACCCGGAGGGCAATCCGGTGCCCAAGGACGGCGTTACCCCGGGGGAGATCATCGTCCAGTCCGAAGCCAACATGGTGGGCTACTGGCGACGCCCGGAATTGACCGCGGAAACCATCCGCGACGGCTGGATGTGGACGGGCGACGTGGCGGTCTGGGATTCGGACGGTTACATATTCATCGTCGACCGGGCCAAGGACATGATCATCTCCGGCGGCGAGAACATCTACTCGACTCAGGTGGAAGCCGCCATCCACCAGCACCCGGCGGTGCTGGAATCCGCCGTGATCGGCATTCCCGACGACGAGTGGGGTGAGGCGGTGAAGGCCGTGGTGGTGCTGAAGCCCGGGGCAACCGCGACGGAGCAGGAGATCATCGATACCGCCAGGAAGCACCTGGCCTCGTATCAGAAACCCCGCTCGGTGGATTTCGTCGACGATCTGCCCAAAGCACCCACGGGCAAAATTCTCAAGCGCGATCTCAGAGACAAATACTGGAAAGACCGGGACGCGCAAGTATGAAGAGCATGACGGCTATGACGACACCGTTTCCAAACCACTTTCCAAACCAAGAGGCCCGCCGATCATGAGCGGCCTGCTCAGCGAGGAGCTGCTGGCCAACATCGGCAAGCAGGCACCGCCAAGAACAGAAGTGGTCACCCGGCGCGACATTCGCAAGTACGCCATCGCCACCGGTCAGCGCGATGCCCGGTTCCTGGCCGGCGATCTGGCGCCGCCCCTGTATCACGTCGCCCTGTTCTGGGACGTGGTGCCGCTGGAAGAGCTGACGCCCGACGGCGTTTCCATCGACACGCTGTTGCCCAAGTTTCCCCTGGAGCGCGCCATGGCAGGCGGCCTGAACATCGAGTACCACCGCGACATCTACCCCGGCGACGTGCTTGTCGCAAAGCGGACGCTCACCGCCATCTACGAGAAGCAGGGCCGTCAGGGCCCCCTGATCTTCTACGAGATCATCATGGAGGTAAGCACGGACGACGGAGAGCAGGTGCTGACCGAAAAAACCACGCGGATTCTGAGGTAGGCATGGCGCGCATCGACCAGATACGGACCGGTGACCAGTTGCCGGCGCTGACCGACAAGCCGGACAACGTGCAGCTGTTTCTGTACAACGCTGCGCTGTGGAACGCTCACCGCATCCATTTCGATCTGCCCTATGCCAAGGAAGTGGAAGGCTATCCCGGGCTGGTGATCGCCGGGCCGCTCATGGGCGACTGGCTGACCCAGTGCGTGCTGCAGTGGCTGGGCGAGGACGGTCGCCTGGCCCGCATCGAGTATTCCAACCGCCAGGCGGCCTACATCGGAGAGACCCTCACCACCTCCGGCAGGATCATATCCGTCGATGCCGCCGCAGGCACCGCCGAGATCGAGGTGGCCGTGACCAACGAAGCGGGCGACGTGATCACACCCGGCAGCGCGACCGTGCGCTTCCACGAGCCGGGGGGCGCGGGCTGATGACAGATTCACTGCGCGGCCGGGTCGCCATTGTCGGCGCCGCCGATACCGAGGTGGGGAAGGTCCCTCACATGACCCCCATGCAGCTGTGCGCTGATGCGATCCTGCGCGCGCTGGCGGACGCCGGGCTCACCAAGGACGACGTGGATGGCCTGGTCACCTGCAACAGCATGGCCGAACCCTACATGTATCACGCCGAAGCCACCGCCGAATACCTGCAGATCTTCCCGCGGTTCTGCATCGGCGCCGGCGCCGGCGGCGGCACCACGTTCAGCATCCTGCACCACGCGGCCTCAGCCATCGTCAACGGCCTGTGCGACACCGTCGTGGTCGTTATGGCCGACAGCCTGCGCACCGGCATGACCCGCGAGCGGGCCATGGTGACCCAGTCGTCGTCCGGACACACCCAGTTCGAAAGCCCCTACGGGCCAACGGTACCCGCCCTGTACGCGCTCATCGCCAGGGCCCACATGGAAACCTACGGCACGCGGCCCGAGCAGTTCGCCTCGGTTGCCGTCACCTGTCGCAAGCACGCCGCGCTGAACGAAACGGCCCAGATGCGCGATCCGATCACCGTGGAGGATGTGCTGAACTCCCGGCTCATCGCCGATCCGCTGCGCCTGCTGGACTGCTCGCTGGTATCCGACGGCGGGGCCGCCGTGGTGCTGACGTCCGCCGAGCGGGCCAGGGATTTTCCGCATCCGCCGGTGTACATGCTCGGCGTCGGTGAGGGTTATGGCCACGAGCACATCAGCCAGGCCCACAGCCTGACCGAATCCGCAGCTGAGATATCCGGCGCGCGGGCCTGCCAGATGGCCGGCGTCACGCCGCGGGAGATGGATTTCGCCCAGCTCTACGACTGCTTCACGCCGGTGGTGCTGGTGGAGCTGGAAGACCTCGGCTTCTGTGAGAAAGGAGAAGGCGGCGCCTTCGCCGCATCAGGCGCCATCGAGCTGGGCGGCGCGCTGCCCATCAATACTCACGGCGGGCTGCTGTCCCACTGCCATCCGGGCAACCCGGGCTCCATGTTCGCGCTGACGGAATCCGTCAGCCAGCTTCGGGGCAACGCGGGCGCAAGACAGGTGTCAGGCGCCGAGCTGGGGCTGCTGCACGCTCAGGGCGGCATTCTGTCCAGCCACACCACGCTGATTCTTGGTTCGGAGGCCACGCTGTGAGCTATCAACCCGGCAAGCATCTACCGCCCGTGAACGGCGAGTCCGCCCCGTACTGGGAAGGCTGCCGGGAAGGCGAGCTGCGCCTGCAGCAGTGCGCATCCTGCAGCCACGTTCAGTTTTACCCGCGCCTGGTGTGCACCCGCTGCAGCGGCCGCCGCCTCAGCTGGATCGCCGCCTCGGGGGAGGGCCAGGTGAAAAGCTTCACCATCGTCCGGCGGGCGGTCTCGGAGGCGTACGCACCGGACGTGCCCTACGTGGTGGCGCTGATCCAGCTGGCGGAAGGCCCCACCATGATGTCCAACGTGATCGGCTGTGACCCGGAAACGGTGGAGGTGAACATGCCGGTGCGGGTAACGTTCGATCGCTGGACTGAGGAAATCAGCATGCCGATGTTCGAGCCGACATGAGTGAATACGACTACCAGGTCGGCACCATCCTGAATCCCGAGGCGCCGGCCGATTCATTCGAAGCCAAGCAGCCCTACATCGACAACGGCACGGCCGTAGCGGACAAAAGCCGCTACTTCAGCCCGGAGTTCATGGCGCTGGAGTGGGACCGCCTGTGGACCAGAACCTGGCTCATCGCAGCGGTAAGCTCCGATCTGCCCGAGGTGGGCTGCTACTCGGTTTTCGATATCGGCCGAGAGTCCATCGTCGTCACCCGTACCCCGGACGGCGTGCGCGCCTTCTACAACGCCTGCAGTCATCGGGGCACCCGGCTGGTGAACGACCAGATGGGCAAAGCGCTGCGCTTCGTCTGCCCTTTTCACTCCTGGCGCTTCAGCAGCCAGACGGGAGAGCTGCTGGCTATCACGGACGAGGAGACGTTCAGGGCCGAGGTGATCTGCGAGCGGCCTGGCCTCACCCCCGTGGCGTGCGAGGAACACGCGGGCATCGTCTTCGTCAACATGCGCGCCGACCCGCCACCGCTGCTGGAGAGCATCGGCCTGCCCGAGGGCTATCTGGAGGCCTACAACATCGACCAGATGAGGGTCATCCGCCACATCTCAACCGAGTGGGAAGCCAACTGGAAGATCGGCATCGAGGCCTTCTACGAAACCTATCATCTGCACGCCGTGCACCCAGAGACCCGCTGGGTGATGGGCGATCTAAACGTGCAGTACGACCTGTATCCCAACGGATCCAGCCGCATGATCGTGCCGCTGGCGCAGATGAGCCCGCGCATCAAGGACCAGGCCGCGATGAACGAAGGGCTGGAGGGCATGCTGCTGGAAGCGGGCGTCGATCCGAAGGGCTACGAGGGGGACGCTTCCAGCGTCCGGGTGGCCATCCAGAAAGCCAAGCGCGAGCGGGCGGCCAGGCTGGGGCTCGACTATTCGAAGCTGGTGGACGGCCAGCTCACCGACAGCTGGGCAACGGGACTGTTTCCCAACGTGCAGATCGGTTGCCATCCGGAAGGCGTGTTCCTGATGCGTTTTCTGCCGCATCCTAAAGATCCCGAGCGATTCTACTACGACACCATGACCCTGTTCCTGCCGGCGGACGATCCCAACTACACCGCGCCGGCGTGGATGGGCATGCCTGAAGGCATGGACACCTCGGGCCGCGTGAGGCCGGAGCTGGAGCGCTTTGGCGTCGGTGAAGACGGCAATCTGGGTCTGGTGCTGTCCCAGGACTCGGCTCTGCTGCCCATCGTCCAGGCGGGGATCCATTCCAGAGGCTTCAAGGGCCAGCTGTGGGGAGAACAGGAGCAGCGCCTGCGCCATTTCGACGCCGAGCTGGAGCGCTACATAACGGGAGAAAAATAATGACCTGGGGATTTGAAACCGATGCGGACTTCCAGAAAGAGCTGGGCGGGTCCGGGTACGGGCAGCTGAAGCTGGCGCTCATGAACGAGATTCTCGGCAAGGCCGCGTTCGCGCCCACCGAGGAGCTGTTTCCCGCCTACCATCTGCCCCGCCGCCGGGAAGCGGCGCTGCAGCGCTACGGCCATCTTCTGGAACGGGAAGTTGGAAACCTGTAGCGCCAGCATACCGAACTGCCAACCCAACACGCGGAGATTCAAACCATGTCTTACCTGACGGTTGCCGAAGGCAAACGGATCTACTTCGAGCACTATCCCGGCAGCGGGCCGACCGTCGTGCTGAGTCACGGTTACGGGATGAGCGGCCAGGCCTGGGCCAACACGGTGGCCCGACTGATGGACGCCGGCCGGGGCGTGGTGGTCTATGATCACCGCTGCTGCGGACGGTCGGAACAGGACTTCGCCGATGCGTCCATCGAGGCGCTGGGCGACGATCTGGTGGCCCTGGTCAATCATCTGGAGCTGAGCCGCGTCGTCGTCAACGGCTGGTCGCTGGGCGGCGCCGTGGTGATGGACGCCGCAGGCAAGCTGAGCGACCAGTTGGCCGGCGTGGTGCTCACCGGCGGCGCAACCCCCCGCTATACCCAGGCCACCGACTTCCCCTACGGCGGCCAACCGGCGGATGTGGAGGCCACCATCGTTGCCCTGCGCGCCGACCGGGTAAACTTTCTAAAAGCCCTTTACTTCGACGGGGTGTTCGCAGGCGCGGTTACCGAAGACGTGAAACGCTGGTGCTGGCAGATATCTCTGGGCGCCAGCCCCGGGGCGGACGCCTCGATGCTGGCCCTGGCCAACCTCGATCAGCGGGAAACGCTGAAAAAGCTGACGGTGCCGGTGCTGGTCTGCATCGGCGGCAAGGACGGCGTGCTCGCGCCGGACATTGCCCGGGCGGCGGCGGAGATGGCCAGCGACGGACGGCTGCTGGAGATGCCCGAGTGCGGCCACGCGCCGTTCCTGGAAGACCCGGAAACCTACCACGACGCCCTGCTGTCGTTTATCGATGAGGTAAGTCATGCCTGAGCGCACCATCAACTTCGGCCTCTGGTACGACTTCAGGAACCCGGCGCCAACCACGCGCAGCTTCGAGCACCTGTACGCGGCAAGCCTGGAGCAGATGGCCTGGGCCGAGGACCTCGGCTTCGATTCCATCTGGCTCACCGAGCATCATTTCTGCGAGGACGGCTATGCCCCCTCGCCACTGGTCGTAGCCGCCGCCATCGGCCAGCGCACCAAGCGCATGCGCATCGGCACCAACCTGATGCTGCTGCCTCTGGCCGACCCGCTGCGACTGGCGGAAGACTCCGCCACCCTGTCCATACTCACCGGCGGCCGCTTCGATCTGGGCGTCGGTCTGGGCTACCGCCAGCTGGAATTCGACTACTTCGGCCGCAAGCTGAGTCATCGGCCGAGCCTGATGGAGGAAGGCGTGGCGCTGCTTCGCCAGGCCTGGCAGGGCCAGACCATCAACCATCAGGGCAAGCGCTATCAGATCGACGGGCTATCTGTTCACCCCGTGGCAGAAAACCCGCCGCGGCTGTTCATGGGCGGCATGGCGGAGCCGGCAATCGCCAGGGCAGCCCGGCTGGGTGACGGCTTTCTGTCCACCGGCGGCATCGGCCACGACGTTTACGTCAAGGCGCTCGAAGATCTGGGCAGGCCGCGCAGCGAGGGCGCCATCTGCGCAGGAAACTGGGCAATCATCGCCGAAGATCCCCAGGCAGAAGCCGCCAAGGTGGGCGAGCACGTGCTCTACCAGACCAACCAGTACGTCTCCTGGGGCGCGTTCGGGCCCCCAGACCAGGTTCCCCTCTTTCCCGACGCCGAAAGTGCCATCCGCGACGGCCTTTACGAGCTGTGGGATGCGGAGCAGGCGGTAGCCGGCCTGGTGGATATGCTCACCGCTTACCCGGAAATCATCGACGTGCACTTCTGGGCCCAGTTTCCTGGCGAATCAATCGAGAGCGGCAGCCGGCGAATGGAGTACATCGCCAATCGGGTGCTGCCCAGGGTGCGGGAAGCCATCGCCTGAAAACAGACAACGTGCCACCGGGATACACCTCGATGGCCTGTTGCCCCCTGTCCGGGCCGAAAAAAGTCCGGGCCGGGAACACAACCCATTGAAGGTACGGAGGACCAGCAACATGGGCAGTCAGACCAACAATCTGGAATCCAACAAGCGAACGGTCAAGCAATTCTGGGAAGCCTTCTCCGAAAGCCGCTTCGAAGACGCGATGGATCTGCTCGATGAAAATGCCACCTGGTGGATCGCGGGCGCCACCGACATCTCGGGGACTTACAGCAAACAACAGTTCGGCGAGCTGGTCGCCGGCATCGCCGAGGGTGCTCCGAACGGCATCCGAGTGACGCCCAAGGAAATCACAGCCGAAGACGATCGGGTCGCCATGGAGGCGGAATCCTACGGCGAGATGAGCAGCGGCAAGGTGTACAACAACCATTATCACCTTCAGCACGTGGTGCGGGACGGAAAGCTGCTTGCAGTGCGGGAATATCTAGATACCCAACACGTGCAGGACGTCTTCGGTCCCGACGCATGAAGCGACAAAGTAAGAGCAGGCCCGCCAGCGGGGGCCTACCCGTATCCGCGCTTCCTAAACCCGAGCGCTAGAAATCCCAGTTCACCACGGCACCGTAGGTACGCGGGGGCCGGATCGCCGAATAGGTCCACAGGCCTGCAAACGCAGGGCTGGTGCCCACGTCGTAGGCTTGCGTCCAGGAATCGTCCTCCGTCAGGTTCAGGCCCCACACGCTGACGCTGAGATTGTTCACCGCATAGGTGATGGAAGCGTCCAGCACCGTGTGAGAGTCCACAGAGCTGTGCGGTGAGTTCAGGAAGGTGAGCTCCATGTCGTCGACATAGCGCAGCGCAGCACGGGCAATGAGCTGCCCGGGGCCTACCGGGAAAGTGAAGATCGGCGAGAGGGTAGCGGTCATATCGGGCGCACGTCGCAGCTCCAGATCTGAAAGATCGATACCCAGCGCGGGATCCTCCAGCTTGTCGTATTCCGCGTCGAGCAGCCCAAGGTTGCCCTCGAGGGTAAAATTCGCGTTGGCCAGCCAGCTGAAATCCACCTCCAGGCCATTGATGGAAGCCTCGGAAGCGTTGACCACCAGGGTCTGTTGGCCAGTGCCGCCGGCAACCGGGACGCTCTGTTCCTCCTGCTTGTCTTTGTAGTCCATCACGAAGGCGGAGACGTTGAGGCGCAGGCGGCCGTCGAGCCACTCGCTCTTCATACCCACTTCGTAGTTGTCCACGGTCTCCGGATCGTAGGGCGTCGCGGCAGCCAGGTACTGGCCACCTCCCGGACGGCCGTTGAAGCCACCAGCGCGGAAGCCCTTGGAGTAAAGCCCGTAAAACATCAGGCTGTCGTTCAACTGGTACCGCAGGCCGACCTTGGGCGTAAACTCGTCCCAGGACTCTTTAAAGGGATTGCCTGGGTTACCCTCGATCGCAAGCTCGGGAGTCAGCTCATCGACAACTGCGCTCTCCTTATCGTCATCGGTGTAACGGCCGCCCAGGGTCAGCGTCCAACGGTCCATGAACTGGTAGTCCGCCTCGACGAAAAACGCGTACGACTCGGTGGACTGCGAGACGCTCTGGAAGACGGGAAACACCACGGAATCATCAAAAGGGAAAGGAAGCCCGAGCGCAGCGCCGAAGCCGATGTAGCTGGTCAGGTCGATCTTATAATCAGATTCCCAATAATAGGCCCCGGCCGTATAGCTGAGCCGATCACCCGTGAAGTTGAGCCGCAGCTCGTAGCTGTCCTGATCCCACGTGGCGGGACGATCCGTGTGATATAGAGTGAGGGGGGTCGAGTCCCAGTCCTGATAGACCTCTTCGTCAGTCTCAAAGTGACCGTAGACGAACTCGAGGCCATACTGCTCATTGATGTCCCACGACGCGTTAACGATGTGGGTCTCGGTGTCGAAGTAGGTCTGATAAGGCGGATCGTCATTCTGCAGCACGTGGTAGTCCTTGCCCGACTGCGGTTTCTGCACACCCTGTGCGCATTGCCCATACAGCGCACAGAACACCTGATCCGGTTGCGCCAGGTTATGCAGCGTGTTGGCGTCCTGCTCCTGCTCCGTCTTGTCGTAGCGGTAATATATCTCAGTGCTGTCCGTCGGGCTCCAGAGGACGCTGGGGCTGATTACCCAGTAGTCCGTCTCGCAGACGTCCCGGTTTGGCGTGTCGTTGCGAATCCAGCCGTCACTTTCCCGCTTGGCGACG
>CAMYJX010000098.1 GCA_947258825.1 uncultured Pseudomonadales bacterium
GTCCGATTGCGATGGACGATGGGTTGCGCTTTGCGATTCGCGAGGGTGGTCGAACGGTTGGCGCCGGGGTGGTCACCAAGATTATCGAGTAGCAGATCGCCTGCACCCGGCTGCCGAGAACGAAATTGGCGGGGCAATACGCGGGTGCAAACGCGGGTGCAAACGCGGGTGCAAACGCGCAACGGGAAGCTGAAATTATTAGCAGCAATTTAGGCCAGTAGCTCAATTGGTAGAGCAGCGGTCTCCAAAACCGCAGGTTGGGGGTTCGATTCCCTCCTGGCCTGCCATCCGAGCAGGTACCGAAGTTTGAGCACAAGTACAGAAACTGCGACAGCCTCTCCGCTGGATTGGTTCAAGTGGTTCTTGGTCGCGGCGATCCTGGGCGGCGGAATTTTCGCCAACTGGTATTTCCAGGATCAATCTTTGCTGTATCGGGTAATGGGCCTGATCGTGCTGGCGGTGCTGGCATTTGCCATTGCTATTCAAACCCAGAAAGGCGGGGCAGCCTGGAGCCTCATAAAGGAAGCGCGCGGCGAGGCGCGGCGTGTGGTCTGGCCGAAGCGTCAGGAAACCGTTCAGACCACGCTGATCGTTCTGGTGCTGGTTATTATTTTTGCACTGATTTTGTGGTTGTTGGATTCGGGCCTTTCCTGGCTCGTCTCTTCGGTAATTGGATAGTCCCAACATGTCGAAAAAGTGGTACGTCGTGCACGCCTATTCCGGGTTCGAGAAGAATGTCTCTCGAGCCCTCAAGGAGAGGGTTGCGCTTTCGTCCCTGGACGAGTATTTCGGTGAGATCCTAGTGCCTACCGAAGAAGTGGTAGAGATGCGCGGAGGACAGAAGCGTCGCAGTGAGCGCAAGTTTTTCCCGGGCTATGTCCTGGTAGAGATGGAGCTAAACGACGAGACCTGGCATCTGGTGAAAGAAACCCCGCGGGTCATGGGCTTCATTGGCGGTAAGGCGGACCAGCCTGCGCCGCTGTCGGAAGCTGAAGCTAACGCCATCCTCGACCGGGTAGCGGCGGGCAGCGAAAAGGCAACACCCAAGACCATATTCGAGCCCGGTGAGATCGTTCGGGTCATCGATGGACCTTTCAACGACTTCAACGGCGTTGTCGAAGAGGTCAACTACGACAAGAGCAGGCTGCAGGTCGCGGTAACCATTTTTGGGCGATCAACGCCGGTGGAGCTGGATTTCGGCCAGGTAGAAAAGGGTTGAGTCGGAAACGACCTTACCTTGGAACATGACGGGGAGTGTTGCCGCAGTGACGGCACACGTCTGCACCCGATAGGAGCATCAGAATGGCGAAGAAAGTCGAAGCCTATATAAAGCTGCAGGTGGCTGCGGGCCAGGCAAATCCGAGCCCGCCGGTTGGGCCGGCGCTGGGCCAGCACGGCGTAAACATCATGGATTTCTGCAAAACGTTCAACGCTCAGACGCAGAACGTGGAGCAGGGCTTGCCGATCCCCGTGGTGATAACGGTCTATTCCGATCGCAGTTTCACCTTTATCACCAAGACGCCGCCCGCCGCGGTTCTGCTGCAGAAGGCGGCAAAGATCAGCAAGGGCAGCGGCACGCCGAACACGAATAAGGTTGCAAAGCTGAACCGTGAGCAGCTCGAAGAGATTGCCAAGATCAAGATGCCGGATCTTACCGCGGCTGATATGGACGCCGCGGTTCGCACCATAGCAGGAACCGCGCGCAGTTCCGGTATCGAAGTGGAGGGTGTGTAATGGCCAAGCTGACCAGACGTATGAAGATTTTCGCCGAGAAGGTGGATCATCAGAAAGCCTATCCCATAGACGAAGCGGTAACGCTGCTTAGCGACCTGGCAAAAACGAAGTTTAAAGAGTCCATCGACGTTTCCGTCAACCTGGGTGTAGATCCGCGCAAATCGGATCAGGTCGTTCGCGGCGCCACCACGCTTCCTCATGGAACGGGCAAGAGTGTTCGGGTGGCCGTCATCGCTCAGGGAGACGCCGCAGATCAAGCCCGCGAGGCAGGTGCCGATGTGGTGGGATTCGAGGACCTGGCTGAAAGGATCAAGGCTGGCGAGTTGGATTTCGACGTGCTCGTGGCCACACCGGATTCAATGCGTATCGTAGGCCAGCTGGGCAAGATTCTGGGTCCCAGAGGGCTGATGCCTAACCCGAAGACAGGCACGGTCACACCGGACGTCGCTACGGCGGTCGCTAATTCCAAGGCTGGCCAGGTGCAGTTCCGGGCCGATCGCGGCGGGATCGTCCACGGCAGTGTGGGACAGGTGGGGTTCAGCGCGACTCAGGTCAAAGAGAACATAGAGGCGCTCATCGCCGACCTGAAGAAATCGAAGCCCCCCGCCGCGAAGGGGGTGTTCCTGAAGAAGATCACGCTCTCCACGACCATGGGCCCGGGAATCTCCGTCGACCAGGCATCACTGGAGATCTGATCCAGCTCTTGAAGTGGAATTTTGCAGAAGTTTTGAAGGTAGCCGGTGGGGCTTTGCCGCACCGGGGTCCGTCAAAAACCGTAGGTGGCGACTCGCCTGGCGAGGCGCTCGAGGGTTTCCCTCCAGTTTGGGAAATTCCGGGCAACCTCCCGGCGACGGCCTTAATTTCCTACGCAGACGGTAGAACCTCGGAAGGATACACATTCGTGTGTTGTCTCCGTGACCCGGGTTCGCCGTATAGCAGTAGCTGCCGGACCGTATTGGCCGGCGAATGGATATCGGCGATATCCGAGGAGAAAACATGGCACTGAGACTTGAACAGAAACAAGCCATCGTTGCTGAAGTAAACCAGGCCGCTGGGGACGCGCTGTCTGCGGTAGTCAGTGACTATCGCGGCCTGACCGTGAGCCAGATGACGGATCTTCGTGCGAAAGCGCGCGATTCGGGCGTCTATCTCAAGGTCGTTCGCAACACCCTGGCACGCCGCGCCATTGAGGGCACCGAGTACGAGTGCCTGGATGAAGCGCTGGTGGGCCCGACGCTGCTGGCGTTCTCACAGGAGGAACCCGGCGCCGCTGCGCGATTGCTCAAGGAGTACGCGAAAGAGAACGAGGCTCTGGAGGTGAGAGCCCTGTCGATCGGCGGTCAGCTGCTGGCAGCGGGAGACATTGATCGGGTTGCCAAGCTGCCCACGCGCGATGAGGCGCTGGCCATGCTCATGGCGACCATGCTCGCGCCCGTCAGCAAGCTGGTACGTACGTTTAACGACGTGCCAGGAAAGCTGGTTCGGGTGGTGGCAGCGGTTCGCGACCAGAAGCAGGAAGCAGGTTGAAGGCCCGATCAGGCAACGAATTGGACATACGAATACGACATCAGGAGAAATTGAACAATGGCACTGTCTAAAGACGACATTTTGAACGCCGTCGCCGAGATGAGCGTGATGGACGTTGTAGAGCTGGTCTCTGCGATGGAAGAAAAGTTCGGCGTATCAGCGGCCGCCGCGGTAGCCGCGGCGCCCGCTGCCGGAGCCGGAGACGCTGGAGCCGGTGCGGCTGAAGAGAAAGACGAGTTCGAGATCGTTCTCACGGGGCCCGGTGATAAGAAAGTCAACGTCATCAAGGTGGTACGTTCAATCACGGGCCTGGGCCTCAAGGAGGCCAAGGCGCTGGTTGACGAAGCCCCCTCATCCGTAAAGGAGGGGGTGAGCAAGGACGAAGCTGAAGACCTCAAGAAGCAGCTGGAAGAAGCCGGCGCATCTGTTGAGCTCAAGTAATCAGGCTCGAGTTGCGTTCTGCGGGGCTGGGCACTTTGGAAGTGCCCGGCCTTTCGGCGCTGGGGGAGCCCAAAAACTCAAAGATTTCAGGCCAAGCAAGTTAAGCGCGGGAGAATCTAATGGCGTACAGCTTTACTGAGAAGAAGCGCATCCGCAAAGACTTCGGGAAACTGCCCGAGTCCATGGAGATGCCTTACCTTCTGTCCATACAGATCGATTCGTACAATCAGTTTCTACAGGTCGATCGTCGGCTGGACACTCGTGAGGAGCTCGGTCTTCATGCTGCGTTTCGCTCGGTATTTCCGATCGTCAGCTATTCGGGCAGCGCTGCGCTCGAGTACGTCGACTACAGGCTGGGTGAGCCGGCCTTCGATGTAAAGGAATGTGTTCTCCGGGGCATCACCTACGCCGCGCCGTTGCGGGTGAAGGTCCGCCTGATCATCTACGACAAGGAATCGTCCAACAAAGCGGTCAAAGACGTCAAAGAGCAGGAAGTCTACATGGGCGAAATTCCGCTCATGACCGGCAACGGCACCTTCGTGATCAACGGTACAGAACGTGTGGTTGTGTCCCAGCTGCACCGCTCTCCGGGCGTTTTCTTCGACCATGATCGCGGTAAGACGCACTCGTCGGGCAAGCTGCTGTATTCCGCCCGGGTAATTCCTTACCGTGGCTCGTGGCTGGATTTCGAGTTCGACGCGAAAGACTGTGTGTTCGTCCGCATCGATCGCCGCCGGAAGCTGCCCGCAACCATTCTGCTGCGAGCCCTGGGCTACTCGTCAGAAGAAATTCTCGGCATGTTCTTCGACACCAACGTGTTTCATGTCAAGAAAGACGGCTATTCGGTGGATCTGATGCCGGAGCGCATGCGCGGCGACGTCGCGATGTTCGATATCGTGGATAAAAAAGGCGAGGTCATCGTAGAGCAGGGCCGCAGAATTACTGCAAGGCATGTCCGCATGCTGGAGCAGAGCGGCCTCAAGCGCCTGGATGTTCCCCGCGAGTACATGCTGGACCGTGTCATCGCCACAGACGTGGTCGACGAATCAACCGGCGAGATCCTGGTTCCCTGCAACTCGCTGATTACGGAAGAGGTTCTGGACCAGCTGCTGGAGATCGGCGTTTCAGATATCTTAACGCTGTACACCAACGACCTCGACTGCGGCCCTTACGTGTCGGAAACGCTGCGCATCGATCCTACCGGCAACCGTCTGGAAGCTCTGGTTGAGATATACAGGATGATGCGTCCTGGTGAGCCGCCCACCAAAGAAGCGGCCGAGAATCTCTTCAACAATCTGTTCTTCTCCAGCGAGCGTTACGACCTCTCCGCTGTGGGTCGGATGAAGTTCAATCGCCGCCTTGGCCGAGAGGATATCATTGGCGCAGGCATTCTTACGGACGAAGACATCATTGACGTGCTGCGCACGCTGGTGGAAATACGCAACGGCAAGGGCTCGGTGGACGATATCGACCACCTTGGCAACCGTAGGGTCCGTTCGGTGGGTGAGATGGCGGAGAACCAGTTCCGCGTTGGGCTCATACGCGTTGAGCGGGCGGTAAAGGAGCGCCTCTCTCTGGCGGAGTCGGAAGGCCTGATGCCTCAGGACATGATAAACGCCAAACCGGTCGCCGCTGCGATCAAAGAGTTTTTTGGATCCAGCCAGCTGTCACAGTTCATGGACCAGAACAATCCCCTGTCGGAAGTGACCCACAAGCGCCGTGTCTCGGCGCTGGGGCCGGGCGGGCTGACTCGGGAACGAGCGGGTTTCGAAGTCCGGGACGTACACCCGACGCACTACGGTCGGGTATGTCCTATCGAGACGCCCGAAGGCCCGAACATCGGCCTTATCAACAGCCTGGCGGCCTATGCCAGGACCAACGAGTACGGGTTTCTGGAAACCCCGTACCGGCGGGTGGTGAGCGGTAAGGTAACTAACGACATCGAGTACCTGTCGGCCATTGACGAAGCCCAGTACGTCATTGCTCAAGCAAGCGCGCCGCTGAATGAAGGCAGCAGGTTTGCAGAAGAGCTGGTGGACGTAAGGCACCAGAACGAGTTTCAGAAAACCGCCGCGGAAAACGTCGACTACATGGATGTTTCGCCTAAGCAGGTGGTCTCCGTGGCGGCATCGCTGATTCCGTTCCTCGAGCACGACGACGCGAACAGGGCTCTCATGGGCTCGAACATGCAGCGCCAGGCGGTTCCAACCCTGCGTGCTGAAAAACCCCTGGTAGGCACAGGAATGGAGCGTCACGTCGCCCGGGATTCCGGAGTGTGCGTAATCGCCTCCCGGGGTGGGCAGGTGGACAGCGTCGACGCGGGCCGAATCGTAGTGCGGGTTTCCGATGCGGAAACTGAAGCCGGTGAGGCGGGTGTGGATATCTACAACCTGACCAAATTCACCCGCTCCAACCAGAACACCTGCATAAATCAGCGGCCCCTGGTGAAGCCGGGAGATACCATTTCGAGAGGAGATATTCTGGCTGACGGGCCTTCCTGCGACATGGGTGAGCTGGCGCTTGGCCAGAACATGCGCATCGCCTTCATGCCCTGGAATGGTTACAACTACGAAGATTCCATTCTGGTTTCAGAGCGTGTCGTGCAGGAAGATCGGTTTACCAGCATTCATATCCAGGAGCTGACCTGCATTGCCCGGGATACCAAGCTGGGGCCGGAAGAGATTACCTGCGACATACCCAACGTCGGAGAGGGGGCACTTGCCAAGCTGGACGAGTCCGGCATCGTCTACATTGGCGCCGAAGTGCTGGCAGGAGACATACTCGTCGGCAAGGTAACGCCGAAAGGCGAGACCCAGCTGACACCGGAAGAGAAGCTGTTGCGCGCGATTTTTGGCGAGAAGGCATCCGACGTAAAGGATACGTCGCTGCGGGTACCTTCCAGCGTCAAGGGGACCGTCATTGACGTGCAGGTCTTTACGCGGGACGGCGTAGAGAAAGATCAGCGCGCCAAGGACATCGAGCAGACTCAGCTGGCTCAGATCCGTAAGGACCTGGATGATGAGTATCGTATCGTCGAAACGGCGACCTACGAGCGCCTCCGCAAGGCGCTCCTGGGCAATCAGGCCGCCAGCGCTCCCGGAATGAGCAAAGGGCTCAAGCTTGACGATGAGTACCTGAACGGTTTGAGCCGGGACGACTGGTTCAAGATCCGCATGTCTGATGACGCCCTCAATACCCAGTTGGAGCGGGCGGAGGCCCAGCTTCGCGAGCGCAAGGAGTCACTCGACGCCGTCTACGCTGACAAGCGCTCGAAGCTCGAGACCGGAGATGATCTCGCGCCTGGCGTGCTGAAGATCGTCAAGGTATATCTGGCCATCAAGCGGCGCATCCAGCCCGGCGACAAGATGGCCGGTCGCCATGGCAACAAAGGCGTCATATCGGTGATCATGCCGGTGGAAGACATGCCGTTCGACGAGAACGGTGAGCCCGTCGACGTGGTGCTCAATCCTCTCGGCGTACCCTCCCGCATGAACGTTGGCCAGGTGCTCGAGACCCATCTGGGCTGGGCGGCCAAAGGCATCGGCAATCGGATCAACGAAATGTTGAAATCTCAACAGGCCGTAGTTGAGCTCCGCGGGTTCCTCGAGCAGTGCTACAACGAGGTGGGTGAGGGCAGAGAAGATCTGAAGTCCTTCTCGGATCGGGAGATCATAGAGCTGTCTCGTAATCTTACCGGGGGGCTGCCCATCGCGACGCCCGTTTTTGACGGCGCCAACGCTCTACAACGGCCGAACCGGTACCAAGTTCGACCGCCCGGTAACGGTAGGCTACATGTACATGTTGAAGCTCAATCATCTGGTCGACGACAAGATGCACGCCCGGTCCACGGGCTCCTATAGCCTGGTTACCCAGCAGCCGCTGGGTGGTAAGGCCCAGTTCGGTGGTCAGCGTTTCGGGGAAATGGAAGTCTGGGCGCTCGAGGCTTACGGCGCCGCCTATACGCTGCAGGAAATGCTGACCGTCAAGTCAGACGACGTCAGCGGGCGCACCAAGATGTACAAGAACATCGTGGATGGCGACTACCAGATGGAGCCGGGCATGCCCGAGTCCTTCAACGTGCTGGTGAAGGAGATTCGTTCTCTTGGCATCGATATGGAGTTGGAGAATGAATAGAAATCTGCGGCACGTTACTGCGTTCGTTGAATTGCAACTCAAATCCGAGGTGGAGGAGAGAACTTGAAAGATCTACTTAATCTGCTGAAAGCTCAGGGCAGCGTCGATGAGTTTGATTCGTTGCGCATCGGTCTCGCATCTCCTGAAATGATCCGCTCGTGGTCTTTCGGCGAGGTAAAGAAGCCGGAAACCATCAATTACCGGACATTCAAGCCGGAGCGGGACGGCCTGTTCTGCGCGAGAATCTTTGGCCCGACCAAGGACTACGAGTGCTTGTGCGGTAAGTACAAGCGTCTGAAGCACCGGGGCGTGATCTGCGAGAAGTGTGGCGTCGAGGTGACCCTGACCAAGGTGCGCCGGGAGCGTATGGGCCATATCGAGCTGGCCAGCCCGGTTGCCCACATCTGGTTCCTCAAGTCGCTGCCCTCCCGCATTGGCCTGCTGCTGGACATGACGTTGCGCGATATCGAGCGGGTCCTGTATTTCGAGTCCTTTGTGGTGGTTGATCCGGGCCTCACGGACCTTGAAATTGGTCAGCTGCTGACGGACGAAGACTACTATCAGAAGCTTGAGGAATACGGTGACGAGTTCGATGCCCGGATGGGCGCGGAAGCGGTTCAGGCTCTGCTGGACAACATGGACATGGATGGCGAGATCGCCCGCCTCCGGGAAGAGATTCCGGCGACGAACTCCGAGACCAAGATCAAAAAACTCTCCAAGCGGCTGAAGCTCATGGAGGCGTTCATGTCTTCCGGCAACAAGCCGGAGTGGATGATCTTGACGGTGCTTCCCGTACTGCCGCCGGACCTGCGGCCTCTGGTGCCGTTGGACGGTGGCCGGTTTGCCACTTCGGATCTGAATGATCTCTATCGGCGCGTGATCAACCGCAACAACCGCCTCAAGCGGCTGCTGGACCTTTCGGCGCCTGACATCATTGTTCGCAATGAGAAGCGCATGCTGCAGGAGTCTGTGGACGCGCTGCTGGACAACGGCCGTCGCGGGCGTGCCATCACCGGGTCGAACAAGCGCCCGCTGAAGTCGCTGGCCGACATGATCAAGGGCAAGCAGGGGCGTTTCCGACAGAACCTGCTGGGTAAGCGGGTGGACTATTCCGGCCGCTCTGTGATCGTGGTTGGGCCGACCCTGCGTCTGCACCAGTGCGGTTTGCCAAAGAAAATGGCCCTGGAGCTGTTCAAGCCGTTCATATTCGGCAAGCTCGAAGCGCGTGGCCTCGCCACCACCATCAAAGCGGCCAAGAAGATGGTGGAGCGGGAGACGCCCGAGGTCTGGGACATTCTGGCGGAGGTCATTCGCGAGCACCCTGTGCTGCTGAACCGGGCTCCCACGCTTCACCGGCTGGGAATCCAGGCTTTTGAGCCTGTGCTTATCGAGGGTAAAGCCATTCAGCTGCACCCGCTGGTATGCACGGCGTACAACGCGGACTTTGACGGCGACCAGATGGCGGTGCACGTGCCGCTGACGCTGGAGGCTCAGCTGGAGAGCCGGGCGCTGATGATGTCCACGAATAATATCCTCTCGCCGGCAAGTGGCGAGCCCATCATCGTGCCCTCGCAGGACGTGGTGCTTGGTCTTTACTACATGACCCGTGAGCGGATAAACGCCCAGGGGGAAGGCCGCATCTTTGCTGACATCTCGGAAGTACACCGGGCATATCACGGCGGAGAGCTGGGTCTCCAGGCCAGGGTCAAGGTGCGGATAACCGAGGATCGCGTGGCCGAAGACGGCACGACTCAGGAAATCCGCACGCTGACGGATACGACGGTAGGCCGGGCACTGTTCTACGAGATCGTGCCTAAAGCGCTGCCATTCGAAATGGTCAACAAGCCGCTGGACAAGAAGTCCATCTCGAATCTGATCAACGCCTGCTATCGCAACGTTGGCCTCAAGGAGACGGTGATTTTTGCTGACCAGCTCATGTATACGGGGTTCGCCCACTCTACGGCGTCGGGTGCTTCCATCGGGGTAGACGATTTCGTCATTCCCGATGACAAGGTCAAGATCATCGACGAGGCGGAAGCCGAGGTTGCCGAGATTGAAGCCCAGTATGCATCGGGCCTGGTAACTCAGGGCGAGAAGTACAACAAGGTCGTCGACATCTGGTCCCGCGCTAATGATCTTGTCGCCCGCTCAATGATGGAAGGGATATCCAGAGAGAAGGTCACTGACCGGGATGGCGAAGAAGTAGAGCAGGACTCATTCAACTCGGTATTCATCTACGCGGATTCCGGTGCTCGAGGGTCTCCTGCACAGATCCGCCAGCTTGCCGGCATGCGCGGGCTGATGACTCGACCCGATGGCAGCATCATCGAGAACGCTATTACCGCCAACTTCCGGGAAGGTTTGTCGGTGAATGAGTACTTCATCTCGACTCACGGCGCCCGCAAAGGCCTTGCTGACACCGCTCTCAAAACGGCCAACTCCGGTTATCTGACCCGTCGGCTCGTCGACGTGGCGCAGGACGTGGTCATCACGGATCTGGATTGCGGTACCGAGGAAGGGTTGCTGGTGTCGGCAATTATTGAAGGCGGTGACGTGGTAGAGCCCTTGGGCGACCGCGTGCTTGGCCGCGTGGTATCTCAGAACGTCTACGATGCCGATGGCAAGACCGTGCTCATCGAGCGGGGCACCATCCTGGACGAAGCCTGGATCGACCGCATAGATACTCTTGGTGTGGATCAGATGCTGGTGCGCTCGCCCATCACCTGCAAAACCCGTTACGGGGTGTGCAGTCAGTGCTACGGCCGAGACCTCGCCCGTGGTCATGTGGTAAACGTCGGCGAATCGGTGGGGGTGATCGCGGCCCAGTCCATCGGCGAGCCAGGCACCCAGCTCACCATGCGGACCTTCCACATCGGTGGCGCAGCTTCGCGAGCGACTGCCATTGACAGCGTTCAGGTCAAGCACGGTGGAACGGTCCGATTGCACAATCTGAAAACCGTTTCCCGGGAAACCGGCGAGCTGGTGGCCGTGTCGCGGTCCGGCGAGATAGCCGTTGCCGATGAGCATGGGCGGGAGCGTGAGCGCTACAAGCTGCCCTACGGTGCGGTGATATCGGTGGGTGACGGTCAGGATGTAGAGGCCGGCCAGGTCATCGCGCAGTGGGATCCCCATACCCACCCCATCGTCTGCGAAGTCACAGGCGTGGTGCAGCTCCGGGATATGGAGGAGGGCCTGTCGGTCAATCGTCAGACCGACGAGCTGACCGGTCTCACCAACATCATGGTTCTCGATCCCAAAGATCGGCCCAGCGCGGGCAAGGACCTGCGCCCCGCGGTCACGCTGCTGGACAGCGATGGGGAACCCGTGAGATTGCCCGGAAGTGATATGCCGGCGCACTACTTCCTGCCGAATAACGCGATTCTGAATCTCGAGGACAAGGAAGTCGTAGGTATCGGTGACATCATCGCGCGGATTCCGCAGGAAGGCTCCAAGACCCGGGACATCACCGGTGGCCTGCCGCGGGTGGCGGATCTGTTTGAAGCTCGAAAGCCCAAAGAACCGGCCATTCTGGCCGAGCAAAGCGGCACGGTCAGCTTCGGCAAAGAGACCAAGGGCAAGCGGCGCCTGGTTGTGACGCCGCCAGACGCTGATCCGGTGGAGACCCTGATCCCCAAATGGCGGAATATCGGGGTGTTCGAGGGGGAGAGCGTCGAGATGGGTGAGGTGGTCTGTGACGGCCCGCCGAACCCCCATGACATCCTGCGGCTCAAGGGCGTTGCCGAGCTGGCGGAATACATCACCAACGAGATACAGGAGGTGTATCGACTGCAGGGCGTGACCATCAACGACAAGCACATTGAGGTGATCGTTCGACAGATGCTGCGCAAGGTGGAAATTGCCCACCCCGGTGATTCGGATTTCATTCGCGGAGAACAAACGGAATACGTCCACGTCCTGGCAGCCAACGAGATTCTCGCTGCGGAAGGCAAGGAACCGGCCAAGTTCGAGCGGCAGCTTCTTGGCATCACCAAGGCATCGCTGGCGACGGAATCCTTCGTTTCCGCGGCGTCTTTCCAGGAAACGACCCGCGTGCTTACGGAAGCGGCGGTGACTGGCAAGCGGGACAACCTGCGCGGCCTGAAGGAGAACGTGGTCGTCGGGCGGCTTATTCCTGCCGGCACCGGGTTGGCCTACCACAGCGAGCGCCGTCGGCGTCGCGAGGAAGATCTGGCCGCCAAGCTTGCCAAGGAGCATGGCGCGACGCCGGACGAGGTCGAACAGGCACTGTCAGAAGCTCTGAGCGGCAGCGACTGATAGCCCACGCGACGGCCCGGAGGCGAGGCGGAAGTGAAAATACTCCGCCTCGCTTTCTCCGGAACCAGCGATTGCTTCCTCGGAAGCAGGTGATTACAATCGCGCGCCTTATCGGATCACGGCCGGATCAGCCCCTGTGGTGCCGGGTGCCCCGCGGTGAAATTTACATTGGAGTAGGTATGGCGAGAATCAGCCAGCTGGTACGAAAACCGCGAAAGCGGAAGATAGACAAGAACATCGTTCCCGCGCTGCAGGGCTCACCGCAGAAGCGGGGCGTATGTACTCGCGTTTACACCACCACCCCGAAGAAACCCAACTCGGCGTTGCGCAAAGTATGCCGAGTCAGGTTGACCAACGGCTACGAGGTGACTTCGTACATCGGCGGTGAGGGGCACAACCTGCAGGAGCACTCGGTGGTTCTCATCCGTGGCGGTCGGGTGAAAGATCTTCCTGGCGTGCGCTATCACACCGTGCGTGGAACGCTGGATACGTCCGGGGTTTCGGATCGTCGGCAGCGGCGATCGAAATATGGGGCAAAACGGCCCAAGTAAAGGTCTGGATTCCAGACGAAACATTTGGAGCCGCCTGAAAATGGGCGGCCGGGGCCCTGTAGAAGGTACCCCATCTCCAAGTAAGGCCCCGGAGCGTAAGTCGCATCTCGGGGATAAACCTGAAGCCAAGGAGCTTTGAACATGCCAAGACGTCGTGTCGTATCCAAGCGGGAAATACTCCCCGATCCCAAGTACCACAACCAGGTGGTCGCCAAGTTCATAAATCATGTCATGGTCAGCGGAAAGAAAGCCGTAGCCGAACGAATTGTCTACGGTGCCCTGGGTCGAATCGAGCAGCGCTCTTCGGATCCCATCGAGGTGTTCGAGAAGGCGCTGGATGCGGTTGCCCCCTACGTTGAGGTGAAGGCCAGGCGGGTCGGCGGAGCCACCTATCAGGTTCCGGTTGAGGTACGACCGTCCCGGCGCCAGGCCCTGGCCATGCGCTGGCTGGTAGACAGCGCGCGCAAACGCGGCGAGAAATCCATGGCGGCCAGGCTCGCCGGCGAGTTCATGGATGCGGCCGAGGGTCGCGGCAGCGCGGTCAAGAAGCGTGAAGATACCCACCGCATGGCTGAAGCCAACAAAGCGTTCTCGCACTACCGATACTGATCTTTTTTTCTTTTTTAACTGACTAACGCATAGCTGACGGAGAGCATCATGGCTCGTAAGACCCCTATATCGCGATACCGCAATATCGGCATCGTGGCCCACGTGGACGCCGGCAAGACGACCACAACGGAAAGGGTGCTGTTCTATACAGGTCTGTCGCACAAGATAGGCGAAGTGCATGACGGGGCTGCCACCATGGACTGGATGGAGCAGGAGCAGGAGCGCGGTATAACCATCACGTCTGCGGCGACTACCTGCTTCTGGAGCGGTATGAACCAGCAGTTCGATGAGCATCGCGTCAATATTATCGATACGCCCGGGCACGTGGAT
Organism: uncultured Pseudomonadales bacterium; assembly: GCA_947258825.1. Classification (GTDB taxonomy): domain Bacteria; phylum Pseudomonadota; class Gammaproteobacteria; order Pseudomonadales; family Azotimanducaceae; genus UBA7803. The sequence continues at coordinate 13,602 of CAMYJX010000098.1, forward strand.
TTCACCATCGAGGTGGAGCGGAGCCTGCGGGTGCTGGATGGCGCCGTGGTCGTTTTCTGCGGTACTTCAGGCGTTGAGCCGCAGTCGGAAACCGTCTGGCGCCAGGCAAACCGTTACGAGGTTCCGCGCATTGTGTTCGTCAACAAAATGGACCGGGCCGGTGCGGATTTCCTGCGCGTTGTCGATCAGATCAAGGACCGCCTTGGCGCCAACCCGGTGCCGATTCAGCTTGCCATCGGCGCGGAGGAAAACTTCAAGGGCGTGATCGACCTCATCCGGATGAAAGCGATCCTCTGGAACGAAGAAGATCAGGGTCTCTCCTACGATTTGGGTGAGATCCCTGAGGATATGGCTGATGAGGCCGCCCACTGGCGCGAGCAGATGGTGGAGTCCGCTGCCGAAGCGAACGAAGAGCTCATGGACAAGTATCTGGAAGGCGGTGAGCTGACAGAGGACGAGATCAAGACGGGGCTGCGGATTCGCACCATTGCCAACGAGATCGTTCCTGCCATGTGCGGTTCTGCATTCAAGAACAAGGGTGTTCAGGCGATGCTTGACGCGGTGATCGAGTACATGCCGGCGCCGACGGAGGTGAAGCCCATCGAAGGCGTGCTGGAGGACGGCGAGAACCTGGATACCCGGGGTGCCGACGACGACGCGCCCTTTGCTGCGCTGGCGTTCAAGATCGCGACCGATCCATTTGTCGGTACGCTCACCTTTTTCCGCGTTTATTCGGGCGTTCTCAGCTCGGGAGACCAGGTCTACAACCCGGTCAAGAGCAAGCGCGAGCGCGTTGGGCGGATGGTGCAGATGCACTCCAACAACCGCAACGAGATAAAGGAAGTCCGCGCGGGGGATATCGCCGCCGCGATCGGCCTGAAGGACGTCACTACGGGTGACACCCTGTGTGCCATGGACAAGGTCATTACCCTTGAGCGTATGGAGTTCCCGGAGCCGGTTATTTCGGTCGCCGTTGAGCCCAAGTCCGTTGCCGATCAGGAAAAAATGGGCGTCGCTCTTGGCAAGCTGGCTCAGGAGGATCCGTCTTTCCGGGTGAAGACGGATGAAGAGTCGGGCCAGACCATCATCTCGGGCATGGGCGAGCTGCATCTGGATATCATTGTCGACCGCATGAAGCGCGAATTCAGCGTCGAAGCGAACATTGGCAAACCGCAGGTGGCTTATCGCGAGACGATTCGAACCAGCGTTGACGTGGAGGGCAAGTTCGTCCGGCAGTCTGGTGGTAGGGGCCAGTATGGGCACGTCTGGCTGAAGCTGGAGCCGTTGCCGGGTGAAGATGATATTCACTACGAGTTCGTGGACGAGATCGTCGGCGGCGTGGTCCCCAGAGAATACATACCTGCGGTGAACAAAGGCATTCAGGAGCAGATGCAGAACGGCGTGCTGGCCGGATATCCGCTCATAGATGTCAAAGCCACCCTCTATGACGGCTCTTTCCACGAGGTGGACAGCTCCGAGATGGCCTTCAAGATTGCCGGTTCCATGGCTTTGCGGGACGGCGCGCTCAAGGCCAAGCCCGTGCTGCTGGAGCCCATCATGAGCGTCGAAGTGGTTACTCCGGAGGACTACATGGGCGACGTGGTCGGAGACCTCAACCGGCGACGAGGCCTCATCAACGGGATGGATGAAAATCCCGCCGGCAAGATTGTGCGCGCGGACGTTCCGCTGTCGGAGATGTTCGGTTACTCAACCGACCTTCGCTCCGCCACGCAGGGGCGAGCTACCTATACCATGGAGTTCTGCAAGTATTCGGACGTGCCCGACAGCATTGCGGCAAGCATTGCCAGCAAGTAGACGGCAACCAGACGGATATCAGAGTGTCAGCGGTTGTGCGCGTCGCCGGCGCAAAGGAAGCTCCGGCGAGCGAATCCAGCAAAGCGTTCTGAAAGAAGAAACCTTGAAATCTGACGACGGGAGATAAGGTACCAACCATGTCCAAGACGAAATTTGAGCGAACTAAGCCGCACGTTAATGTGGGAACGATTGGTCACGTAGACCATGGTAAGACGACGCTGACGGCGGCGCT
>CAMYJX010000099.1:0-1880 GCA_947258825.1 uncultured Pseudomonadales bacterium
CATCGTTCGCACCGCCGGCGTCGGCCGCAGCGCCGAAGAGCTGCAATGGGACCTCGACTACCTGCTACAGCTATGGGACGCCGTGCAGAAGGCCGAAGAAACCGAGCGGGCACCCACCCTTATCTATCAGGAAAACAACGTCATCCTGCGCGCCATTCGCGACAACCTTCGCAAGGATATCGGCGAGGTACTGATCGACGGAAAGGAAGCATACGAGGAAGTCCGCGTCTTCATCGAGCAGGTGATGCCCCACTACAAGGACCGGGTGAAGTACTACTCGGACAGCATTCCACTTTTCAACAGGTACCAGATCGAAAGTCAGATTGAAACCGCATTCCACCACACGGTAAAACTGCCGTCCGGCGGCAGCATCGTCATCGACCCCACCGAAGCGCTGGTATCCATTGACATCAACTCGGCCCGCGCAACCAAAGGCGCTGATATCGAAGAAACAGCGCTGAACACCAACCTGGAAGCAGCAGAAGAAATCGCCCGGCAGCTGCGACTGCGTGATGTGGGTGGCCTGCTCGTCATCGACTTCATCGACATGGGCAACGTGAAGAATCAGCGAGCCGTCGAGAACAAAATGCGTGAGGCTCTGGAAGCCGATCGAGCGAGGGTTCAGGTTGGCCGCATCTCCCGCTTCGGCCTCATGGAGATGTCACGTCAGCGCCTCCGCCCCTCTCTGGACGAGCTGACGACGGAAGTCTGCCCTCGCTGCAGCGGGCAGGGCCGCATACGCGACATCCGCTCGCTGGCTCTGGGTATTCTCCGAATCATGGAAGAGGAGGCGCTGAAAGACCGCAGCTCGATGATCCGCGCGATGGTTCCATTGAACGTCGCCGCCTATCTCCTCAACGAAAAACGAAAAGAGGTCGCGGAAATTGAGGCTCGGACAGGCGCGCACCTGGTGATCATTCCGAACGTGAACCTGGAAACACCTCACTATGAGGTTCAGCGGATACGCGAAGATCAGGTTTCCGAGGAAATCGGCAAAGCCAGCTTCGAACTGACCCAGACCGGAGAGCAGCCGATCGCGTTGGAGGAAAAGAAAGACGCACCGCCGGCACCTCGCCAGGCAGCGGTTCAGGCCATTCAGCCAAGCGGGCCCATGCCCAGCAGCTCTGGAAGCCAGCCGGAAGAAGGTGCTGGAGCGACGACTTCCACCGCGAAATCGGGCGGCGCCGCAAAGCAAGCGACTGCGCCCGCCGATTCCGGTTCGTCCGGCCCTGGGTTTCTGAAACGGGTGGTCGCGACGCTGTTCGGGCCCGGAGGCGACGAGCCAGCAGCCAGCCAGCCGGCTTCGACCCCTCGCAAGCGCGACGGTCAGGCATCCAGGCCCCAGGCTGCCGACGATGGAAAATCCAGGCAGCGGTCTCGACAATCGGGAGACGAAAATCGCGAAACGCGTTCTCGACGCGATGGAAAGCAAAGCCAGAAGGGCGGCGAAAGGAAGAGCGCCGGCCGCACTGAGGGCGCAGGAGAAGGCCAGAACGGCCGTAACAACGCCAGGCGCGGTGGGCGGAGCGACCAGAGTAGGCAGCGTCAGGAACGCGGCAACGACGGTGGGCGTCGCGGTGAAAGCCGCCGCGACGGCGCAACCGATACCGGCAACCGGGGCCGCGAAGCTCCTGCCGAGAGCAAGCGCCGTGAATCGGGCGAGCCCTCTGGCAGAGAAAAGCCCGATCAGCAGGCGAAGGAAACGGCCCGGGCGGAGATTATCCCCCTGGAGGAGCGCCGTCCCGCTGCCGAAACGATAGCGCAAAGCAAGCGTCGCCCGCACCGCGATCGCGCCAGCCTCTCCGGCGCCGACAGCCGCCCCCCCAAACCAGCCTCCGCGGCTCAGGGAGCCCCCGCTGGAGACGACGGCCAGAACCTCG
>CAMYJX010000099.1:2051-10187 GCA_947258825.1 uncultured Pseudomonadales bacterium
GTGAAGCGCAGGCAGCGGGAAACGGAGCTGAAGGCTCAGGGCGTGATCACGAGGACGAGCGATCAGTCCTGACCCCAATCCTTACCCCAATCCTTAGCCCAATCCTTACCCCAATCCTTACCAATGACGCGGGGTTCGATTTCAAGATCGACCCCGTAACGGTCAACCACGTCGTTGCGGATGGCCTCTGCCAGCTGGAGCACATCCGCCGCAGTAGCTCCTCCAAGGTTGATCAACACCAGGGGTTGGCGTTTCCACACGCCCACCCGGCCCCGGTGCTGGCCTTTCCAGCCGCCACCGTCGATCAGCTGGGCGGCCGATAGCTTTACCCTGCCGTCACCGCTGTGCCGCAAACTCAGGTGGGGGTGCCGCTGCCTCAGCTCCTCGGCACGCGCTCGAGGTATCACCGGGTTCTTGAAGAAGCTGCCGGCGTTACCCTGGATGCGGGGATCCGGCAGTTTTCGCCTGCGAATCCGCACGACTGCCTCTGCGATCTGTAGTGCCGAAGGCTCATCGCAGCCCATCATCTGCAGCTCATCGCGTACATCCGGGTAGTCGACCATGGGACGCGGTTTCTCAGACAGGGCCAAGGTAATCTCCAGGACAATGAAGCGGCCGGCGTCATGAGCCTTGAAGCGGCTGTCGCGGTAACCAAATCCGCAGGCGTCTGCATCGAAGACATGAATCGAACCGTCTTTCGAGTCCAGGGCCCGCAGGCTGACCAATCGGTCCGCCAGCTCCACGCCGTACGCACCGATATTCTGCATCGGCGCTGCACCGACAGATCCCGGGATGAGTGCCAGATTCTCCAACCCCGACCAACCCTGCCCCAGGGTGCAACGAACCAGATCGTGCCAGCGTTCGCCCGCCGCTGCGGTTACGCTGACGAAGCCACGACCAGCACGCTCCCAACGAATGCCTCGGGTGCGCATCAGCGCCACCGTTCCCGGCAGGTACGATTTCAAAACGACGTTGCTTCCACCTCCAAGCAGCTGAAGCGGCCTGTTGTTCGGGGCTTCGTCCGCCAGCAGATCGACGAGCTGCGCTTCTTTTTCGATGGCGATCAGACGATCTGCACGTGCAGGCAAACCCAACGTATTACAGGCTGAGAGATCGACACCGCGGGTCACCGCGGCTCCAGAAACCTGAAGGTGAGATTGATACGCTCCGCGACTGGTCGGCGCGTCTTGGGGAGCGCATGCGGCTCACGTCCATCCAGCAACAGCAGCGAGCCGTGCTCCAGATCCCAACGCGCCGAAGGCTGACCTGCAGCAGGTCGGGTAAGAAATCGCCGCGTGCTGCCAAGGCTGATGGACGCAACCAGCGGCTGGTGCCCGTGCTCGTCATCGGTATGCCATCCCATGGAATCCTGGCCATGCCGATAGCGGTTCAGAAGCACGAGGTTGGTCACGAGCCCACATCGCTCGTGCAGCTCCTGACGCAGGGTTTTCAGCACCGGATGCCAGCCGGTGCAACGATGATCGGCTCCGGTATAGCGGTAGTTCAAACCCGGATCACCGAACCAGGAAACGAGCCGGGGCACTCGGCAGGTTCGCCCATAGAGGCTGAACGTCTCAGATTGCCAGACGATTTCTTCACGCAGGCGCAAAAACAATTGGTCTGCCGCAGGCTGGTCGAGAAACCCCGGCCAGTATAGGGGCCAGCCGGTGGCGCCTGGCTCAATCTCCGGCTGCACCAACAACCTCACGAACTCGCATCAGGTCCTGAGGCGTATCGACCCCACCCGGCACCGGGGCCACGGCCTCTTCGACACGTATCGCCATACCGAAATCGAGCATTCGCAGCTGCTCAAGCGCTTCGATGCTTTCCAAAGCGCTCTGGGGAAGCTCGACGAAGCGGGACAGCGACCGGACCGTGAAGCCGTAGATGCCAATGTGACGAAACCAGAGATCCGGTCGCGGCAGCGGCCGAGCTTCGGCTGAGCCAATCTGCGCCGCAGCAAACTCCTCCCGGGCATAGGGGACGGGTGCTCGCGAGAAGTACAACGCCAGCCCCTGTTGCGACCTGACCACCTTGACAACGTTGGGGTCAAAGAGCGCGCCGCGACCGGCCAGCGGTTCACACAGCGTCGCGACTTCCACGGACCCCGGCGCCTCGAGCAGTTCGGCGACCTGAGCGATCACCGACGGCGGTATCAGCGGCTCATCGCCCTGCACGTTGATCACCCGGACGTCTTCCTTCCAGCCACGCTGAGCGGCCACCTCCATGACCCGGTCCGAACCCGACGCATGATCCGCTCGCGTGAGAGCGACTTCATAACCGACGCCGGATACCGTTTCCGCTACCCGCTCGTCGTCTGTTGCCACGACGACCTCAGCGGCTCCGCTGTCTAAAGCACGGGATACCACGTGCAGGATCATGGGCTGCCCACAGATATCGGCGAGGGGCTTTCCCGGCAGCCGGGTCGAGGCGTACCTTGCCGGAATGACGACGTTGAAAGCGTTGCCCATCAGCTGCCAATTCCGTGAACCCTGAGCAGTTCCTGGAGCTTTTCTTCCGCCCCCGGGGCCATGGCGGTGTCGATCTCCAGATACCAGCAGTTCGCGGGCGTGCCTGACAGACGTTGCAATTTGGTTGCATCTTTCTCCGTCACAACAACCGGCCAGTCGTCATCAAAGAGCACTTCGTCACCTCGATAGCGGTGATGATCCGGCAGCGGGTGAAGCTGCGGTTCCAGACCCATTTCTCGCAGGGTCAGCGCGAAGCGAGACGGATTGCCGATGCCGGCCACCGCATGCACTTCGCGATGCATGGCCACAAAGGCGTCACAATCCACCCTGTGGGCATCGGCCACCCGGACGAAAGCCGTTGGCTCTGCCTGCATCAGAATCTCATCCTCCGCCAGGCCGGTCAGATTGCCGTTGGCGACCACGAGATCTACGCCCTCCAGACGGTTGAGTGGTTCTCGCAGCGGGCCTGCCGGCAGGCACAGCCCGTTGCCCGCACCGCGATTGCCATCGAGCACCACGATTTCAACATCCCGGGCCAGGGCGTAGTGCTGCAGACCGTCGTCCGCCACCACAATATCCACCACCGGGTGCTGATCCAGGAGGTGCTGTGAGGCCGCAACCCGATCCTTGCACACGATCACGGGCACCCCTGTTCGGGCGGCGATCAGCAGCGGCTCATCTCCAACGTCATCCGGGTCAGCGTCCTCGGTCACCAGCCGGGGGGCCGAGCGTGCATCGCCACCATAACCCCCGGATACGACGCCGGGATTGAACCCCAGCGATTTCAACCAGCTGACCAGCCAGACTACGAGGGGCGTTTTCCCAGTGCCGCCAACGGTCACGTTGCCGACGATGACTACGGGCACCGGCGCGCGCCACGGCGTTTTCCTGCCGGTCAGATAAGCCAAACGGCGGCGTTGCACTACCCAACGGAAAAGCCAGGACAGCGGGGAAAGCACCCTTACCCAACGCGCGTTCGAATACCAGGCTCGAACCAGCGGGTTGAGTGCCCGCTCAGAGTAGCCCACAGGGTGCTGCTGCCGAGAACTGGGCAGATGCTTCCATCCTGCGAGCGCCTTTGCCGGCTCGCCGGCCATGCCGTCAGAGAACTGGGCGTCGTAAAGGCCCGCATAGACGCCGTCTTCCGCCAGCAGCGACTGATGGTCTCCGGTTTCGACGATCCTGCCGTCTTCCATAACCACGATCAGGTCAGCCTTCTCGATGGTGGAAAGCCGGTGCGCGATGACCAGCGTCGTGCGCCCCCGCATCACTTCATCCAGCGCCGACTGAATATGTCGCTCGCTCTCGGTATCCAGAGCAGAAGTTGCTTCGTCCAGAATCAGGAGTGGGGCATCCTTCAACAATGCTCGCGCTATCGCCACGCGCTGACGCTGACCCCCGGACAGCAGCACCCCGTCATCCCCCACCATCGTCTGCAGACCTTCGGGAAGCTCGTCAATGAAGCTGTGGGCATGGGAGCGGCGAATCGCATTGTCCACGGCCTCCTGGCTGGTCTGAGCAAGATCTCCATAGGCGATATTGCGCTCAAGGGTGTCGTTGAAAAGCGTCACCTGCTGTGTCACCAAAGCGATCTGCCGCCGCAGATCGGCAAGCCGATAGTCGGCCAGGGGATGGCCGTCCAGGAGAATCTGTCCGGAGCTGGGCTCGTAGAACCTGGGAATCAAACTCGCCAGAGTAGACTTGCCGCTGCCCGATTTGCCTACCAGGGCCACGGTCATGCCCGGCTCGATCACGAGATTGATGTCGTGCAGGACGATCCCCGGTCCCCGGTCATAGGCAAAGTTCAGGTGCCGGAATTCCAGCCGACCTTCTACCCGATCGGCTTCCCGTTTACCTTCATCCGACTCCGATGGCTGATCCATCTGGCCGAAGACGTCTTCTGCCGCCGCCAGCCCACGCTGCAGTCTGGCGTTGACTTCTGACAGCTTGCGAATTGGCCGCGTGAGCATTCCCGCAAGCCCGAGAAAGGTAACCACCTGTCCGGTGCTGAGGTCGCCGCCGATCTCCGGACGAAACAGCAGCACGATGAGCACAGACAGCGCTGCCGCGATGAAGACCTGGATGAATTGAGTGCTGGTGACCTTGGTTGCCACCATCTTCAGATTCTGTCTTCGGTTGTACCGGCTGGAACGATGAAACCGATCGCGTTCGTAGGGCTCGCCGCCGAAGATCCGCACGACTCGATACCCCGAAACCGCCTCGGACGCCACGTGGGTAACGTCCCCCATGGAGTTCTGGATTCTCCGACTGATCCGTCGGAAGCGACGGCTTGCATAGAGCACTACGAGGGCCACGATGGGTGCGGTCAGGACAAAGATCAGCGTGAGCTTCCAGCTCAGGTAAAGCATGTAGGCCACATAGACGAGGACCTTGCCGCCATCCTGGATGATGGTTTTCAAAGCATCGGTACCGGTGTCACGCAGCTGCGCCACGTTATAGGTGATGCGCGAAACCAGGTGGCCGTGGGAGCTGGCATCGAAATAGGAGCTGGGCATGAGCAACAGCTGATCGAAGAGCTGGGTGCGGATTTTGTGAACCACGCTGAACGAGATCTGGCTCAGCAGTATTTCGCCCAGCACTTCACCCAGACCTCTGGCCAGAGCGGCGCCCAGCATCAGCAGCGGGATCATCCTGACGCTGTCTCCCCACCCCTCCTCCCAGGTGTCGATCAGATTACCGAACAGGTTTACGAAGTAGGCCTCAGCGGCATTGCCGATCATGAATCCGACGACAGAGACCAGGAAAAGCGGCCAATATGGGCGTACGTATTTGAGCAGGCGTCGGTAGATGCCCCAGTCGCCCGTGCCCTCAGGGCCACTGACAGCCGGGGGCTCAACTCCCTGCTCCTGTTGCACCACGGCGGTCAAGGTGGAATTACTCTTCTTGTTCCGGCTGCTTGGTAGTAATGCTGATTCGCGAGAGGCCTACTTTACCGGCTGCATCCATCGCCCGCACCACCGCCTGGTGAGCGGCATTGGCATCGGCCGTGATGATCACCCGGACATCGGGGTTCCGGGTCGCGAGGACTTCATCCAGCGCTCGAAGCAGTGTGGCCAGCTCGTTGTTGACAAGCAGTCGGTCGTTGACCGCGTAGTCACCGAGCCTGTCTACGGTGATTTCCACGATATCCTCCTCGATCTCCTGAAGCTCGCCGCTGGCTTCCGGCAGATCGATCTTCAGCTGGGTTTCCCGGATGAAGGTCGTGGAGACCATGAAGAAAATGAGCAGCAGAAAAACGACATCGATCAGCGGGGTTAGATCGACGCCAGAATCTTCCCGCCGCCGGCGTTCAAACATCATAGTCTGGGTTCTTCCTCGGGCCCGCCTTGCATGATGTCTACCAGCTTTACTGCCTCCTGACTCATGGTGATCATGAGCTCGTCGACCCTCCGGAGCAGAAAACGGTGAAACATCAGCGCCGGAATAGCAACCGAAAGACCGGCAGCCGTGGTGATCAACGCCTGGGATATGCCACCGGCCAGCACGTTGGCGTTGCCGGCGCCTTCCAGCATGAGCGCGGTGAAAACCTTGATCATCCCAACCACAGTGCCCAGAAGGCCGATGAGCGGGGAGATGGAGGCGATGACGCCCAGCGACGTCAGGTAGCGCTCCATATCATGGCCCACCTGCGCGGCCGCCTCCTCCATGGCTTCCTTCATGACCTCTCTGCCGCGCTTGGCGTTCCCTAATCCGGCGGACAGAACCTGGCCAAGCGGGCTCGACGCTCGCAATTCCCGAAGCTTCTGGGAATCCATCGAGTCGGTCTTCAGAGCGCTCCATACCTGGGCAAGAAGGTTTTTCGGCGTTATCCGTGAACGCTGGAGCGTCCACAGGCGTTCCACGCTGATGGCCGCAGCGATCACGCTACACAGCAGTATGGGAACCATCAGCCAGCCGCCGGCCTGCACAATCTCTAACACGAACCTGCCTCCAGTAAGTTCAATGCACCGCTACCACGAGCAACCGCGGGCTGAGATGGGCCACATATCCGTCGCGAGCCCGTTCGAACACAGCCAGTAGTAATCGTAGAGATTAACAGTAGGATCGCAATGGGGCGTAATGAAACGTTGCACGGTTCCGAGCAAGGGCTCCTGGGATCCCGAACCCAGCAGCAGAACACCATGCTCGTCCCCTGCGAAGCGATACTCTGAGTCAGCCAGATCCAACGGCACGGGATTCACCGAATCCGACGCAAACGCCTTGTAACCGCCGTCTACGGTAATGACCCCCGCAACCGGCTGACTGATCGCCGTTGTGGCGACCTGCAGCGCGACCTCGAAGTCATCGAAGTGCTCGCCCTCACGGCTACCTATCAGACGATATTCCTGGTCCATGAATACATAGCTGCCCACCTGAAGATCCGTGATGCAGCGCACTTCGCTGTCGATGTCGTAGGTGCCCGTTCCGCCGCCGGTTACCACCTGTGAATGAAAGCCGCTGGCGGCGAGAGCATCAACCATGCCTGCAACGGTCTCCCACAGCTTCAGCGATCGGTCCCGCCGCTTTTCATAGGGGGCCGTATGCATCAGATGCCCGGCATAGTGCTGAACGCCGCGAAAGCGCAGTCCCGGCGTTGCCGTGACGGCATCCGCCAGCCTTTTAATCTGTTCCAGATCACGGGTTCCCGTGCGCCCCATGGCGACGTCGACGTCTACCAGAACGCCCAGATCGGAATCTGGCCTCACCGCGCGCTGCAGCAGCGCCAGCCCTTCATCGCTGTCCACCACCACGTCCAGCCTCTCCGCATCCAGCGAGAGACCGGCGAGGATATCGGCCTTGGCGGGCGTCATGATCGCCGAAGTCAGCAGGACCTTGCCTACCCCCGCGTTCACCAGAACAACCGCTTCAGAAACTTTGGCCGCACAGATGCCGGCGGCGCCCATTTCCAGCTGCCTGGCAGCGATCAAGGGACATTTATGGGTCTTCGCATGGGGGCGGAACCCCTTCCCGCGGCCCCGAAGAAATTCCGCCATCCGTTGCAGGTTGCGCTCCAGCGCGTCTGCGTCGAGCAGCAGCGCCGGTGTTGGCAGCTCTTCAATGGGCAGCGCGGCCTCCAGATGCACCGGCTGCGAGGGTCGGGCCCGTAGCAGATCCGCCGCCAGCTCGAACCCGACCTGATTCACCCGGATTCGCCGTACTTCAGCTTATAGCAGTAGTTGGTGGCTTCCACGAAACCGTCGATAGAGCCGCAGTCGAACCGCTTGCCATCGAACTTGTAAGCAATTACGCACCCTTCACGGGCCTGCCGCAGCAGCGCGTCAGTGATCTGCAGCTCACCATTCTTGCCGGGCGGCGTCTCATCGAGGATGTCGAAAATGTCGGGGGTCAATACGTAGCGACCGATGATGGCCAGATTGCTCGGGGCATCCTCCGGCGCCGGTTTCTCAACCATGTCGGTGACCCGGAACAACCTATCGCTGATGGCATCCCCGGCAATCACACCATAGGCCGAGACATCGTCTGCCGGGACTTCCTCGATGGCAACGATGCTGCAGCGAAACTGCTTGAACAGATTGACCATCTGGGCAAGGACCCCGGTGGCGTTACCGAAGCACAGATCATCGGCCAGAACCACGCCGAATGGATTGTCTCCAATTAGGGTGCGCCCCTTGAGAATGGCGTCGCCGAGACCGTGCATCTCGAT
>CAMYJX010000100.1 GCA_947258825.1 uncultured Pseudomonadales bacterium
CTGAATTCTTCAGGATGCTGGAGTGCCCGGCGGTTTTTTTACCGCAGGATCATACCTGAAAATCGGGTAACACTCTGTTTTTCTTCTGGAAAAGCCTATTTCGGGAACCGGTTCTCAGATTTGCGAGCCTTTTGTACCAAAGCGCCCCGGGCCTCCATTTTTTCTTCATATTGAGGTGCGGACCCTGTATAGTCCGCCGAGTTGCCACCGATTTGCCCGCAATTAGCAAACTGATGCGTCAAAGAACAATTAGAAGACCGGTCCACGCGATTGGAATCGGTGTGCATTCGGCCAAAAAGGTCCGGATGACCCTGCGGCCTGCCGACGAGAATACGGGCATTGTGTTCGTTCGAAGCGATCTGCAGAACGCGATAGTCCGGGCACGGCCCAGCGGCGTTTCGGATACCACCCTCTCGACGACCCTGTCTGAAAACGGGGTGCAGGTAGCCACGGTAGAACATCTGCTTTCCGCCCTTTGGGGGCTTGGCATAGATAACCTCATCGTCGAGCTGAACAGCGAAGAGGTTCCAATCATGGACGGCAGCGCGGCGCCCTTTGTCGACATGATTCGATCGGTAGGCATGAAATCGCAGAAGGCGCCAAGAGCGTTCGTTCGCATCAAACGGGAAATCAGGGTGACGCAAGGGGAAGCCCTGGCCTTGCTCAAACCCTTTCCCGGGTTCAAGGCGAGTTATACCTTTGTGGCCGATCATCCCGTTTACGACCGTTACCCCAAGGAAGCGGAGTTCGACTTTGCCAGGGTTTCCTACGTGGACGAGGTAAGCAGGGCCCGTTCGTTCGGGCTGATTCGTGATCTCAATCAAGCCCGGGCCATCAACCGCTGCCTCGGTTCAAGCCTGGAGAATGCGGTGGGCATAGACGACGTCAAGGTGATCAACGAAGAGGGTCTGCGTTACGATGATGAGTTCGTCAAGCACAAGGTGCTGGACGCCATTGGTGATCTGTACCTGCTGGGCCAACCCATGCTGGGCGAGTTTCACGGATACATGTCCGGGCACACCCTGAATAACAAACTCGCGCAAGCACTGCTTCGCTGCGAGGACGCCTGGGATGTAGTAAGTTTTGAGAATGACGCCGAAATGCCCGGCGAGCCGGTGCTGATTCCGTCCACCGTCTGACCCGATAGCCCAGTGATCCCTAAAGCGCCGAGCTGCGGCCTGCTTCGTCGTACATCTTGGTGAGAAAACCTCGCAGCGCTTCCTCCCCTTCCTGGCGGGTCATCAGCTGTTGCGCTTCCATCTCCCGGGCCATGTCTTTGAGGCTTCGCCGGCCGTCGATCAGCGACATGATGAACGCATGGATGCGCGTGCTCATGGCCTGGTTCTGAAATGATGAAAGGGCCGGCACGGGGCACTTACCCGTCACTATCCAGTCCGGTAGGGCTCGATGTTTCTCCGGTTTCTGGAGGGTCTCAACCTTACGCGCGCTGCTGGTGGAAACCGTTTCTATCCTGCCGTGCCTGCTGTCGGGGCAATTCATGTAGGGAAGGCTGGCTTCGCGGCCGGTGGTTGTCTGAAACCCCATCTCCGTCGCCAGGCAACCGAGCTCTTCGAGCGTGAGCCTGAGCGCCGGATCTGGGCTCTGAAACGCCACGGATCCGTGATTGACCCATGTGCCTCCGTCGATCAGCAGATGATTGATGCGTGCGAGCACCGGCGCCGCACCCCCTTCGATGACGTCCAGCAGCCAGGGCGTGATGACCAGGTCGAAGCTGCCTGGCTGGAACGGCGGCCGCATCACGTCTGCCAGCACGAACTGCAGGCCGGTCCCCGCGGGCTCGGGAGCCTGTAGCCTTCGCTTTATCGCCCCCTGTTCAGGGGTCAGAGGCGCGAGGGGGAACTCCGTCAGCTCGACCACCTCGCCGAGGCAGACGCGGTGGCCGACGTAGGCGAGCAGGGGGTTCAGATCCATGGCCACCGTCAGAGCCGGCTGCAGCGTCCGATGCAGGTCGTAGGCGAGCCGTCCGGCGCCGGCGCCCAGTATCAGCACGCGGGATGCCGACGTACCGTTCAGCACGGCGGTGACTTCACTCAAGGCTGCCTCGTTCTCTGATTCCCCCCAGCACCAGTCACGATGCACATTGGCATCGTAGCTCAGAATGCCCTGGGTGCCGGGCAACCGAGTTCGCAGCGCCAGGTGGGTATCCAACCGGCTGCCCTGGGAAAGTTTCAGCGGTGCCAGAATCGCGTCCAGCTGCGCACGGTGTTCCGCGTAGCCCTGCGCCAGCGCGTCGAGGCGTCGCCGGGTGGGTGCCGAGAGCTGGCCTTTAAGTGCCGACCGCACTGACTGCCGATCGGCATCTATCCGGGCCAGGGCGTGCTGCCAGCGATTCTGCCATTCGGTGATGGCGGCCCCCGGATCGGCAAACAGCCACGGGATGCCGTCGTGCACGGGGAACGCCACCTGACAGGCCCGGCACTGCCAACCTTCGAGCGGTTGGTCGCAGCGCGGGCAGGCCAGCAGCGATGTCTGCTCGGTCATCATCTCGGACATCATCTCGGACATGGTCTAACCTTTTGCCGTGATGGATAGCGGGCGGTGAAACCGGAAGCGTAAGCGCTCGGTCTCGCCGCCTATCTTAAGGTTAGACGATCAGGGTCAGCTGATGGTGCCGGTGACGATGGGCTGAAAGGCCGTCAGGCTGTCCTGCAGTGTGCTGTTGCCCAGGCCGTGTCCCGGGAACTGGGTGGCAAAGTCGCTTTGCTCGCCGTGCAGCGCCATGTAGTTCAGGATCACCGTCTCTGCCAGCAGATTGACGTTGCCGGCGGCCGGCGTCGCCGCGGTCTCAACCGACCCGTCCGGTCGCATGTATCCGATCTGCTGGTGCAGGGCCTGTTCCTCCGGCGTGCCGCCGATTAGGGTTGGCCTGCCGTTGGGATCGTAGACCAGAAAGAATGTCGCCGCGGTGGAGCTGTTGTCGCTGGTCCACTCACCTTTGCCGCGGCCGTCCACCGTGTCGTCGATGGTGCCGTTGGAAGACAGAGAACCATCGGACATGACGTAGAGCATCAGCGGCACGCCCTGCCGGGCGGCATACTCCAGGCAGGCGCCCATGCACTGTCCGGCGCGGAAGTCTTTCACTTCCCCCTCGGCGCGACGGCCGCCGTGATAGTCGTAGCCGCCCATCTCGATGGTACCGGCACCGGCGAAACCGTTGACCACCATCTTCATCACCGAAGCCGTCTTGCGAAACTCGCCGGCGCTGCGATCGTTGGCGGTGAATTCCGCCGTGCTGAAAATGCCTCCAGCACCCACGATGGTGGGGTCGGTGGTGGGGTCCAGCGTGTTGGGGTTGGCAAATCGGTCCGCCAGATCCGCGCTCTTAAGGTAGCCGCAGCGCACCAGATCCTTGACCACGTCATCGGTGGTGATGGTCTGGTTGGTGTCCATATCGCGCATCTTGATGTCGCTGATCCGGTAGATGGATTCCATGACCGCAACGGCGTCCTCCTGACGCAGCACGCTGGTGAGATCGCCAACGTCCACCAGGCCGGTAACATCGCTGGGCCGGTCTACCTTGGTTGGTCGGATCTTCAGGTCGATCAGAGATGCCGGGGCCATGGAGTTACCACCGGAGTCTGAATTTTCCGAGCCGACCAGGGTCAGCAGCGACCCGTCGGCGCCGGCTTTGGCGATGCCGTACATGGGGTTGTGCGGATTGTTGCCGGTGTCGTTGTCAGAACGGGCGGGAATGACGGCGCCGTTGATGTTGGCGGCGGTCCCAGGGGACACCTTCGTCATCATGCCCCGCAGAAAGGCGCTGTCGAAGTGAAACGCCAATCCCAGGGACTGATCGACGTTGTCGTTGGTGCCGGTATTCGGGTTGACGATGGACGGTACCATGTCCCCGGGAAGTCCCTGGCGTTCGTAACCGCCGGTGCTGAGGAAGTCCAGCTGGCCGCCGCGCTGACCCACCAGCACGTTGGAACCCGCCTGGTTGGATCCACCCGCGAGGTCGAAGCAGATGAACGGAATTTTGCCGGCGCCCAGCGCCTTGATGCTGCAATCTGTCAGCAGGTCGTTGTCGATCAGGTTCTGCAGATCCGGGGACAGGACTGCCTGCGCCCGCCCGGGTCCCAGCGACAGCGCTGCGCCGCCGAGCACCGTTGCGCCACCCAGGATGAAACCCTGGGAAAGAAAGTCACGCCGGGTCCGAGGACGGCTGTGGTCCGGGTGTCGCAGGGGATCGTCGTATTTGCGTTTGCGTATTCTAGGCATCGTCAATCCTCGGTTTCTCAGTCAACGTTCGTCGATCAAGCCTTTACTGAACCAGCATGGCGGCGCTGCCCAGCGTGGCCGCGCAGGCGCCTTTCATGATGTTTTCGACTTTTTCCGCATCGGTGCCGCAGGTCCCGCATGCGCTCAGGGCGGACCGCAGGTCGGCGATCAGCGCGTGCAGTTCTGCCTCGACATCTGCCACCAGCGGCTGGGTATCGATGTTACGCCCGATCATCCTGTCGATTATGGGATCGCTGACATTCAGGGGCGGCGGGCTGAAGGCCGTCGCCAGCGGTGCATTCCAGTTGAAGCCTGGCCAGAAGCTGGCACGCCAGCCGGTGTTGTCCACCAGCGCGCTGCAGTATTTGATTGCCAGCTGGGTAATGCCCATCTGCTGGGAAGAGATGAATCCCGCGATGCTGGGTTGCACGGGCATTGCCTGATACACCAGATCGTAGGTCTGAGCCACCTGGGAGTCGGTGTGGGGTACCCCGGTCATCCTCGACATGGTGGCATTGATCTCGGCGAAGTCCCTGATGCCGGCGAACTCGCTGCGAGGCACAGGGGGCGGGGGAGAAGGAGGCGTCGGCGCCGCTTCGACCACCACGTTGCTGGCACTACCCAACTGCTCGAAGGTCAGGAAGAATTCGTCCTGGTCCGGCCCTTTCTCCAGCGGGATGATGGTGCCCAGCTCGGACAGGTACTGGCGTCCCTCGAAGTCGTAGGCCGTGTCCGTTATCTGCATGTCCAGATTCTGATAGGCCTGGCCGACGGTCGCTTCCCGACCGTTGATGCCGATGCGCATGCCCTCCAGCGGGATGGTTCCCGGTGACGCCGCGCTGTCCAGAATAACGAAGAAGGGCGCGTCGAACAGATAGCTGTAGGAGTCGAACTGGCTGACCTCGAACACCACATAGGCGTCGTCGATGCCCGTATGGGCGCTGACGTTGAACAGCAGGAAGTACTTCTCGCCCACGCCGACCTCGAAGTTCTGCAGAATCTGCGCTTCGGAGAGCACCCGGTTGTGAACGGCCAGCAGGGCCGAGCGGGTCGGTGGCATCGACGAGCTCGCCATTGACGTAGAGCTGTCGACCATCCACCGGGTCGTAGGTCATCACCACGTGCTGCAGTGAAGCCTGCAGGAGCTCCTCCGCGCTGGGCGTCGAAACCTGGGGCTCGCCGTTCTCGTCGGTGACGTCGCTACGTACCAGACTGTCGTAGTCATATAGCGTCTGACCCAGCATGAAGTTGCGGTTCATGGAGCCACCGCTGTAGGTGACGATTCGGGCAGGGCCGTCCTGGGTTACATTTGCCGGGGCAACCCAGGCTTCCACGCTGAACTCGCCCGTCGCCGTGATCTGATCATAGAGTTTGGCGCTGGCCGTGGTAGATCCCTGGGCTTTTCCGTCGGTGAGCGCGATGCCCCAACCGCCGACCCAGTCGTAGTCGCCGGACAGCGTCAGGTTGAGGGAAGGCTCGACGCCGCTGGTGTCGTAGGCCTGATTGCCGTCGCCGGTCTTGAACTCGTAGAGGGCGATGACGTTGGTTTCATGACGTCCACCTGCCGAGGAGACGATGCCGTCCGGCAGGCCAAGGGCCATGCTGGTGACCAGATCCGGGTCCACCACATCCGGGTCGATGTCATCGGCCATGTTGGTGATTGCCGTCTGCATGGTGGCGCCGTCGTTGCTGCAGCTGTTGGTCCAGCAGTTGTGGAATTCCCGACCCAGACGAATCACCAGTCGGGAGTTGGCCGGGGTTTCCAGATCTATCTTCGACTGCACCGCCTCATAGGCGACCTCGACGTCAGCGCTGGCGAAGTAGGGTGACTGGGGGATGGCCGCGTTGTCGGAATGACAGCCGGAGCAGTGCGCGGTGAGCAGTGGGTACACGTTCGTCGCAAACAGCCCTGAATCGTCCGGGAAGTTTTTGCTGGTGCCCGGCATCTGCAGCGGCGGTGCGAGCAGCTGCACCTCTTTGGCAGCGCCGCCCAGGGAATCACCTGCCCAGTTCTCGATGTAGGACTGAATGATATCGGCACAGGCGTTGTCCTCTGCCAGCCAGCAGTTGTGGCCGCCGCGAACTTTGGCGACCATGGTAGACAGCTGCGGATCGGCGAGATTCACCACGGTGTTTGCCGATTCGTATGCCAGATTGATGTCATCGGAGCGAACGAACCGCGGGTTCTGGCCGCCGTTGTGACAGGAACCGCAGCGATTGTTGGGCACCAGGTTGTCCCACAGGTTCAGCTTGAAGGCCTGCACGTCGGCCGTCGATGGCGCCGGGCCCGTATAGTTGCTCACGCTGGCCGTTGTGGTGACGGGATTCTCGCTGGTTGCAGCACCGCTCCCGCTTCCGCAACCCTGCAGGACCGTGAGGCCCAGGAGCATGACGGCGAGCGTTCGGAAGATCTTTACGTTCATCATGTTATGCACCTCTGCCTTCAATCGCCCATGCAGTAGACGGCGGACTCCGCGAACGTCTGCTTCAGGTTGTAACCGCTGCCCTGCAGGGAACTCACCATGGCGTCGATCTGGTTTCGATCGGCCGTATCCTGAGGCGGCCGCAGGCAGACGTTGGTGAATACCTTTTCCACCTGACACTGAGCAAAGGCGTCACTGTGAGCGAGCTCCTGGCCCATGGTCTTGGCGCCGCTGCCGGATCCGGTCAGGAGCGGGTCCCAGCCCAGCAGCGAGTTCTGCCCCGCACGCCAGTAGTTGCTCCAGGCGTCATCGGGTGTCGCAAAGCCGTGGCTGAAATTGTTGGCGTTGTTGAAGTACTTGGATTCCACCCGGGTGCCGGTGTCGGGATCCGTCGTTCCGGAGTCGTTGTAGTGAATGGCCCCGAATTCGCCGTCGGGGTCGCCGTTCACGTCATATTCGTAGTCGTAGTAGGCGAAAGCCTGAGCCATCGGGTCCATGCCGGAATGGCAGCCGATGCAGTTGTTCAGGAATACTCTGCTGTCGCCGCCCGGGCTGCGTGATACGTCCTGGCGAATACGGTCCGGCGATCGGGTGATGTCCATCACCTGTTCCATGTCGTTACACAGGTGGTTGACCAGGGTGAAGCGGAACATGGCGCGGTTGGTGCCGTCGATGAAGAAGGCCTTGGCCGCTGCTCGAGTCGTCATGACGCCCGCTGTCGCCTGCGGCGGCAACCCGGTCACAGACGATTGGGTCTGCATCCGAAAGGTGGTCTGGTTGCTGAGATCTGCGCCGGTGGCCTCCAGCTCCTCATAGTGATCGTTGTCGTTCGGGCGGTACCCATTGGTGGTGCCCGTGCCCACATAGATGATGTCGCCGTAGAGGATCTCGCGAAAATCCCGCTCGTCGCGGACGATGCCGATGACGGTGGCAATGTAGTCATTCAGGGGCACGAATACGCTGCGATCGCGATTGGTCCACGGTGCGGCAAAGTTTTTGAGGGTGACGCTGTAGAATTCCGGCGCGTCGGTCGCCATCAGCGCGGCATCGATTTCTCTGTTGGCGCCGATCTCGGCCGCCATCGCCGTAAGCGTGGTTTCGCTTGGAGGCACGCCAGCGATGCGATCGTGGAGCCGCTTAGCCTGATCGCGACTGTCCGCCATGGCGGAGGTCGAGAGCACGGTGCCCAATGCCAGTAACAGGGACACGCGGGTCAAGCGGGCCTTGAAAAGACCTCTTCGCTTCATGTCATGCTCCTCTCTAATTTTTGGCGCTCCGCGGTGACCTTCACGCGGCGCGCCTCCTGAACACACTTTCCCGGGCGCCCGGCAGTGCTCGTTCAAACCTCGCTTCCCTGGGGGCTGATTCAGGGGCCGTAGCTTCGGCTAATGCTCCCTTGCAAACCGTGATTGACGTCGCAATTGCGATTCCTGCGCTCGCTGTGACCAGCGTCACGACGGGTGAAAAGCGGCTGTGAAAGAATTCGTGGGTCTCGTCATTGATCGGAGCGAGGTCGCCGGGTGCTGCCGAAAACAACCGTGGGATTGAATAGCGTTACTGCCAGCCTGCGCTGGCTGATCTTGCTGGGTAGCCTGCAACTGGTCGTCGGCTGTGGGGGTGGCAGCTCTTCTCCGACCTCGTTGATTGGCAATGGCCAGAATCCCGACCCCGTCGTGCAGGATTTCCCTGTTGTCTACGTAAAGCGACCGATACTCGTGGACGACGACGGCAATCTGGAGACAACGGACGTTCGTGAGCCGGCCGAATTTCGCCCGGGCGCCGAACTGCTGATGCGGGATCGCGCATCAGCCAGCGCCGATACCCGTTCCCTTACCGCCGGCATCTTTCCGGATGACGAGGACGGCAACCCGCCGCTATACGACGTCAAAGATCTCAGCGTCTCCTACGATGGAGCCAGACTCGTGTTTGCCATGCGGGCGCCCGAGGACCCGAATCTGGACGACGACGAGCAGCCCACGTGGAACATCTGGCTCTACGACTCGGAATTGAATGCCGTCAGTCGCGTCATCACCTCGGATATCACGGCAGAGGAAGGTCAGGACGTAGCGCCGCGCTTCCTGCCGGACGGTCGAATCGTTTTCTCCTCTACGCGCCAGCGACGGGCCAAGGCGATTCTCCTCGACGAGGGCAAGCCGCAGTTCGCCGCCTTTGATGAGGATCGGGACGAAGAAGCGCACGCCCTGCACGTCATGAACGAGGACGGTACGGACATTCACCAGATCAGCTTCAATCAGAGCTCCGATCTCGATCCCGCCGTGCTATCTGACGGCCGAGTCGTCTTCAGCCGCTGGGACAACATTGCCAACCGGGATCGCATCAGCCTCTATACGGCTAATCCCGACGGCACCAATCTGCAGCTTCTCTATGGCGTCCACAGCCATGACACCGGGCCCAACGGCGAAACCGTGGAATTCATGAAGCCGCAGGAGCTGCCGGATGGGCGCCTGATGGTGCAGATGCGCGCGCCCGGCGCCTCTGCAAGGCTGGGCACCATTCCGGTGGCGATTGATACGGCGGCCTACGTGGAGCACGATCAGCCCGGTTTCAACCACCAGGGTTTGCTGCCGGATGCCCAGGAGATGCTCATCCCCGGCGATCTGAATCTGGATGACGACCTGCCTGCGCTGCAGGGCCGCTATGCCAGCGCGACCCCACTCTTCGATGGTACTGACAGGCTGCTGGTCTCCTGGAGCCAGTGCCGGCTCATCGATGAGGTGACCGATCCGCTCAACCCGGTCTACGCGCCCTGTCTGGATGAATATCTCATCGATCCCGTGTTTGAGGAAGCCGACCCGCTGTACGGCATCTGGATGCATGACCCTATCGAGGACACCCAGCAGCCTATCGTCGTAGGCGAAGAAGGCTTCGTTCACTCTGAAGTGGTGGTCATGGAGGCCAAGGTCAACCCGCCGGTCATTCTGGACGGGACAGCGGGGATCGACCTGGATGCGGATCTTGTGGCCGAATCGGTCGGCGTCCTGAATATCCGTAGCGTTTACGATTTCGATGGCAACTCAGTCGCCGACCTGCCCGCGTTCAGCGACCCGCTGCAGACGACGGCCGACCAGCGTCCCGCCCGTTTTCTGCGGCTGGTGAAAGCGGTTTCCATGCCCGATGACGATCTGGTTGATCTGGATGGCACGGCCTTCGGACGCTCTCAGGCACAGCTGATGCGCGAGATCCTTGGCTACGGCGTGATCGAGCCGGATGGTTCGGTAAGAATGAAGGTCCCGGCCAACGTCGCCTTCTGGCCGGAAGTGCTTGACGCCGATGGTCGTCGCCTGGGTGAGCGCCATCAGAACTGGTTGCAGCTGCGACCGGGTGAAGAGCTGACCTGCAACGGCTGCCATACCTCTACCAGTGAGGTGCCGCATGGGCGGATGGATGCGGAGGCGCCTTCCGCAAACGGTGGCGCACCTGTGGATGGGTCGCCGTTCCCCAATACCGAGCCCGCACTGTTCGCCGACGCCGGTGAAACCATGGCGGAGGTCTACACGCGCATCAACGGCGTGCCGGCACCGGCCATGGATATCGTGTACGACGATGTGTGGACGGACCCCAACGTGCGGGCCAAAGATGCCTCCTTTGCTTACCAGTACTCAGCGCTCTCTCCACCCGCCGTGGCGCCTGTGGATCCGGGCTGCATTGGTCTGTGGAACGCGACGTGCCGAATCATCATCAACTATGAAACGCACATCCATCCGATCTGGGCCGTAAATCGCCAGGAGCTGGACAACGCGGGCAACGTCGTCAACGACGACACCTGCACCAGTTGCCACGGCGAGGTCGACGCCATTGGTGCGGCGATGGTGCCAGCGGCTCAGCTGGACCTGAGTGATGGGCCTTCGCCGGATGAAGCGGATCACTTCAAGAGTTACCGGGAGCTGCTTTTCAACGACAACGAACAGATCGTTGTCAACGACGCGCTCGTGGATAACCTGGTTCAGGCCACCGACGGTAACGGAAATCTGCTCTTTGAAACGGACGCCAACGGCGATTTCATTCTCGACGCCAACGGCAATCAGATTCCGGTGCTGGTGCCCATCACGGTACCGCCGACGCTTTCGGTAGCCGGCGCCAATTTCAGCCCGAGATTCTTTAGCCGGTTCGCCCCGGGCGGCAGCCATGCTGGCCGGCTGACGGCTGCGGAGCTGAAGTTGATAGCAGAATGGATCGATATTGGCGGCCAGTACTACAACAACCCCTTTGATGTGCCCCAATAGGTTGAAAGGGAAAGTCTGATCGAGCCGGAGAAGGATAAACGGCATGAGCGAGCGATTATTTGACAGACTGGTCCGTAGCGGGCTGCTGGTGCTGGCTGTCTGCTGGTGCGGCAGCGCTGGCGCATGGTTCGAGGACTACGAACCATCGGTGGTCGTCTCGGACCCCTTCATCGAGCTGCACACCGGGCCGGGCAGGGGCTACCCCGTATTCTACGTCGCGGGCCAGGGGGACAAGATCGTCATCCTCAAACGGCGCACCAGCTGGTTCAAGGTGCGAGTGCCCCGGGAGAAGGAGGGGTGGGTGCACATCGATCAGATGCGCCACACTCTAGACCTGGAAGGTCAGCCCGTTGACTTCGGCGAGAAAGGCATTGCCCAGTACGTCAAGCGACGCTGGGAGATGGGCATGGCCGGCGGAGATCTGGATGGCGCCGCGACCATCTCCGGCTATCTTGGTTTCGCTCTGACGCCGAACATCATGCTGCAGGCGGAAGGCGCGCAGATCCTCGGCGATTTTTCAGACGGCTACATGCTCACCGGCAGCATCATGATGTTCCCGTTTCCAACGTGGCGTCTGTCACCGTATTTCACCGTCGGCACGGGAATAATTAGAACTGAGCCACAAACCACAATCGTGCAGGCTGAAGATCGCGAAGATGAGATCGTGCACGCAGGCGCGGGTGCTAATCTTTACTTGAGCAACCACTTCATTCTGCGAATGGAATACAGGCGCCACACGGTGCTGACCAGTCGGGACGACAACCAAGAGATCAACCAATGGAAAGCAGGATTCAGCGTATTTTTCTAAGCCTGATCACGCTCTGGCTGATGAGCGCACCCCAGGCTTTTGCGGCAAAAGGTGAAGACCTCGAGCTCGAACCGCTGGTGGTTCGCGAGCCGGAGCGGCACCCCGTGGACGTGGACCAGATCGATACGGAGAACTTCGAAATCGGCGTTTTCGGCGGCGTCATGAATGTCGAGGATTTCGGGACCAACCCGGTCTACGGGATTCGAGCCAGCTATCACGTTACGGAGAATTTCTTCGTGGAAGGCGCCTACGGCAGGAGCGAGCTGGAACAGACAAGCTTCGAACGGTTGAGTGGCGGCGCACCTCTGTTCAGCGACTCGGAAAGGGATCTGTCCTACTACAGCGTTTCCCTGGGCTATGACCTGTTTCCTGGAGAGGCGTTCGTCGGCAACCGTTATGCGTTCAAAGGCGGCGCCTACGTGCTTGCTGGCGCTGGAAGCACCAAGTTTGGTGGTGACAACCGCTTCACCGTCAATCTGGGCTTCGGCTATCGGCTCATTCCGACCGACTGGTTGGCTCTGAATGTAGATGTCCGTGACCACGTCTTCGATTCCGATCTGCTTGGCAAAGACGAGACCCGGCACAACATCCAGTTCACCGGCGGTCTGACGTTCTTCTTCTAGGAGGTTTTGATGGCTCTAAGAATCTTGGTAATCGCGGGAATGCTCAGCGCGCTGTTGCTGGGTACGGGTGGTTGCAGCGCCTGGGAGCCGAAGCCCTGGGTCAGCCCTTACGAGCGGAACAATCTTGCCGATCCCATCATGAGCTTCAGCCGCGCGCAGGTTTCTGAGGCCTATATGCACCACGTGTATCAGGCCCGGGAAGGGGCCCGCGGTGCTGAAGGCGGTTCGGGAGGCGGCTGTGGCTGCAACTGATCTGCGCCGCTGGCCATTTTTCGGCTTTTTGCTGCTGGCCTGGCTGCCGCTGGCTCATGGGGCCGTGCTGCCGGAGGACCGCTCCGACGTGATGTATCACGGCTATGACGGCGGGGGGCTGAAGGTGGACGGCCCCTCGGTCCTGGTCCGAAAAGCCTACAAGGATAAGGTTTCGGTGTGGGCCAACTACTACGTGGACATGATCACCAGCGCGTCTATCGACGTGGTGGCAACCGCCAGTGAGTACACCGAG